>JAGZKI010000037.1 GCA_018365265.1 Streptococcus parasanguinis | reverse complement strand
AAAAAAGAGGCTGGGACAAAAGTCCTAGCCTCTCAATTGTTTTTGGATTGTCGAGCAAGACGCAGTGGTTGAGTGGGCTCTACTACGCTGATTTCATCAACTTTACAGCCCTACTCAACTGTGCGGAGGTGGGACGACGAAATCGAATTCTAACGAATTACCGATTTCTGTCCTACTCTCTCTTTTTATTCTCCGATCTCTTGGTAGAGAGTGCGGATTTTTTTGCGGTAGATGGTAGAACTGATCCCAGCTCCGATTAGCAGGATGACACTATAAAGGATCACAGCCAGCAGGGTGCTGACGGAATGATAGGTCCAAATGAAGCTGACAATGATCAAGAGAAACATCACAAAGAGAAAGACAATCAAGAGAATAGACTGAAGAACTGCATTCCCACGATGACGGGTCATCAACTCCGTGATATTGGTCCAATTAGTGCTAAAGTTTTGAAAATCTTTGACGTAGTCTCGAATGCAGATCGGAATGGTGGTTACGACCCAGATCAGCAACATGGCAAGGATGGCCATGGGATGCACGCCAAAATAGAGACAAACACCAACCAGAAGAAGGACAGGAAGAATGGATTGCACCAAATAGAGCAACCAAAACTTCAGGAAGAGATAGCGCTTGAAATCAATAGGGAGCGATCTCAAGTACTCAAAGTTTTCACGCTCCAGCGAAATACCTATACTGGTCAAGCCTCCAAAACTATTGAAAACACCGATCAAGAAGGCAACGAGGGCCAGTGGCACCAGATACTGGGGTGTCAAGTAAGGACTGAGGCCGCCGATATTTTTCGATGCTCCTGCTGCTCCACTAAGTAAGAAAATGTAAGGAAGAATGCTCATCATCAAGAGAACTTGCACCATAAGGGTTCCATCAAGCAAGAGTCTGCGATGATACTGAATGACAAATCGTCTAAAAGAGTCTTTCTGACCCACATGGATCGCCCTCACCCGCTCTTTGACGGTTTGGTTGGTCGAAACCGCAAGGGCTGCATCATAAAACTGCGGGATCACAAGTTTACGAACCAGGCCGATCAGAACTAAAAGCACTGCAATCCAGCCCAAGACGCCAAGGATCGCTCCTCCCTCAAAAGGATGGAGGATAAACTGATGAAAGGCAACAAAAGGCGGAAAAAGAATGGGAATATCCGCTCCACCCGATATCTCTACCCGGTGAGTTTGGATTAGATTTAGATAAAGATAAGCGCCTAGACTGAGGAGGGAGCCGATTCCGACCATGAGATTAGAGACCAGGGTCGTGTGTTTTTTGAAAAACAAGGTCTTGGTGATCAAATGAGCTAGTAAGATCGTCGCTAAAAAGAGAACGCCTAAGAGAATTAAGGCACAAAAGAGGCCTAGCAGGGTCCCTAACGGATTGAAGCCGCCTGCTTGGACAGGCAGGATCAGAAAATAGCTGACCAAGGGAAGGATAGCCATGAGGAGGGTCAGGATGACCGAGATACTCTTTCCAGCAATGACTTCCGCATCTGAGAAGGCATAGGGCCGGTAAAACTGGAGGTCCTTGCTTTCATAAAAGACATTGTAAAAACTCATAAAGCCTTGGGAAATAGTCATCAAGGAAAAGAGGGCCACCATATTGACAAAGAAGGCTGGTTGATGGACAAAATCATAGATGCTAAAGAGCAAGCCAAATATGAGGAAATAGACCAATCCTAAAAAGAGGTAGTTGAGCACCGATTTGCGGGCGACATTGAGTTTGACGTCCGGTTTTTTGGCCTGTTTGGCACGTAATTTTGCGATCTGAGCGGGCTGACTGGCATAGATGATATTAACATTGACCAGCTGCTGGATGATCTTAAGACGCATGATCGCCACCTTCTTCCTTCCGACCCGCTAGGCTGAGATAGATACTTTCCAGACTTTGTTCGGGGTGCTGGCCCTTTAATTCCTCGATCGTCCCATAGAAAATGAGATTACCTTTTTTAAGAATGGCGATTTTATCACAGAGTTGTTCGGCCACTTCTAAGACGTGAGTAGAGAAAATAACGGTCTTTCCGCGATCCGCATGTTGGCGCATCATTTGTTTTAAATCGTAAGAAGCCTGCGGGTCCAATCCGGTCATCGGTTCGTCCAAGACCCAGATATCTGGATCGGATAAGAGCGCTGCAATGACGAAGACCTTCTGGCGCATCCCATGTGAAAAGGATTCAATCACTTCATAGCGGTGACTCTGAAAATCAAAGATCCTGAGAAGCTCTTCCAAGCGTTGATCACAGTCTTTCTGACTCATATCATAAGAGGTCGCAACCAACTCCCAGAATTCATTGGCTGTGAGACGCAAGAAAAGATCCGGCGAATCCGCCACATAACCGATCTTCTTTTTGATCGCAAGCCGATGGCTATAAAGGTCCTGACCATCCACTTCAATCGTCCCAGTGCTTGGGGTGATAACACTGACCAGGCTCTTAATCGTCGTTGACTTACCGGCTCCGTTGTGGCCAATCAGTCCGACAATTTGCCCATCTTCGATGGTCAGATCCAAGTGGTTGAGGGCAATGTGCCCATCGTAATCTTTGGTAACTCCGTGAAATGTAATCATACTAACTCCCTTTACGATCCTCACAGGGACCGTTTTTCTTATTCTGTTGATAAGCGATCATCGAAATGGTAGAGCAATTCGAGCAGATAGTTTGGAATGGTCTCCAAGAAGTCTTCTTGGTAGACCCGCTCTCCTCGCTTATGTAATTCTTTGCCCCATGGTCCTAGATTAACTGCTGGAACCTGAATTTGGGCAATTTTATCCAGATCCAGATCATAGACCTGAGCTGGTGTGGCTAGGCTATCAAGGACGACTTGGTAAGAGGCCACATCCTTTTCCAAGGCACAATAGCTGGTGTCGTTAATCCCCATAAAGTATTCTTCGACTTTTAAGAGGTAACCTCTTGTGTCCAGATACTCACGGTAATCAGTGATGAGGGACACAATATTGAAATCGGTATTGTCTAAAAAGCGGCAATTCATAGAAGGATAATATGGGGGCGCAAAACCAATGACCACCATGGGATCCTTATCTCCGAGAAACTCAAGGAGCCGCTGGATTTGCTGAATCGCAAGGCTCTGGTAGCTGGTCCCATTACGAAAATCATGTTCCGCTTTTTGGTTAGAAGCTTCCCTAAAGGCTTGGTAGCCGTCTAAAGCTTGGCAATGTTCCTCTAGTTCTTGATAGGTTATGACTTTTGGCCTTGCAATCATATGGTCTTGGCCAGCCTGATCCTGCAAGTGCTCATACTTCTTGTAAAAGGCATCCAAGGCCTCCTGACTAAGCTCATAGATTCGTTGCAAGAGCTCTTGGGGTGTTTTCTTCAAATGCAGCACACTGAAATAACCAGCCGCATAGAGTACTGTCGATACATCGTACTGCTCCTTCAAATCTCTGAGATAGGACCAAGAAGGAAGGGGAGACGTTTCTCCCAGCGCCTGATCTGCCAGATCGGGATTAAGATCCAGCTGGCTTGCAATGGCTACTAAGAGGGACAAGGCATTGATCCCTTTAAGGGGCTCCTTCATATGGGACAAGACACCTTGTGCCACAACGACTGGCATGAGTTTGCCGACTGTGCCAATGTGAAGGACCTTTTCTTTTCCTACCTCTGATTCAAAGGGCTCTGAATCCACTGCCAATACATAATTCAGATCAAAGGTTTCCTGCAAATCTGTGAGGAGGCCCAATGCTCCCCGCATCCCACGTGAATAGGATTCCTCATCTCCAACAGAGAGATAGAGCAGATTGACCTGACCTTCTGAGGGATCTGCTGCATAGGCTTCCAGAACCCCCAATTGAAGGGCTAGGGCTGCTTTCATATCGCAAGACCCTCTGCCAAATTTCCACTCCCCAGAAACTAAATCTTCCTGCATATCGGGTCGCCTATCCAGTGTTTTCAAGGCTTCTGCTACTTGATCAGAATCGAGTGCGATTTCTGCTAAATTTCCATAGTCTTCTAGATCGACTGTATCATGGTGGTGGAAAAGGATAACTGTTTTTTTCTTGCCCTTATCAACCAAGGCCCAATTGACCGACCGATGCAAGTGATCCTGGGGCACCTGATAGCGCCCAAAGTGGTCCGGATGGTCCTTGAAATAGGGGATTTGTCCAATCCGTTGATCCAGGTAGGCTTCGATTCCTTGCTCGGTCTCAGTGTTGGTAAAGCTTGGGATTGCCAAGGCTTCAGTAAAAATCGTTTCGATGCTCTCTCTATTGGTGGTTTTCACTTTCAAACCAATCCTCCTTTGATATGATCAAACTATAAAATGAATAGAAATATATGTACCAGACTGATATTTCTACGTAAATAAAATGCTACTTTTTATATTCTCACTTCATTTCTTTCATGTATGCGATTTCTTTTCCAGAAAGGGCTTGCTTCCAGCGCAAACGTTTGTCGCATCCAACTATTTTTGGTAAAATAGGGACATTCACATGAAAGAAGAAATAAAAATGGAAAATCAAACCTTAATGCAATATTTTGAGTGGTATTTGCCCGCTGATGGGAACCACTGGTCGCGTCTTGCTGAAGATGCGCAACACTTAGCAGACTTGGGTATTCGCAAGGTCTGGATGCCGCCTGCCTTTAAAGCTACTTCTAACAATGACGTTGGGTACGGAGTCTATGACCTCTTTGATTTGGGCGAGTTCGATCAAAAAGGAACGGTTCGCACCAAATATGGCTTCAAAGATGATTATCTTCAAGCCATTCAAGCCCTCAAAGATGCAGGGATTCAACCAATGGCCGATGTCGTTCTCAACCATAAAGCTGCTGCCGATGGCTTAGAGGAATTCGAGGTCGTTGAGGTGGATCCAATGGATCGAAACAAGGTCCTCACTGAGCCCTTCACCATTCAAGGATGGACCAAATTCACCTTTGATGGCCGAAATGGCGCCTATAATGACTTCCACTGGCATTGGTACCACTTCACCGGTACGGACTACGATGCTTCACGCAATAAGAATGGGATCTACCAAATCCAAGGGGACAATAAAGGTTGGGCTCATGGAGATCTGGTAGACAAGGAAAACGGAAACTACGATTACCTCATGTACGCCGATATCGATTTCAAACATCCCGAAGTTGTAGAAAATCTCGACCAATGGGCTGAATGGTTTATCGAAACGACTGGTGTAGAAGGCTTCCGTCTGGATGCCGTCAAGCACATTGACTCCTTCTTTATGAAGAATTTCATTCATAATATCACCAAAAAATATGGAGAAGATTTCTACGTCTTTGGTGAATTTTGGAATGGCGACACAGAAACCAACGATGAGTACTTGGAAAGCATTGACTACTTGTATGACTTGATCGATGTAGCCCTCCACCAAAATCTCTTCAGAGCTAGTCAAGAGGGTGAAAATTTCGACCTTCGAACTATTTTTGATGGAACACTAGCGCTCAATCATCCTGAACAGGCCGTAACCTTTGTGGACAACCATGACACCCAACGAGGGCAAGCCTTGGAATCTACGATCCAAGAATGGTTTAAGCCTGCAGCCTATGCCTTGATCTTACTTCGTGAAGCTGGTTTGCCTTGTGTCTTCTATGGAGACTACTACGGGATCGAGGGCCAATTTGCGCAAGAAAGTTTCCAAGGGGTCCTCGATCGACTCTTATGGGTTCGTAAAGATCTGGCCTATGGGGAAGAAACGGACTACTTCGATGATCCTAATTGCATCGGTTGGACACGTTCAGGTTCAGAAGAATCAGCACCAATCGCCTGCTTGATTTCCAATAACCAAGCTGCTACAAAAGTCATGGAGATCGGCTCATCCTACGCAGGCCTCACCTACTATGATGTACTAGAAAATTGTAGCGAAACCGTCCAAGTCCAAGAAGACGGTACTGCTGAATTCCCAGTGGCAGAACGCTCCGTCAGTGTCTGGGTAGCCCAAGATACAGAGGGCCAATAACCTTTATACGTAATTTTCTCCTAGGATCTACATCTTCCTAGGAGAATTTTTTCCTGTAAAAATTTTATAGGAAATACAGCTTCATTTTAGCACTATAAGAAAGCGCTGTCAATGGGTATCGCGTCTATTTGAAAGAAATAAAGAGCATCAAAAAAAGCTGGAAAAAATTATCCAGCCTTCGATGTTTGATAGAAATAACTGTATGACGCAGTGGTTGATTGGTATCTTCGTTCGCTTATTAAGCTCCGAAGATACCTAATGAGGGAAACAAAGTTTCCTTTATCCACAACCTTCAACAGTCTCCCAGACTGTTGAAGCTATACGGGGGTGGGAAAATTGAAAAGGTTTGGGGAACCTTTTCAACTTTTTTTATTTTACGGAGTTCTTTCCTACTCCCTTCTTTTTAGCTCAATTCTGCAATGATTTCTTTCAATTGGGCTTTCGTATGAACTCCAGCCACTTGTTTGACAACTTGTCCATCTTTTTTAAAGAGAAGAGTTGGGATCGACATGATACCGAATTGACGTGCTGTATTTGGATTTTCATCGACATCCATCTTACAGATTTTCAAATCATCTTCATGTACTTCTTCTGCCAACTGATCCAAGATTGGAGCCTGCATGCGGCATGGACCACACCAAGTTGCCCAAAAGTCAATCAAGACAAGGCCTTGGCTGGTTTCTTGTTCAAAAGTTGCATCTGTGATTACGTGTGCCATATTTCCTCCTTTTTCAGTAGTGACTACTGATTTAGCATTTCTACTTTTATTTTACACTAAATGATGCCATTTTAGAAATATTTGCTACGGGGACTCCTTAGGCATCTTCTCTCTTTTTGCGCCAAAAGATGAGACTAGAAGCTGTAAGACTGATCACCCCTAAGAGACCCAGAGCATGGTCTTTGCTGCCTGTTTGAGGAAGGGTAGGATCTGCCTGCTCTCCTCCTACTGAAAGAGTCATTTCTTGAGGATCTTCTGCAAATCCTTGTGAAACAAATTGAGGTCCATAGGATACAGCTAGTGTATGATGAGGTTGCTCTTGTCTTGCTGATCCTGTTTGCATCTGCTCTTCTTTTTCAGGAAGAGTTTGGCTTGGTTGGACAAAGTATTCTGGGCTTGGAAGCCTATATTCTTCCTTGTAGTGTACTTCTGGAGCGACTAGAGCAGCTCCTTCTATTTCTGGCAATTTCGAATAGTCAGTATCTGTTGCACTTGGTACATAGGCTGCCTTTTGGGCGCGGGTCTTTTCGACAATTGGAATCGCAGCCTGGATAGAATCTGTCTTAAAAGTTACTTCATAGGGATGCTCCACCGTTAAATCAGATGGGTCATAGGTGTTGAAAACAAGCGCTAACTTGTGACCTTTCTTAACCGTATAGAGATTTGGTTGGAGATAAACGGTGTAATCGTGGTATTCCCCAACCTTTGGCTCGATGCTTGCGCGAGAGCTTGCTGAATCGTAGCCAGACTCAGGATTCGCAAGGTTGATCCACCCTTTTGCAATTACCTTGTACTTGGTCTTGATGGTTTCGTATTCGGCAACAGATAGGTTGCTTAAATTGCTTCCCATCCAGAAACCGTCTGCTGTTTTATCTTGCTTGACGCTACCATTTCCTACCACGTCAAAGTCCTCATCTGCCACGTCTACCAAGAGGGCATTGAGTTGGAAATTCTTTCCTTGACCTTTGGCAAGAGCTGCCTTGAAATGAACGGGAATGTGGCCCTTGATCGTAGTGTCCTCAGTGACATCAGAAACAAAGGTCAGATTAGCCTTAGAAGAGGCTTTGCTGACTGTTTCATTACGGTTAGCGATCTCAACACCCGCAGCCGCATAGTCACTTGAAATGGTTTCTTCCAAGCGTTTCGACTGAGCATTCAAAAAGAGACGTTGACTGCTCTTCCAGTTATCATAGCTGGTCCACTTACTTGGATCATAGTTGTTTTGAGCTAGAACCGCTGGCAAGCTTTCGACGTGATTGTCCACGCCATATAGGTAGTGGGTCAACCAGGTATTGAGCAAATCATAAAAATCTTGACCATTGGCGGTGATGCCGTATCCACGGGACATAGCAGCTGGATAGACGTGGTCTCCTTGGTGGAGATAGAGCTTGACATCTTGGCCCGCTTTCTTGAGCGCATCGTACATAAGTTCAAAATGTTTGGTCTTGACATTGTCATCGTTCAAGCCATGGACAATCAGGGCGCTGGTCTTGAGATTTTCTGGATGAAGGGTATAATCCCGCTCCTTCCAGACATCACTGTAGTTGCGATCATGAGCGTACTGGTCCTTGTTCAATTGGTTGATGTAGTTGGAATAGTTTTGCCAAATCCCTGCCCAATCGTCTTGGTCCAGCATCCGCGTGCTAACGTAGAGGGATAGCCATGAAAGGTCACTATAAGGTGCATTGCCAAATTGGGTCCCTTGGCTATTGAAATAATCATACCAAGAAGCAATCCCTGCTGCTGGAACGATGGTCTTTAGGCCTTCTACGCCTGTCGCTGCCACACCAAAGGTTGTGGTGCCAGCCCAGGATAGACCGGTCATTGCGACATTGCCACTTGCCCAGTCTGCCTTGATTTCGATATTGCTGGTCTTATCAGTGTAGGCTTTGCGTTTGCCATTGACCCATTCGATGATATTCTTGAAGGCATTGATTTCGAGATCAGACCCTATCGTGTTAAAGCCTTCGGATCCCTTGGTACCAAGTCCAGCACTTGAGATAAAGGCATAACCTCTGACCAAAAAATAGTCATACCAGTTGAGATCTTCGTAGTCATAGATATACTCGTAGGGACTGTAGTAGTACCAATCCGATGCTTTGGCTTTTTTCGCTGCTTCTACTGTCGTCTCACTGCCAACTGGCTGTCTCTTTGCAGGTTTGCTGTGCAGTTTCTTCATGTCGTAGCTGCCGTCTGTCGGAAGCCCCAGACTTTCAAGGGTCACGTAGTTTTCATCGAGCGTCCCTGCTACGTAAGGACGCGCTTCCAGAATGGTCGCCGCCTTAAAGTCACCTTGCGCGACTGCTTTTGGTAATTGAACAATGGCTTTGACCAAGTCTGGCTTGCCATCTGCATCGGTGTCGTAGTCCGTTTCGACATAGACTGGGAAGCGCACAATTTGGCTGTCCTCATATTTGTAGTCTTCGTCTGCTTTTTCTCCCGTCGTATAAGGGAAAATAGGCTGGGCACGACCATTTAAAAAGAGAGGGCTTTTCTTTTCAGCCCGGTAGGCATCATAGAGTTTCTTAGCTGTTTCGTACATCTTGGCCAATTCTGGCTGACTGACCTTACGAGTCAGATCTTCTGATCTTTCAATCAAACCTAAACTCTTGGCAAAGCGTTCCCGATCTGCTTGGCTTTGGCCCAATTGGCTTGGATCCGTTGCTGCCCATTGAAGCAAGCCATTAACAGCATCTTGCACTGTCAACTTTTTAGTAGCCTGATCACTTGCAAGGGTCGAACCTGTGACTTTTGCCAAATCCTGACTTGTTGCCGGTGCTTCTGAAGTAGGAGTGGATTGAGGTGCAGCTTCCCTGCTTGTTACTACTGGAGTTGCTACTGGAACAGTTGGATCACTTTGTCTTGAAAGTTCCACTGATGAAGGAGCTACTTGATTTACAACTGCCCCCCGATCCAGCGATGCCTCACTTGAGCTTGCCCCTTCTTCACTAGAGCTAGTACTTGTGTCACGTGCTGTCGTTGTTGCTTCAGTAGATGGAGCATGGACCACTTCTGTCGCAGGAACCAATTCTTCCGTCTGCTCATCTGCTGCTACTACTTGGTGCAAAACCATTGGCGCGATCAGTAAGCTCGATGCGACAATGGAAACCATTGTTTTCTTTTTCATGTCAGTCTCCTAACTTTTTATAATCAACACTCCCATTATACTATGTAAGCGCTTTTATATCAATTTCTTTCCAAGAAAAAATCGAGGCAAATTTGCCTCGATCAAAAGATGTTTATTTCACATGATCTTTTAATTCTTCTTGAGCTTTTTGGTTAGACTCCGCTTGCTCTTTCTTCCATTTTTCAAGAGCTTTATTGTAGTCTTCGGTTGTTACAGCCTTGTCTTGAAGCTTCATGCCTTTATAGACAACGTTGTCTTTCCCTTTACCACCGGTCCAGCCGAATGGTGCTGAGAATGGTTCTACACGAGTCAAGAATGGACGACCAGTCTTAGATGTTGTAGGAATTACCAAGGCACTATCTGTCAACCAAGCTTGAGCTGCTGCATATTTCTCAAAACGTTTGTTAAGATCCTTTGTTTCAGCTCCTGCTTCCGTTACCATCTTCTCAAAGTCGTACAAGCCAACTTTCTTAGCTGCCTCATTGTTTTCGCTTGGGTCAAATCCAAAGAAAGTACGAGTATTTTCCCCAGATGAAGCTTTCAAGATATCCATGTAAGTTGATGGGTCTTGGTAGTCAGGGCTCCATCCAACATTATCTGAGATATCCCAGTCTTCGTCTTCTGCTTTAGCAGCAAAGAGGGTCACGTTCAAGAGATCTTCTTTGGATACCATATGGATGTCGACAACGACGTTGTCTTTTCCAAGTGAGCTTTCAACTGATTGTTTGAAGGATTGAGCACGTTGAACCTTCGATGGAGTCGTTTGGTCAACTGGCATATCCAAGTGGATTGGGAATTTCACGCCATCTGCTTCAAGTGCAGATTTCGCTTTCGCAAACTCTTCTTTGGCTTGTTTTGCGTTGTAAAGACCATTTTGACCATCGTCAAGATTTGCATCTTTCCACTCGTCTCCATAAGTCACCAACTCAGATTTAACCATCTCACCGAAGGTCTTGCCATCTGCTTGAACGAATGTAGGTGGGATGTACAAGTTACGGATCAGTTTGCTTGCTCCATCTTTACCATTTGCTTGGGCAGCATAAGATTCACGGTCGAAGGCAAAACTGATTGCTTGACGGAAGTCCTTGTTCAAAAGAGCTTTCTTAGTAGATGATTTTTCTTCATCTGTTGTTTTTTTAGTGTACTTGTATGACTGACGGTCGATATTGACTCCGATCACGAAGGTGCTGGCATCTTGTGGAGTGTAGATGATTTCATCTTTAAACTTCTTAGCTTGGTCTGTAAATCCAGGTCCAGTTGGGAACAATTTAGCAAGGCTAAGAGCGTTGTCCTCAAATGAGTTGGCCAATTTACTTTGGTCTTGACCATCATAATACTCTAGCTTAACATCTGTGATGTGAACATTGTCTTTATCCCAGTAGTTTTCATTCTTGCTCATCTCGATAGATGATTTAGAAGTGAAGCTCTTCAAGATGTAAGGACCATTGTAAAGAAGAGAGCTAGTGTCACTTGCTTGGGCGAATTTATCCCCTTTTGATTTCACGAATTTCTCGTTAACTGGGAAGGTAATTCCAAGAGTCAATTTAGAATTCCAGAAAGGCTCTGCCTGGTTCAAAGTAACTTGAAGGGTATGATCATCAACTGCTTTAATTCCTACAGCAGAGAAATCTTTATTTTTTCCGCTGACGTAGTCGTTCAAACCTTTGATAGAATCTTGGATAATGTAGAGCATTTCTGATTTGTTATCAGCCGCATATTTGATTCCTGTTACGAAATCTTTAGCTGTTACATCTGCGTACTCTTCCCCTTCTGAATCATACCATTTAGCATCATCACGAAGTTTATAGGTATAAGTCAAACCATCTTTAGAAACTGTCCAATCTTTTGCAAGAGAAGGAACCAAATTTCCGTACTTGTCATTTTCAAACAAACCATCAATCAAGTTCCCTGTGATTTCATGGGTTGCTGCTTTACCAGATGTGATATAGTTCAAGTTTTCAGGCTCCGTCTCATAGACATATGAGAATTTTTGGCCGTTGCTTGAGCTAGATGATTTAGAACCACCAGAACAAGCCGCTAGGATACCTGCTGAAAGGAGGGCAACTCCCGCAAGTGCAATGACATTTCTTTTTTTCATGTAAAACTCCTTAAGAAATTTTAAGTTTATTTTAAGATTATACCACAAAGATTTTCAGAAGAAAAGGAATTTTCAGAAAATTTTAGTTTATAAAAAACTACTCCGGAGAGTAGTTCCAATTTTTAATCTACTAAGTCGCTCTTGAGGTAGGCATCGACCATGCGCTCTGTTGCGACTACAGAATCCAAGTGAGTCCGCTCATATGAGTGGCTAGATTCGATCCCTGCTCCAAGAAGAGCATGTTTGACTTCTGCTCCTGCGCTCATGGCTGCAGATGCATCCGATCCATAGAAAGGATAGATGTCCAACTTATAAGGAATTTCTTGGGCTTTTGCCAAGGCTACCAAATGCTGACGGAATTCGTAGTGATACGGTCCAGAAGCGTCTTTGACACAGATGGATACCGTGTATTCATCCGTCGCTTGGTCATCTCCCATAGCCCCCATATCCACTGCCAAGTATTCGACCACTTCAGCTGGAATACTAGAATTAGCCCCGTGCCCCACTTCTTCAAAGACTGAAAAGGCAAAGGTGGTCGTTACTGGCAATTGGATCTGTTCTTCCTTGTACACGCGCAGAAGATTCAAGAGAATCGCCGCACTCACCTTGTCATCTAGATGACGAGATTTGATAAAGCCAGTATCTGTCACAATGGTTCGGGGATCAAAGCTGACAAAATCACCCACTTCAATGCCAAGGGCACGAGTTTCTTTTTCATTGGTTACTTTTTCATCCAGACGGACTTCCATATTGTCCTGGGTCCGCTCGACAGTCCCCGCCTCCTTGTAGACGTGGCAAGAAGTCTGATGGACCAAAATCGTACCCGAATGGGTCTTTCCGGTATTAGCCACATGGACCGTACAATTTTCCCCTTCAATCATATTCCAAGGGAAACCACCGATACGGTCCAGCTTGAGGCGGCCATCTGCTTTCACAGCGCGGACAATAGCCCCCAAGGTATCCACATGGGCTGTGACGTAGCGTTGCTTGTCTGTGATCACACCAGGAATGGTCACATTCACGCCACCCTTAGCAGTCCGAGTTACTTCGTACCCAAAGCCTTCAATGGTTTTGACCAAATAGTCTGCGATCTCCCGTGTAAAACCGGTCGGGGAAGGAATGGCTGTCAATTCCTGCAAATAAGTCACTGTCTGATTCATAATGCCTCCAAATGTGTTTTTCTTTATTCTAGCATGAAATAGGTGGAATAGCTAGAGGAGAGGTTACAGGTTGGAGTTTTTCAACTCTTCCCGTACTTGCATTAGGAGAAAGCCAGAGTTCTATTTATATTTTCAACACATTTTGAGAGAGATTCATCTAGTGCACCTAAAATAAAAAAAGAAACTTGTCCACAACTAACGGTGTCTAAACAAGTTCCACGCAGGCTATTTCAATGGTGATACATAATTATCAGGATAAAATATGATGAAATTTTTGACAATATCTGTTAGACTATCTTCAGTTATGTTTCTCCACTTATGGAGATAGAAGGTTTCAGACTTGAGAACAGAGTGAAACCATTCGATACAGCCATTATCTGCTATTTCGCCTCTTTTCTGAGAATTCTTACACTCCTGTTTCCAGCGATAAAGGTGGAGCGTTTGACGCCGAAACATTCTAAAATAATCGATACAGGGCACGTTTTCTTATACTCTTCTACTAGCTTGATAAGACTTACTTTGTCGATTCTCTTATCAAGTTCTGATACTTTTTTAGTAATTCTACCTGCAAACGTAACTGTTCCACTTCAGATAACTGTTTCATCCCATTACCATAAGTATATTGTTTCCCCACGGGTTGTTGGAAACGGTACAATTCATCATTCTGATACCATCGCTACCAGGTCTTGGCCTGACTAGCATTTTTGATGCTGAGGGTATCCATGATAACTTTATTTGATTTGCCTGCCTTCTTCATTTCGATACAGGCTAGTTTAGTTTCTACTGAATATGCTTTTTGACCATAACAAAACACCCCTGTTTCTAGTTTACCAGAATTCAACAGGAGTGTTTTCTTGTGTCTCATTTTATGGGTGCAGTGCCGACCCTAGGGATTCTTTCGTTCTCATATATACGTCATTAGTATAGGCTAATTTGATTTAAATTCCAAGAGAAATAACATTTTACATAAAAATCAGTGGGTATTTTACAATTTTTGCATATAATAGAGCTAAAAAACAATTGGTTTTAAGAATTCTTATCTGAAACATTCGGAAATTCCCCTTAACCGTAGCGGAAAGTTGTTTTCTTCTCCTATTTATAATAGACTATCACTAACATTAGATGAAAAGGTGACTCTATGACTATAAATCAACTGCTTCAAAAGCTGGAGCCTACTAGCCCTATCCTTCAAGCTAACTTTGGAATTGAACGCGAAAGTCTTCGTGTCGATAGACAGGGAAAATTAGCACATACGCCTCACCCTTCATGGCTAGGAGCTCGAAGTTTCCACCCTTATATTCAAACAGATTTTTGTGAGTTTCAGATGGAACTCATCACACCAGTTGCTAAATCTACCACTGAGGCTCGTCGATTTCTTGGAGCCATTACCGATGTAGCTGGACGTTCCATCAGTAAAGATGAACTTCTCTGGCCCTTGTCCATGCCTCCTCGTATCAACGCCCAAGAAATCCAAGTTGCCCAACTGGAAAATGAATTTGAACGCCATTATCGTAACTACCTGGCCGAAAAATACGGAACTAAACTACAAGCTATCTCAGGTATCCACTATAATATGGAACTAGGGAAAGATTTGGTTGAAGCCCTATTCCAAGAAAGTGACCAGATTGATATAATTGCTTTCAAAAACGCCCTCTATCTTAAGCTGGCTCAGAACTATTTGCGCTACCGTTGGGTGATTACCTATCTTTTTGGGGCTGCACCTATTGCTGAGCAAGGATTCTTCGACCAAGAAGTTCCAGAACCTGTGCGTTCCTTCCGTAACAGTGACCACGGCTATGTCAATAAGGAAGAAATACAAGTATCTTTTGCAAGCCTAGAAGACTATGTCTCTGCCATCGAAAACTATATCGAACAAGGTGATTTGATTGCGGAAAAGGAATTTTACTCGGCTGTTCGTTTCCGTGGACAAAAGGTTAATCGCTCCTTCCTTGACAAGGGAATCACCTACCTAGAATTCCGTAACTTCGACCTCAACCCCTTTGAGCGTATCGGTATTAGCCAAACTACCATGGATACCGTACACCTACTCCTTCTAGCCTTCCTCTGGCTGGATGCCCCTGAAAATGTTGATCAGGCTCTGGCTCAAGGTCACGCGCTGAATGAAAAAATTGCCCTCTCTCATCCTTTAGAACCTCTACCTTCTGAAGCTGAAACTCAGAACATTACGACAGCTCTAGACCAACTGGTGCAACATTTTGGGCTTGGTGACTATCATCAAGGGCTGGTCAAACAAGTTAAAGATGCCTTTGCAGATTCCAGTCAGACACTAGCTGCTCAACTTCTTCCTCATATCAAAGACAAGTCCCTTTCTGACTTTGCCCTTGACAAGGCGCTTGCCTATCATGATTACGACTGGACTGCCCACTATGCCCTTAAGGGTTATGAGGAGATGGAACTTTCTACCCAGATGCTGCTCTTTGATGCCATTCAAAAAGGGCTTCATTTTGAAATCCTAGATGAGCAGGATCAATTCCTTAAACTCTGGCATAAAGATCATGTTGAGTACGTCAAAAATGGTAACATGACCTCAAAAGACAACTATGTAGTTCCTCTTGCCATGGCTAATAAAACCGTGACCAAAAAAATCCTGGCTGATGCTGGCTTCCCTGTCCCTGCCGGCGACGAATTTACCAGTCTAGAACAAGGTCTAGCCTACTATCCTCTTATCAAGGGCAAGCAAATTGTGGTTAAACCAAAATCAACCAACTTCGGTCTGGGCATTTCCATTTTCCAAGAGCCTGCCAGCCTTGATAACTATAAGAAAGCTCTCGAGATTGCCTTTGCAGAAGATACAGCTGTTCTTGTTGAAGAATTTATCCCAGGAACCGAATACCGTTTCTTCATTCTGGACGGGCGTTGTGAGTCTGTCCTCCTTCGTGTCGCTGCTAATGTTGTCGGTGATGGCAAACACACCATTCGTGAATTAGTCGCTCAGAAAAATGCCAATCCATTGCGAGGCCGTGACCACCGCTCACCTCTGGAAATCATTAAGCTAGGAGACATCGAACAATTGATGTTGACTCAGCAAGGTTATGCACCTGATGATATTCTCCCAGAAGGGAAAAAGGTCAATCTCCGCCGTAACTCCAACATTTCTACGGGTGGTGACTCTATTGATGTCACTGAGACAATAGATTCCTCTTACCAAGAATTGGCAGCAGCTATGGCAACTAGCATGGGGGCCTGGGCTTGCGGGGTTGACCTCATCATTCCAGATAAAACTCAGCCTGCTAGCAAGGAAAAACCTCATTTCACTTGTATCGAGCTCAACTTCAATCCCGCTATGTATATTCACACCTATTGTGCTGAAGGTCCTGGACAAGCTATCACTCCAAAAATCCTAGACAAGCTTTTTCCAGAAGTTGCCACAAGTCAAACCTAAAACCTAATTTTTAGGAACAAACAAATCACCTTTATCTCGATGATATGATACCTCTTAAGTAGACAAGGTAAATACCTAAAATCTACGGCTCTTTGTCAACTTTAGTGGGTTGAAGAAAAGCTAAGCTCGAGAAAGGACAAATTTCGTCCTTTCTTTTTTGATATTCAGAGCGATGAAAATTCACTTCTTGAAGTTTTCAAAGTTCCGAAAACCAAAGGCATTTCGTTTGATAAGTTTGATGAGATTATTAGTCGCTTCCAATTTTGCGTTGGAATAGGATAACTGAAGGTCATTGATGATTTTCCCTTTGTCCTTTAGAAATGTTTTAAAGACAGTCTGAAAAAGAGAATGAACCTTCTTTATATTGTCTTCAATGAGTCCAAAAAATTTCTCTGGTTCCTTATTCTGAAGGTGAAAAAGCAAGAGCTGATAGAGATTATAGTGGTATTTCAAGTCTTCTGAATAGCTCAAAAGCTTGTCTAGGATTTCTTTATTGCCTAAATTGTCAAATTAAGTTAGACTTTTCAAGTAACTCAGAAAAACTTGGTAGGGTGATTGAAATAGTTCTAATGGGAATTCATAGACTACCCTCTGTTCAGCTATTCCCCCTTCATCTGTAACAAAAAAATATTTCTCATGATGTCGCCAAATATGTTGTCCATAACCTTTTATTTCCTCAAACTTACTAACTTCTTCCCAGCCTAGTTTACTATATTTCATGAACATTATCCGCTCTTTGTATTAATATTTGGTGATCATCAATACTGATAGGGCACAAAAATTTTGTCTGTAATAATTCTTTAAATAATTGTATCTCTATACTTTTATCATAACATATTCTTAGGTTCATTATCTAATCAATTAATCTATTGTCCATCAATTTTCTTTTTTTAACTCTTTCTCTAATTGTTTTAAGACTACTAAAATTTCGCTTTTATAATCCATAGTTTCATCTATAAATCTTCTTGCTAAACTAAAAAAATTAATGTCACCGATATTTTCTCCTCTTCTTATACACTTAGTTAAGTTATATATATCCTGTATAATTCCCGGGTATAACTTTTGACTTGGATATTCTAAGTCAATTAAATCTTGTAATTTGTCTGTATATTTCATATATTTATTTTTCATAATTCAAAACATCAACTTGGTACAATTCCTATATTCACTATCCAGTCTAATGGCCATTGATTTGGTAATAATGGAATTCTGTCAATATTTTGGACACATTTTCGGAGCGATTCATTTAGTCCACTTAAAGTAAAAACAGGAACTTGCTTACAACTAATAGTGTATAAACAAATTCCTTACAAGCTATTTCAATGGTGATACATAATCATCTGGAAGTTTACCTCTCCAGTCAATCCACATTTGCTCAGCAATCGGAATTAATCTTTTTAGCTCTTCCTGAGTAAATAATTCTCTAGTTTCAGGTATATCAATTAATGATGTGGGACTCTCTTCTATGAAACGTTTCTCACTAGCCCTCTTTTCTTCTTCCGTCGGTGGCCAAGAATCATGCTTAA
Source organism: Streptococcus parasanguinis (assembly GCA_018365265.1). GTDB lineage: Bacteria > Bacillota > Bacilli > Lactobacillales > Streptococcaceae > Streptococcus > Streptococcus parasanguinis_G. The sequence continues at coordinate 6,619 of JAGZKI010000037.1, read as the reverse complement.
TCTTCCAAGATATTTCGAGTAGTGATCTCTCTCCACTATCTAATAGAGAGAATAATTCTTGGGGTAAATCATAGACTGCTAACCAAGAAGCCACAGTTCCCTCTTCTAAAACTAAATAATATTTGTCCTCATTTTTCCAGATTGACTTCCCGTATCCTTCTACTTCTTCAAACTGGATAACATCTTCCCATTCTAATTTACTATGTTCCATGTATGCTCTCCGCTCTTTGTACTAATATCTTACATTACACCTTCAGGAATATCTCCTGTTGATCATTGTAACTATCTAGTTGACTGTTATACCAAACCCAGACTGTTAAATGGAATAGCTAGAGGAGAGAGCTTACAGGGTAGCGTTTTTCAACTCTTCTCGTACTTGCATTAGGAGAAGGCCTAGCTTGTTCTTCCCAGAACCATCTCCCCCATCAGCCCAGTAGTCGTCATTTCGTGTATGTTCGATGAGGATGGCATCTCCTGTTGCGACCAATCCCTTTGCAATTTCTGGATTTTGGCTAAATTTCATTCGAAGTGCCTGGAGCATCACCTCATCTTTGACCTCTTCCCAATCTGGTCTCAAGGGATTTTGACGATTGCGTCCCTCTAAGGCAGCATCCATTGGAGATACTATCTGACGAATTTTCTCTTGAATTTGGGGCACTAAAAACTTTTGTGCTTGAAAATAATGCTCTGATGTCGGCCAGAGTCTGCTACCATCTGAAAAAGGGTAGGGAGCAAAATTGGACATAAAACCATAATCATCATTTACTCTATAAAATTTAATTTCTTTCACCTTTAACCTCGATTCCAAAATCTTCTAATGATTTTTGCTTTTCTTTTAATAACTGTGTCACATATGGTATTCCTTTTGAGGATAGAGAATCCTTCATTTTGAATTGCAAAATTACTGAGCTATCTCAGACCAGAATGAAATCTGCGTCAAATCTGTTAGTGCGGTTTCCTGTGTTATTGTTTTACCTTTTAAGAAATCTGTTAAACTTGCTGAATAATAAATAATTTCTGATCCAACAATTGAGAATACCGGCGAAACCGCAGTAGGTTCACAAGCAATATAGCGATGGCCAACTATCGGCATTAAAGCTGGTGCAGATTTCATTTTACTTTTTATAAAATGATGAACCTCATGAATGGTACTGGGACATTCTCCCCAGTTATCATTCCATTCAAGTTCATCTATTTCATCCGTAATCTCCCCCATCACTTCTTCCATTTGTTTCTTTAAACAGTCAGTATTTTCTCTTGAAAAATCTGCCCAGTTATACCATCCATTTGGGAGTTGTTCAAGATCACGATACAATCGCTTAAATTCAAGAGGCAAAACTACCCCATAAACTTTTTCAATTTTTTCAAAGACTTCATCTGTAAATTTTCTAATCATATGCTACCGTATTCTATTAAATATTTGACAGTGATCTTCAGTAAACCAAATTGAACCATCATCACCAATTGCTATTCGTTCAGGGCCCCGAGATTTACCTTTTTGATAAGGATGAACATCCAAATTGTTACCGTATAGCTACTCCATAGCTACAGTTCAGCTTCTGGAAATTGCCTAAAGAAATTTTTATTAGCTTCTTCTTGTGTCACGTTCGGTGGCCAACAGTCGTTTTTTAGCTTGAAATGAATTTCTTTAAGTGTTTTTTCCCCAGACTTTAATAATTGAAATAGTTCTAATGGGAATTCATAAACCACACGCTGAGGGGCAATTCCTCCCTCCTCATCAACATAATAAAGATGATTACCATCTCTCCAGACATGCTGACCGTATCCTTTTACCTCTTCAAATTGAATAACATCTTCCCATTCTAGGTTTGTTGGTTTCATCTTATACCTCTTTTACTTAAGTGGCGATACATAATCATCTGGAAGTTTGCCTCTCCAGTCAATCCATTTTTGTTCAGCAAGCGGAATTAATCTTTCAAGCTCTTCCTGAGTAAATAATTCCCAACTCTTAGGATTAGCTATTAATGGAGTTAAGCCTTTTAATATAAATTGTTTCTCACTAGCTTTCTTTTCTTCTTCCGTCGGTGGCCAAGAGTCATTCTGAACTTTCCAGGAAATTTCTTGTAGTGTTCTCTCTCCACTATCTAATAGTACAAATAATTCTTGTGGGAGTTCATAGACCACTAACCAAGAAGCCACGGTGCCTTCTTCTAAAACTAAATAATATTTGTCCTCATTTTTCCAAATGGATTTTCCATATCCTTCAATTTCCTCAAATTGGATAACATCTTCCCATTCAAGTTTTGTTGGTTTCATTTTATACCTTCCTTACTTAAGCGGCGATACATAATCATCTGGAAGTTCTCCTTCAGATTCAATCCACTGCTTCTCAGCAATCGGAATCAACTCTTCAAGTTCTTCCTTAGAAAAAAGTTTCCTATTTTTAGGGACATCTATCAAAGAAGCTGGATGTTTGCTTATAAATTTTCTTCTATATTCTCTTCTCTCTTCTTCCGTTGGTGGCCAACAATCATTCTGAATCTTCCAAGAAACTTCGCATATCGTTCTCTCACCACTCTCTAGTAAGGCAAATAACTCATTTGGCAATTCATAAACCACTAACCAAGAAGCCACGCTTCCTTCTTCTAAAACTAAATAATACTTGTCCTCATTTCTCCAGATGGATTTCCCGTATCCTTCAACTTCTTCAAACTGGATAACTTCTTCCCATTGTAAGTTAGTTGGTATCATTTTATATCTCTTTTACTTAAGTGGTGACACATAATCATCTGGAAGTTTACCTCTCCAGTCAATCCACATTTGCTCAGCAATTGGAATTAATCTTTCAAGCTCTTCCTGAGTAAATAACTCTCTAGTTTCAGGTAAATCAATTAATGATGTAGGACTCTCTTCTATGAATCGTTTCTCACTAGCTTTCTTTTCTTCTTCCGTCGGTGGCCAACGATCGGTCTGAAGTTTACTTAATATTTCTAACTGCGTTCTCTCTCCACTTTCTAATAAGGCAAACAGCTCATTTGGTAATTCATAAACTACACGCTGAGGGGCAATTCCTCCCTCCTCAGTAACGTAATAAAAATGATTACCATCTCTCCAGATATGCTGACCATAACCTTTTACCTCTTCAAACTGGATAACATCTTCCCAGCCTAATTTACTATGTTCCATGTATGTTCTCCTCTCTTGGTACTAATATCTTTCATTACACCTTCTGGAATATCTCCTGGGAAAGTTCGTCCCGTTGGTCTCCACCAGTCATTGGCTCCTGCTTCTCTCCCACTTGGTATTGAAATCCCTTTTTCTGCTACTACTTCTGGAGTGACATCTAAACGATAAAGTGGCCCGTCTTCTAAATAACCTTCATCAAGTCCTAATATGATTTCATAAAGACGATTATCTCCATTGGCAACCTTTTCAATGATATCTGCATGTTCTTTACTCAACCAGAAACTTGTTCCATCATCACCTCCAACAATACCTCCATTCCAATTTTCGCTAGGTTGAAATTTTTGGAATCTGGCTGCTCCATTTTCAAATTGCTGTTTGTGTGCTTTTATGTATTCTGAGCTATAAACCTTTTCGACGATTGGACGATCTTCTTTCGGTATTGATAATACACTTTTGGATGTTTTACCAGGACGATACTCCACTTTAGGTGCGTTCTTAGAAATATTAAAGATTAATTCCCTTTCTTCAGGAGTTAATTTGTCAAAGACTTTCTCTAGATATCTTTCTCGAGTTGCAAAGTCTTTAAACCCAGAACTCTCCCTCGCAAGTTTGCTTTCTTCTATATTTCGTAAAATGCGTTCACGATCATAAGTTTTTGCTGGTTCTGTTATAGTTTTAACATTGGTATCTACCTTAGGGTTTACCTCAGGAATTACTGGTTTCCTATTGAAGAATGGAACTTTCCCTTTTACCTTACTAAATACATCCGAGAACGTTGTATAGGGTTTATTGTAGTACTGATTATAGCCAACATAAGAGGTATACAAGGTACTTGCTAGTTGGAAGCTCTCAGTAACAGTTCTCACCTTTTTGATATCTTTTGCCCGATTGATTTCTTCCTGTGTAGCAGGTTTGCCTGTAAAAGGATCAATTCCTTCTTCAATTATATAATAATCATATTTAGTTTGAAAGGCGGGATCTCGCCAACTAAGCATTTTTTGACTATCTAAAAGGAAATAGCGATCTAGTAGGTAATCATAATTAGCGCGTTCTGTTTCAGATTTAAATAGTTGTGCATAGGGATTCACATGGGCCATGGAGATCAATGTTTTAAGTTCTGGGTAGGCCTCTTCTAACGCTTCTTGATCCATTGCATCGATACGTTTCTTAATTTTCGGGTCCACCTTGGCTAATTCTGAAGGTAATAACCCTAAGTGATCATCCTTTACTTCATTATACCGCTTCCATAACAATTTGAGATCGTTCATATCCCATTTGGCAAGGATCGCATCACCTTGCCCCATATTCGTATACCTTTTATAGGCTTGAATCACATCTCCATACTCTTCCTCCAGTTCAGCACGTGACATTTTTGAGAGTTTTTCTTCTAATGTTTCAACTTTCGGATTCTTCACTTTGTTCAGAATGGCTTGACGTTTTTGCCATCCTAAAGAGGTTGTTTGCTTCCACGATAGATCAGATCCACTACTTGGAGGCAAGTAGGTTCCACTCGCAGCATCTTCTGTCGCTAGCAATTCTTTTGTTTAAATTAACACGCCTACAGAATCATCCTAATATCAAATTTTTTTGAGAAATACATAGACAAACTTCTTCTAAATTAATAAACTGACTTCAACATATGCTATAATTTAGTTATATTTTACAAAAAAGAAAGTTTCTAAATAATGCCCCTATTTGCTCATTAATGTAACTGGGCTGTTATGTCATTATCAGTTTTATGTTATATTTTCATATAGCTTTATCAAGGAGTTTCGTCTATGCTTCAATACCTTAAGCCTCTGCGCTGGTATCTTTTCTTTAATTTTCTCTTTAGTGGACTGTCCAATATTTGTACGGCTCTTCTTCCATACTTTACACAAGAGTTAATTCGTGGCCACTATCAAATAGCTTTGTCAGGTTATTGCATCGCAGTTATAGGTTACCTGACTTGCAACTACATCCAAATGCGACTTGACTGGAAACAGGCCATTCTCTTTTCGACAAATCTAAAGAACGATTGGTTTCAATCTCTTTTAGGACTTGCCCACCATGATTTCAAGCAGAAAACAGTCGCAGAATACATTTCTTATCAATCTAATGATCTTGATTCACTGGAAAAAGATTATCTACCTCCACTGATGAGTTTTTTTAAGCAGATTCTACGAATTTTGATTTATACCATCATTATTACCAGAACGATCAATCCTATAGTGGCACTGATCCTACTGATTTCAACAGCCATCAGTATTCAAATTCCAAAGATCGTTGGTCAATTGACTGCGAAGCGTAGACAAACCTATCTTGAAAAGCAAGGTGATTATTATCGGACCTTGGAGGATCTATTCCGAGGACATCACCTAGTTAACAAACTTACTCTACCTCATTTTATAGAGCAACAAAGAAGTTCTCTCAAAAATTTGCAGGATAAGTATCTTGGGTATGGTTTGACTAAAATTACAGGTATTCTCTTGACGGGTATTTCTTTTGAATTCATTAGCCTTATTCTCTTTTCCTATCTAGCTTACTCTCTATATCATCATCAAATTGGTATCCCTGAGGTGGTTGCAAGTTTTGGTTATATTACAGCCTTCTCAGAACCAATTCAAGAAATCCTTTACGATCTGCAAATGTTAGAGTCGGTAAAACCTGTAATTAAAAGCTTTCAAACTATCGTTAAACATCCATCTTCAATTCAGGCACCACAGCATTCTTTTGAAACGATCACATTGAAAAATCTTTCTAAACAACTTGGGGAATCAACATTGAAGATTTCTTTTGCCACCATTCACAAAGGAGATAAGATTGCCCTCATAGGAGAGAACGGATCAGGTAAGAGTAGCCTGCTCAATATTTTAAATGGTACGGATGAGGATTTCCAAGGCGAGATCTTGCTGAACGATCTTCCCCTAAATCAGCTTTGGGGGAGATTTGGCCTGATCTTGCAACAAGAGCATAGCTTCATCTCTAGTTATGAAAATAATGTTACGCTATTCAATACTTTCCCCGCAGAGTTTAAGGATGAGGAATTTGAAGCAACACCTCCTCAATCCCTGTCAGGTGGTCAACAACAACGTATGTACCTCAATCGAGAAAAAAACCGCCAGAGTCCATTAGTTATTATGGATGAACCTTTTTCAGCCTTGGATGCTCATCAGTTCGAGGCAGAATTGAAAAAAGTACTAGACTTACCGTGTGCTGTCATCATTACTTTACACCGACAGAATGAAGCACTGAAGAACTTTGACCAAGTCTGGGAAATTAGATCTGGAGAACTAATCATTCAAAAAAATGAGTAGACTTGCTTTCTCACGAAGATTTGTTTTACCATGATCAATACATCATCAGGCACAGATAGATTGAGGTCATCTTAACCTCAAAAAGAGAGTGGGACAGAAATCGGTAATTCGTTAGAATTCGATTTCGTCGTCCCACCTCCGCACAGTTGAGTAGGGCTGTAAAAGCTGATGAAATC
>JAGZKI010000036.1 GCA_018365265.1 Streptococcus parasanguinis | reverse complement strand
TGCATAAAGCGTAAGCTTTAGATCGGGAAGTAGCTCAGCTTGGTAGAGTACTTGGTTTGGGACCAAGGTGTCGCAGGTTCGAATCCTGTCTTCCCGATAGTGTATCGAAAAAGTCTAATGGTTGACATTAGACTTTTTTTGTAGTTATTTTTTTATTAATTTATAAGAAAAAAGAGCTTTCGCTCTTTTCAACTTTATTTATTTCGCAGTTCAACATAACGGTTATACCAAATTTTGATATATTCCTCAGAAAAAGGACCTTTGTTTTGGTTTATCCAATCTACTAGAACCTTAACATTTTCCTTTAAAATAAAGTCGATGTCATCTGAATAGTGCATTTTTTCTTTATGCTGCTCGTATTCTTCAACATCTAACAATTTTTTTTCACCATTGGTAAAGACCTTGACATCGAGATCATAGTCGATATATTTTAAGGCTTCTTGGTCAATGTGAAAAGGACTTGCTAGGTTACAGTAGTAAGACACACCATTGTCACGGATCATGGCGATGATGTTAAACCAATATTTTTTATGGAAATAAACGATCGCTGGTTCACGTGTAATCCAACGTCTACCATCACTTTCAGTCACAAGTGTATGATCATTTACTCCAATAATTGCATTTTCGGTTATCTTTAATACCATGGTGTCACGCCATGTACGGTGTAAACTGCCATCATGTTTATAACTTTGAATTGTAATAAAGTCGCCTTCTTTAGGTAGTTTCATAACTTACCAACTTTCTACAATCTAAGTATATCCTCTATATTGTATCATATTTTTTCAAATTTTTTCTTATTTTTCTATTTAATTTTCAATTTGGTTTATGAATCTAAGTATTCTCTAATGGCTGACGTTATATCACTATAATCGTAGCCTTTTCTGGCTAGTGCCTGAGTCAAGCGTTGTTTGAGTTCATAGCCTTCATATTTTTTACTGTATTTACGGTATTGTTTTTCTAACTCTTTTAGAATGAGCTCATTGGTTGTTTCTTCATCTGTTTCGAGCTCGAGATTTTGGAATGCTATCTTTGCTTGATTGTAAGCAAAACCTTTTGAAATGAGTGCCTGGATGATTTTCGTTTCAATGGCTTTTAACGGATATTTTCCTTGGTATTTTTTTAGGAGTTTTATTGCGGTACGGTAGATCACTTCTGAAAAATCATAGTCTACAAGTATTTCTTGTAGGAGAGATTTTGGGATCCCTTTTTGTTGAATTTTTTGTTGTAATAAGGCAGGGCCCTTATCGCCACTGAGAAGGTTGGCCTCTATCAGGTTTCTTGCATATTGACGATCATCTAACCACTTGTCTTCTTTTAGGTGTTGGACCACTTTATCAATAATGCCACTTTCAATCTCATATTTTGTCAGGTAGTCTCTGACTTCTTTTGTTGTCCGAGCTTTAAAAGAAAGATGGTACAGGGCCAGGTTTTTACCATAGGAGTATTGAGCAAACTCTTGGATTTCTTTTAGTTCTTCTTCACTGATTTCTTTATCTTTAGAAAGAAAATATTTGACGATGGTGTCTTCTGTAATATAAAGTTTTTGATCATTGTCTAATTCCAGGAGGTAGAGTCTTTTTTTCTTTTCTAGTTTTGTAATTTTCATGTTTTTATTATACCGAAAAATGTGTTAAGATAGGGATATGAACGTTAAAGTAAAACAAAAAATTCCTTTGAAAATTAAACGAATGGGAATTAACGGAGAAGGGATTGGCTTTTATAAAAAAACACTTGTCTTTGTGCCAGGCGCTTTGAAGGGAGAAGATATCTTCTGTCAAATTACAAGTGTTAAGAAAAATTTTGCGGAAGCCAAACTCCTATCTGTGAATAAGGCGTCTAAGTTTCGTGTAACGCCCATGTGTGATATCTATGAGACCTGTGGTGGTTGTCAAATCATGCATTTGAAGTATGACAAGCAGCTGGAGTTTAAGACAGATTTATTACAACAGGCCTTGAAGAAGTTCTCACCTGAGGGATTTGAACAGTATGATATTCGGCCGACAATTGGAATGCAGGAGCCGCTTTACTATCGGGCAAAATTGCAATTTCAAACAAGGAAATTCAAGAGCCAGGTGAAGGCAGGACTCTATGCTCAAAATTCACATTATTTGGTGGAATTAAAAGATTGTTTGGTTCAAGATCCAGTTATTCAAGCTATCGCCAACGATCTTGCGGATTTATTGACCTATTATCAGATTCCGATTGCTGATGAGCGTAAAGAACTGGGTGTCAGAACCATGATGGTTCGACGGGCTCGTAAGTCTGGGCAGGTTCAGATCATTGTGGTCACCAGTCGTCAGATTAACGTAAACAATTTGGTGCAAGACTTGGTCACAAAGCACCCTGAGATTGTCACAGTTGCCGTTAATAAAAATACGTCTCGTTCCAGTGAAATCTACGGGGAACAAACGCAGATTATTTGGGGAGAAGAGGCTATTTTGGAAGGTGTTTTGGATTATGAATTCTCACTATCTCCTCGAGCCTTTTACCAGTTGAATCCGGAACAAACTGAAGTATTGTATAGTGAGGCTGTCAAGGCTCTAGATGTTTCTCCAGAGGATCATCTTATTGACGCCTACTGTGGAGTTGGAACGATTGGGTTTGCTTTTGCTAATAGAGTGAAAAGTGTTCGGGGGATGGATATCATTCCTGAAGCGATTGAAGATGCCAAATACAATGCTAAACGGATGGGATTTGAGAATACCCACTATGAGGCTGGTACAGCAGAAGAGATCATTCCTCGCTGGTACCAAGAAGGCTATCGGGCTAATGCTGTGATCGTGGATCCACCTCGTACGGGCTTGGGTACAAAATTAATCGAGACCTTGTTGCAGTATGCACCTGAAAAGATGGTCTATGTCTCTTGTAATGTCTCTACTTTGGCACGGGATCTAGTAGCTTTGACGAAGGTTTATCAGGTTGAATACATTCAATCAGTAGATATGTTTCCCCATACTGCAAGGACGGAAGCAGTTGTGAAATTAGTGAAGAAGTGAAAAATAAGAATGGATATTTGGGAAAAACTTTATCTTGAGGCGAAAGCTCTCTATGCGCCTCAAGAGGTTTCAGATTTTGTCTATGCTCGACATGTGGTTGCTGCTGTTGAGGCTGCAGATGGTCAGATTTTTACGGGCTTTTGTATGGAAGGAACTTGCGGTGTCTTTCATTTATGTGCTGAACGAGCAGCTCTCTTCAACATGTATCAACAATCAGGACAGACCAAGGTCAAGCGCATTATTGCTTTTCGAGACAAGCCTCCTTATGGAGAAGGCTCAGGGATGCCTTGTGGAGCCTGTCGTGAATTTCTCCTTGAGCTGGATGCAGAGAATCGTCATCTAGAATTTATGGTGGATTATGAGAGTCGCAAGACCATTACTTTAGGTGAACTGATGCCTCTTTGGTGGGGAGAAGAACGGGCTCGTCAGAGAGAAAATAAAGGGAATGAGTAGAGGAAATAAATAAATGGACAATGTTATTGATGTATCGATTCCAGTTGCTCAAGTCATTGATCAACATCCGGAAGTATTGGATTTGTTGGTAGAATTGGGCTTTAAACCCTTAGCCAATCCGATCATGCGCAATACAGTTGGGCGCAAGGTTTCTTTGAAACAAGGATCAAAATTAGAAGGTACTCCTATGGAGAAGATTGTGCGAACACTAGAGGCTAATGGCTATGAAGTAGTGGGGCTAGACTAATGAGTGATGAACGAATTCACGTCTTAAGAGATATCTTATTAGAGCTTCATCATGGAGCTTCTCCTGAGTCGGTTCAGGAGCGCTTTGATGCGACCTTTGCAGGGGTTTCTGCGATTGAGATCTCTCTTATGGAGCATGAACTGATGAATTCAGATGCAGGGGTGACTTTTGAAGATGTTATGGAACTTTGTGATGTCCATGCCAATCTCTTTAAGAATGCGGTTCAAGGAGTCGAAGTAGCAGATACTGACCACCCAGGTCATCCGGTTCAAATCTTTAAACAGGAGAACTTAGCTCTTCGTGCAGCTATGATGCGGGTCCGCCGCTTGCTAGACAATTATGAGACAACCGAGGATCCTGAGATGATTCAGGAGATTCATAAGGGCTTGTTACGTCAGCTGGGCTTGGTGGGTCAATTTGACCGGCATTACCGTCGTAAGGAAGAGTTGATGTTTCCGATTATGGAAAAATATGGGCATGATTCCCCACCAAAAGTGATGTGGGGAGTGGATGACCAAATTCGAGAACTCTTTGCGAAAGCGATGGACGCGGCCAAGAAATTACCGGATTCTAGTATTTCTGAAGTCAAGGAATGCTTTGAAGCCTTTGCGCAAGAGTTTGAGGGCATGATCTTCAAGGAAGAGTCGATCCTCTTGATGATTTTGCTGGAGTCCTTTACCCAGGATGACTGGCTCTCCATTGCAGAAGAAAGTGATGCTTATGGTTATGCCATTATTCTCCCAAGTGAGAAATGGGTGCCGAAACGCGTAGACTTCAAGGAAGAAGGAGCAAGAGAGTCAGAGAGTTCAACTGAACCGCTTCCTTCTTCAAAAGGAGATGAGCACCGTCAGGTCATTGAGACTCCTGAGGGACAATTGATGATTACCTTCACGCCTAAGAAAAAAGAAGAGAGCTTCGATCGCAAGCAGCCACAAGCTTTTGGTCATGGATTTTTATCGGTGGAGCAAGCGAATTTAATCTTGAACCAGTTACCAATGGAGATCACCTTTGTCAATAAGGATGATATTTTCCAATATTACAATGATGCTGCGCCTTTTGAGGAAATGATTTTTAAGAGGACGCCATCGCAGGTAGGACGCAATGTTGAGCTGTGTCACCCTCCGAAATATTTGGAGAAGGTCAAAGCGATTATGCAGGGGCTTCGTGAAGGGAAAAAAGACAAGTATGAAATGTGGTTTAAATCAGAATCGCGTGGGAAATTTGTCCATGTCACCTATGCAGCCGTGCGTGATGAAGCTGGAGACTTTCAAGGCGTCTTGGAATATGTTCAGGACATTCAACCTTATCGGGAGATCGATACGGATTTTTATAGAGGAATGGAGTAAAGATGAGTTACGAAACAGAGTTTATGAAGGAGTTTGAGGAGTGGATCCAGACCCAAGTCATGATCAATGAAATGGCTCTCGAAGAAAGTAAGAAGGTTTTTGATGAAGACCAGGATGAGCGAGCTAAAATTGCTATGATTCGCTATGAAAGCCGTTTGGACGCTTATCAGTTCTTGCAAGGAAAGTTTGAAAATTTCCATGCTGGAAAAGGATTTCATGATTTACCAGATGGCCTCTTTGGTGAAAGAAAATATTAAAAACACCTTATTGAAGGCGTTTAACTAGCTAGATTTACCTGAAAATTGAGCAATGACTTGATTTTTTAGGGGATTGTGATACAATAAAAAAGTTGAAATGACATCAACGGATTTTTGAATGGAATGATAGTGATGAAACCTTGTTGCCTTAGGAATTGATCACTGAATTTAGGAGGAAAAATGGCAAAGAAGAACGTAAACCGTGCGAAACAATACAAACATCAAAATAGACATCTTTTGAAAAAAGCTGTCGCAACTGTAACTGCAGCTGTGAAAGAAACACCTAAAAAGGTTGAGAAAGCTACAAAAGCAGTGGCGAAAGAAGTGAAACAAGCGGCTTCTTCAGTGGAAGAATTTGCTGCAAGTTTGGAAGGTGTGGCACTTGATCGTGCGCAAACATTCTATGATGAAGGTATTCGCTCTGTTGCGGACTTCGCAAACTGGACAGAAAAAGAGTTGTTGGCCCTTAAAGGAATCGGCCCAGCTACAATCAAGAAATTGAAAGAACTAGGCGTTAAATTTAAATAATCGCTTTTATGATTTCTTGCTATTTCCAGGAAAACTTGCTAAAATGAACCTATTAGAGGTGTTTTGAATCCCACATTTTACAGAAAGTGGCGGTGCTGAGAAGTCCACAAATGTGTCAAAACTAGTTGCTAATGGATGAAATTAAAAAATGAAATACAAATCTTTTTGTTTCCTTTTAGGACTAGGCGGCGAGTTGCAGGTTGTACTGAAGTACACCAAGACGAGCTCACGACGTCATAAAAGTGAAACAAGAAGATTAAAGATGCGGGCATCTGCCCGAAATTGGGTGGTACCGCGGATCAACACATTCGTCCCTGTCATTAATCTGACAGGGGCGATTTTTCTTTTGCAACCCTGGCTGAAGGAGCTTGTCATGAAACAATCTTTTAACACTAGTAAACTCTACTATGGTTTTCCGATTTTCATTTTAGGGTATCAGGACCAGAACTTTGGGCACAATATCACGACCTGCAGTTCCTCTTATAGCCTGGGAGATTGGCTCGTCATAGGGGTTGGTGCTGAGGAAAATGCGGCTGACCAGATTAAGCATTATCAACAGTTCAGCGTGAACATCCCTGATGAAAACTTTATGCTTGAGATGGAGCAGGCTGGTTTTATCAGCCATCGGGAGAAGTTGAATCACTTAGGGCTAGACTACGAAATTTCTGAACGGACTCAGGCTCCGATTTTGGAGGCTTGTCCAGTCGTTTTGGATTGCCAGGTAGATCGAATTATCGAGGAAGATGGCATCTGCCATATCTTTGCCAAGATTATAGACCGTCTGGCTGATCCAGAGCTCTTAGATGACAAGGGGCATTTTAAAAATGACCATTTTGCACCGACTTACTTTATGGGGGACGGTCATCAGCGCGTTTATCGTTATCTAGATGATCGAGTTGATTCCATGGGGAGCTTTATGAAGAAAGCGAGGAAGAAGAATGACAAGAGCTGAACTGCCAGAACGAATCGAAACGGAGCGTCTAGTCTTACGAGTCCGAACAGTGGCTGATGCTGAGGATATCCATGCTTACGCCAGTCTTCCAGAAGTCTCTTACCCAGCAGGCTTTCCACCCGTCAAGACCTTGGAAGACGAGATCTATTACCTAGAGCATATCCTTCCCGATCGCAATCAAAAAGAAAATCTTCCAGCTGGTTACGGCATTGTGGTCAAAGGAACTGATACAATCGTCGGCTCTGTTGACTTCAACCATCGCCACGAAGACGATGTGCTGGAGATTGGCTATACCTTGCACCCAGACTATTGGGGCCGGGGTTATGTACCCGAAGCAGCGCGTACGTTGATTGACCTGGCTTTTAAAGAACTAGGGCTTCATAAGGTAGAATTGTCTTGCTTTAGCTACAATGTCCAAAGTCAACGAGTTGCTGAGAAGCTTGGTTTCACCCTTGAAGCACGCATAAGAGACCGTAAAGATGCCCAAGGCAATCGCTGTGATGATTTGAGATACGGCTTGCTGAAGAGTGAGTGGGAGGAAACAGTTCGTAGATAATATTAGTAATTCAAAGAGGGGTAAAAAAAGTGAATACAGATCAGATTATTACGCTCCTCAGTGGAGCAGGAATAGGAGCTGTATTAAGTGCAGTTTTGCTATTTATAAATAACACTAAAAAAAATAAATTAGATTTCATTACGAAAGAACGTTCAGAGTGGAGAAAGGAGATAAAGTCAATTATAGTTGATTTATTGAGTGGGAAGAATCGCTTCTCTGCAATAAATAGACTTGAAACACAGTTAAATCCATATGGTAGATATATATCTAAAGAAGATACATATGAATTTTATATGAATGATAGTCATATTTGGAGATTAGTTGATAATTTCGATTATTCAACTAAAAGTGTAAATGTATTAACAAAATACTTAGAACTACTTTTAAAATATGACTGGGAAAGGTCAAAACGCGAGATAAAACTCGATATATTCAATAGTTTTATATACTTTATTCTTATTATTACTTCTCTATCTAATTCTTTATTAATTCTGTTTAAAATAACTGACTTAACTAAAGGAATAGTACTTGCACTATCATCATTTTTTATGATAGTGAGTGTATTCTATTTTAGAAGCTTTACTAAAAGTTTTAAAAAAAGGCCAATCTTTGAAGGGATCTATATTGGTTTCTTATGTCTTGCTATGTATTATGGTATAGATGGTATGCTGTATTGGCTAATTTTTCCTGAACCAAAAGATTTAAGAAGTTTATTTGTCACATTGTTAATTCTAGCATTAATATTAAGTACAGAACTGAAGATTATTATAGATACTAATATTGAGGAGAAGAAGTATATTATTTGCCTAAAAGAGATTTTAATTAAGGAGAACAAACATGTCTAAAGAACTTTCACCAAAATACAATCCAGCCGAGGTTGAGGCTGGTCGTTACCAAAAATGGCTTGACGAAGATGTTTTCAAGCCTTCAGGCGATAAAAAGGCTAAGCCTTATTCAATCGTTATTCCACCACCAAACGTAACTGGGAAGCTTCACCTTGGTCACGCTTGGGATACAACTTTGCAAGATATCATTATCCGTCAAAAACGGATGCAAGGTTTCGATACGCTTTGGCTTCCAGGTATGGACCACGCAGGTATTGCTACTCAAGCTAAAGTAGAAGCGCGTTTGGCTGAGGACGGCATCTCTCGCTATGACCTGGGTCGTGAAAAATTCCTTGATAAAGTCTGGGAATGGAAAGACGAGTATGCGACGACTATCAAGCAACAATGGGGCAAGATGGGGCTCTCGGTAGACTACTCTCGTGAGCGTTTCACTCTTGACGAAGGTCTTTCAAAAGCGGTTCGTAAAGTCTTTGTAGAGCTTTACAAAAAAGGTTGGATTTACCGTGGTGAATTTATCATCAACTGGGATCCAAAAGCTCGTACAGCCCTTTCTGATATCGAGGTTATTCACAAGGATGTCGAGGGTGCCTTCTACCACATGAACTACATGTTGGAAGACGGTTCACGTGCCCTTGAAGTAGCAACAACTCGTCCTGAGACTATGTTTGGGGATACTGCTGTAGCGGTTAACCCAAATGATGACCGTTATAAAGACTTGATTGGTAAAAATGTTATCTTGCCAATCTTGAACAAGCCAATCCCAATCGTTGGGGACGAACACGCAGACCCTGAGTTTGGTACTGGTGTGGTGAAGATCACTCCTGCCCACGACCCTAATGACTTCTTGGTTGGTCAACGTCATAATCTTCCGCAAGTCAACGTTATGAACGATGATGGTACCATGAATGAATTGGCTGGCGAATTCAACGGCATGGACCGCTTTGAAGCTCGTAAGGCTGTTATCAAGAAGTTAGAAGAAATTGGTGCCCTTGTTAAAATTGAGAAGATGACCCACTCAGTTGGTCACTCAGAGCGTACTGGAGTTATGGTTGAGCCACGCTTGTCTACGCAATGGTTCGTCAAGATGGACCAATTGGCGAAAAATGCCATTGCTAACCAAGATACAGACGATAAGGTTGAATTTTACCCACCTCGTTTCAACGATACCTTCCTTCAATGGATGGAAAATGTCCATGATTGGGTCATCTCACGTCAGCTCTGGTGGGGTCACCAAATCCCTGCTTGGTACAATGCTGAGGGTGAAATGTACGTTGGCGAAGAAGCGCCAGAAGGTGACGGATGGAAACAAGACGAAGATGTCTTGGATACTTGGTTTAGTTCAGCCCTTTGGCCATTCTCAACTATGGGCTGGCCGGATGTCGACTCAGAAGACTTCAAACGTTACTTCCCAACGTCAACCTTGGTAACAGGTTACGATATCATCTTCTTCTGGGTGTCTCGTATGATCTTCCAATCATTGGAATTCACTGGTCGTCAGCCATTTAAGAATGTCTTGATCCATGGTTTGATCCGTGACGAGCAAGGACGCAAGATGTCTAAGTCACTCGGTAACGGGATTGACCCAATGGATGTTATCGAGAAATACGGTGCCGATGCCCTTCGTTGGTTCCTTTCAAACGGTTCTGCTCCAGGTCAAGACGTGCGCTTCACTTATGAGAAAATGGATGCGTCTTGGAACTTCATTAACAAGATTTGGAACATCTCTCGCTATATCCTCATGAACAATGAAGGTTTGACTTTGGATGCGGCACGTGAAAATGTAGCCAAAGTGGCTGCTGGTCAAGCAGGTAACGTGACAGACCGCTGGATTCTCCACAACCTCAACGAAACGATCGGTAAGGTCACTGAAAACTTTGACAAGTTTGAATTCGGTGTGGCTGGTCACATCCTCTACAACTTCATCTGGGATGAGTTTGCGGACTGGTATGTTGAGTTGACTAAGGAAGTGCTTTATAGTGATAATGAGGCCGAAAAAGTCATCACTCGTTCTGTCCTTCTTTACACCTTGGATCAAATCTTGCGTCTCCTTCACCCAATCATGCCATTCGTAACTGAAGAAATCTATGGCCAAATCTCTGAAGGAACAATCGTGACTGCGGAATATCCAGTGGTTCGTCCAGAGTTTGAAAACGAAGAAGCAGCAGCTGGTGTAGAAGCTCTTAAAGATGTGATTCGTTCAGTACGTAACTCACGTGCAGAAGTGAACGTAGCTCCAAGTAAACCAATCACTATCTTGATCAAGACAAGCGACAGCAAGCTCGATGCCTTCTTCAACGACAATGTCAACTACATCAAACGCTTCACAAACCCAGAACACTTGGAAATTGCAGCAAATGTAGAAGTACCTGACTTGGTTATGTCAAGCATCATCACGGGGGCAGAAATCTACTTGCCACTCGCTGACCTTCTCAATGTTGAAGAAGAATTGGCTCGTCTTGAAAAAGAATTAGCCAAATGGCAAAAAGAACTGGATATGGTCGGTAAGAAGCTTTCTAACGAACGCTTTGTAGCCAATGCCAAACCAGAAGTCGTCCAAAAAGAACGCGACAAACAAGCCGACTACCAAGCTAAATATGATGCGACCGTTGCACGTATTGATGAGATGAAGAAGTTGGTTAAATAAACACAGAAACACGGCGGGATGCCGTGTTTTTTTGGTATAATGAAATCAATATCTATTGATGGAGAAAGTTATGTCTAAACACCCTCACTATGAATTGTTAAACTTGATTGGCTATGGTCTTGCTAAGTTTGATGATACTTTTATAAGGGAATTTCATTGCTCTAGTAAATCCGAGTTTTATCGTTACATAGTTTCTTTAGGCGTTGCAGAAACAACTGGTGTAGTCAAAAATAGAATGGATTTATTCGACCCTTATTTTGATAACAATCGAAAAGGTTGGTGGCAAAAAGCTGAAGTCTACCGTTTTCGAAAAGATTTAATTGACATGATGTTTGGAAATGAGGATGTTCACAGTTTTGCAGAAATAGTCAAAATGCTGCTTGCAAGTGAAGGTAAGAAGACAGGTATAACCATCATTGAAAAGCCAATTGTTCGGACGAAATTCAAACGCCTACAAGAAACGGGAATGGAAGCAGAGAACTATTTCATACACCATTTTGATAAGGAAGAAAAATTTCAAGGTGGGCAATTGACTGATGCCCGTCTTTATGGTGATGGATATGATTTCCAAGTAGATGTTCAAGAACATTCATACCTTGCTGAAGTTAAAGGTATTCGAAAATCTAAAGGACGTATTCGGTTGACCGCCAAAGAATTTGAGAAAGCTAAGGAATATCAATCAGATTTTATTCTATCTCTAGTCACCAATCTTGACGAAATTCCAAAATTGGTATTGATTGATAACCCACTTAGGCATTTTGAATTTGAAAAAAATGTTATCAAAAATGAAGTCGTTGAATATAGAAGCTTGGAAGATTTATATTAATAAATAGTGCGGTGTTTATTACTATCACGTCGACTGGCAAAAGCTTATTTTAGACTAAATGGCGTATAAAAATCTTTTCATACTCTTAAAAATATAGGGAGATACCTAACCAGAAAATTGGGAATGCTTCTCTTTTTGACAAAAAACACCACCTCCTAGTCAATTAGGAGGTGGTGTTATGCTTTAAACCATTTTCCAGAAATAATCGATAATATAGGTCAGGCCGTATGTGTAGATGACGAGGGTGATAGGTTTGCAGAGGATGATGATGGTCATGTAGCGTTTGAAGGTCATATTGGTCAGACCTGCCAGCATACAGATGAAGTCGGCGGGACTAACCGGCCAGATCATCATGAAGATAAAGAAGCGATCGAACCGCTTGCCTTCATTGAGCCAGCCAATGTACCTGTCGTAGGTTTTCTGACTGACCATAGATTGGACGAACTTAGGCCCGTACATTCTGGCTAGGTGGAAGATAATGGCACAGCCAATCACTATCCCGATGTAGTTGTAGATAGTTCCAATGATGTGGCCATAGATAAAGACACCAGCGACAGATGTCAGGGCACCGGGAATAATAGGGACCACTGTCTGAAGGATCTGAAGAAAGATAAAGAGAGGTGGTCCAAAGATGCCTGCTTGGAGAATAAAAGCTGACAAAGTTTCCTTGGATTGAAGGATGCCAGCAAAGTAGGCCCAGATACAAAAGGCCAAGGTCCCAAGAGCTCCAATGATGGACGACCAATTAATGATGCGCTGGAGAAGAGGAGAGACCTCTTTTAAGTTTGTTTGTTTCATAAAAAATTCCGAGTTCTTTTTCTTCTACTATACCATGTTTTTGGAACTTTGTAAGTATTTTGTCTATTTTTTGAGTAGTGAAAGCGACCTGATTGGAGTCTGTCGCTGTTTTAGTCGTGAAGCGGGTGCAAAATGGGCCTTTTTATGCTACAATGAAAGGAGTATAAAAAATGGAGAAAAACGTGTCAATCGAAAATTACAAACCAGATTTTGCGGTGGAAGCAGCCTATGATCTCACCGTTGCAGACTTGAAAAAACAGGGTATCAAGGCGGTCCTTGTGGATTTGGATAATACCTTGATTGCTTGGAATAACCCGGATGGGACTCCCGAAATGCGCCAGTGGTTGCACGACCTTCGTGATGGAGGGATTCGGGTTATCGTGGTGTCTAATAATAGTCCCAAACGGGTCAAGCGCGCTGTTGAGAAATTTGATATTGACTATGAAGCCTGGTCGCTCAAGCCCTTTACTTTTGGGATTGATCGTGCCCTCAAACGTTTCCACTATGAGAAAAATGAAGTGGTCATGGTCGGGGATCAACTGATGACCGATATCCGGGCTGCCCATCGAGCAGGCATTCGTTCGATTTTGGTCAAACCTTTGGTTGAGCATGACTCGATCAAGACGCAGATCAACCGGGCGCGTGAACGCCGGGTTATGAAGCAAATGGCCGAAAAATATGGTCCAATTGTATATAAAAAAGGAATTTAAGAATGGAAGAATTATTCTGTATTGGCTGTGGAGCCCCCATTCAGACAGAAAACAAAGAGGGACTAGGCTTTACTCCCCAATCAGCTCTTGAAAAGGGCTTGGAAACAGGCGAAGTCTATTGCCAACGCTGTTTCCGTCTGCGTCACTACAATGAAATCACAGATGTGCATCTGACAGATGATGATTTTCTAAAGCTCCTTCACGAGGTAGGAGATAGTGATGCACTCGTGGTCAATGTAGTGGATATTTTTGACTTTAATGGATCCGTTATCCCTGGCTTACCACGCTTTGTGGCAGGAAATGATGTCCTCTTGGTCGGAAACAAAAAAGACATCTTGCCCAAGTCTGTCAAGGATAGCAAGGTGACCCATTGGTTGATGGAGCGGGCCCATGAAGAAGGCATGCGTCCTGTCGATGTGGTCCTCACCTCTGCTCAAAACAAGAGTGCTATCAAGGACTTAATGGAAAAGATTGAGCAGTACCGCAAGGGCCGTGATGTCTATGTGGTGGGTGTGACCAACGTTGGGAAATCGACCCTCATCAATGCAATCATCCAAGAAATCACTGGAGACAAGGATATCATCACGACCTCTCGCTTCCCAGGGACGACACTGGACAAGATCGAAATCCCACTGGATGATGGATCCTACATCTACGATACACCAGGGATTATCCATCGCCACCAGATGGCTCATTACTTGACAGCAAAAAATCTCAAGTATGTCAGCCCTAAAAAGGAAATCAAACCCAAGACTTATCAGCTCAATCCAGGGCAAACCCTCTTCTTGGGTGGCTTGGGACGTTTTGACTTTATCAAGGGAGAAAAGCAAGGTTTCACTGCCTTCTTTGACAACGAACTCAAGCTTCATAGAACCAAGCTCGAAGGAGCGACCGCCTTTTATAACAAGCATGTCGGTGGCTTACTAACTCCTCCTAACAGCAAGGAAAAAGAAGAGTTCCCACCCTTGGTTTCTCATGAGTTTACCATCAAGGACAAGACAGACCTCGTCATCTCAGGACTCGGATGGATCCGCGTTAATGGAGAAGCCAAAGTAGCCGTATGGGCACCAGAAGGTGTCGCCGTCGTTACCCGCAAAGCTATTATATAAAAAACAGGGAAAAATATATCTGAAGAGCGAACAAAGTGAGCTCATAAAGAAATCGTTATTGCCTTAGTGTAGTTGCCAATCGTGAGATTGGCAAGGGCAAAATGGAGACCAAGGGTCCATTTTGAGGTGAGGAAATCCATTTTTCAAAGATGAGATCTTTGAAAAATTAGTTCTGGTCGTCCCCACCACTTAAAATAACGATCAAGAAAAAAGGAAGTAAAAACATGACATTAACATCTAAACAACGGGCTTTCCTCAATAGCCAAGCCCATAGCCTTAAACCCATTATCCAAATTGGGAAAAATGGGCTCAATGACCAAATCAAAACCAGTGTGCGCCAAGCGCTAGATGCGCGTGAACTGATCAAGGTGACCCTTCTTCAAAATACGGATGAGAATATCCATGAAGTAGCAGAAATCTTGGAAGAGGAAATCGGTGTGGAAACTGTCCAAAAGATTGGTCGGATTCTCATCTTGTTTAAACAATCGAGCAAAAAAGAAAATCGTAAAATTTCAGCGAAGGTAAAAGAAATTTAGGACATCGAGGAGAGCAAACCTATGGCAATTGAACTATTGACTCCCTTTACCAAGGTAGAGTTAGAGCCAGAGATCAAAGACAAGAAACGCAAACAAGTTGGTATTTTGGGTGGAAATTTCAATCCGGTCCACAATGCCCATTTGGTCGTTGCGGATCAAGTGCGCCAACAATTAGGGTTAGATAAGGTGCTCTTGATGCCTGAGTATGAGCCGCCGCATGTCGATGCCAAGGGGACGATTGCAGAGCATCATCGCCTTAAGATGCTGGAATTAGCAATTGAAGGCATTGAAGGTCTGGAGATCGAGACGATTGAACTCGAGCGGAAAGGGATTTCCTATACCTACGACACCATGCTCTTGCTCAATGAACGGGATCCAGACACAGATTATTACTTCATTATTGGTGCAGATATGGTGGATTATTTACCAAAATGGCACCGCATCGATGAATTGGTGGAGATTGTGCAATTTGTCGGAGTCCAGCGACCACGCTATAAGGCGGGGACTTCTTATCCGGTGATCTGGGTGGATGTTCCTCTAATGGACATCTCCTCTAGTATGGTGCGTGATTTTGTAGCCAAGGGTCGGACGCCGAATTTTATGTTGCCAAAACCAGTCTTGGACTACATCAAGAAAGAAGGATTGTATCAATGACCTATGAAAACTATCTCGGCTTTTCTCGTGAGGTCTTGCTTGAAAAAATGCGTCAAATCCTGTCAGAAAAGCGGCTCACTCACTGTTTAGGAGTTGAGAAGGCTGCTCGTGACTTGGCCAAACGCTATGGGGCTGACGAAGAGCAGGCTGGCCTAGCAGGTTTGTTACATGACTACGCCAAGAAACTATCAGATCAGGAATTTCTGAACTTGATTGATCGCTATGAGCTGGATCCAGCATTAAAAAACTGGGGCAACAATGTCTGGCATGGGATGGTCGGGATTTACAAGATCCAAGAAGACCTCGGACTGACAGATCCAGCCATTCTTCGCAGTATTGAGATTCACACCGTGGGGAGTGGACAGATGTCGACCTTAGACAAGATTGTCTATGTGGCTGATTACATTGAGCACAACCGGACCTTTCCAGGGGTAGATCAAGCACGTGATATCGCCCAAGTCTCTTTGGATCGTGCCGTGGCCTATGAGACGGCTCGCACGGTCGAACACCTGGCCCACCAAGGATTGCCCATTTATCCCCAAACCCTTGAAACCTATAACGCCTTTGTGAAGTATTTGAAAGAGGAGCAGTGAGTGAAGACAGCTTTTATCATTATTGATGTACAAAATATCTTAGTGGAAACAGGTTTTGAGACAGAAAAGATCATAGAGAAGATCGCTTATTTGCAAGATCAGGCTAGAAAACAGCAGATTGAAATTATCTACATGCAGCATATTGAAACGCCAGAGGCTTTAACGTCGGAAGATTGGCAATTATCGCCCCTGTTGAAAAGACAGGAGAATGAAAAGGTATTTCAGAAGCAATACAATAGCATGTTTAAGGAGACAGGATTAAAAGAATACTTGGATCAACAAGGAATTCAACAACTGGTCCTGTGTGGTATGCAGACAGAATATTGTGTCGATACATCCGTCAAAGTGGGGTTTGAATACGGCTATAAGCTGGTCATTCCAGAAGGAGCTGTCACAACCTTTGATGGAGAGGATATTCCGGCAGAAACGCTTAATGAATTTTATGAAAATATTTGGGCAGAACGTTTTGCGGATGTCTTAGATTACAAATCAATTTTTTAAGGAAAGAGGATTACATGAAAGAAAAAGAACTACTTGAATTAGTTGTCAAAGCAGCAGATGAAAAGCGCGCGGAAGACATTGTGGCTTTGGATGTTCAAAGCTTGACCAGTGTGACAGACTACTTTGTCATCGCAAGCTCTATGAATAGCCGCCAGTTGGAGGCTATCGCTGAAAATATTCGCGAGAAAGTCGTTGAAGCTGGTGGCAATGCCAGCCACGTCGAAGGTGACTCAGCCGGAGGTTGGGTCCTTCTTGACTTAGGTGGTGTAGTAGTCCATGTCTTCTCAGAAGAAATGCGTGCCCACTATAACCTAGAAAAGCTATGGCACGAAGCAAGTGCTGTCGATCTTTCAGCAGCTTTAGCATAAGCAGGTAAACTCAGTTGGTAGCAACTGAGTTTTGTTGGTTAAATTGAAATTCTATGGAAAGAAAGGATGGGGCCTCGTGTTTGGTTATTTTCTTAATTGAACACGAGCTAAAAGCTTTGAGAAAAAGAGGAATTCCCTTTGTATCTGACGATACGGCAGAAAGTTTCCTATTTTCTCTTTGCTAACGCTCTTTGTATCTTAGAAAGGATTTGAACCCGTCCTGTACTCCTCGAAAAATAGATAGCACTCCTTGGAGTTTAGCTCCATCGTCGTGCTCCTAATTTTCTATCGGATTACGGACGGACTTGGTATCATGAATATGGCGACTTATGAAACGTTTGCGGCGGTCTACGATGCGGTCATGGATGATAGTCTGTATGATTTGTGGACGGATTTTTCCCTCCGGCATCTCCCAAAGACAAAAGATAAGAAAAAATTACTGGAATTGGCTTGTGGGACAGGGATCCAGTCTGTCCGCTTTTCCCAAGCTGGTTTTGATGTGACAGGGTTAGACCTGAGTGCTGACATGTTGAAGATTGCTGAAAAAAGAGCTGCTTCAGCCAAGCAAAAGATTGATTTTATCGAGGGCAATATGCTGGACCTGTCGCAAGCAGGCACTTATGATTTCGTAACCTGCTACTCGGATTCTATCTGCTACATGCAGGACGAGGTAGAAGTAGGGGATGTCTTTAAAGAAGTGTATAACGCCCTCAATGAGGACGGAGTCTTTATCTTTGATGTCCATTCGACCTATCAGACGGATGAGGTCTTCCCAGGATATTCCTACCACGAAAATGCCGAAGACTTTGCTATGCTCTGGGATACCTATGAGGATGCGGCACCTCACTCGATCGTCCATGAGTTAACCTTCTTTGTCCAAGAAGAGGATGGCAGCTTTAGTCGGCACGATGAAGTTCATGAGGAACGCACTTATGAAGTTTTAACCTATGACATCTTATTGGAGCAGGCTGGCTTTAAATCTTTCAAATTGTATGCAGACTTTGAAGACAAAGAGCCAACAAAGACCAGCAAACGTTGGTTTTTTGTAGCACAGAAGTAGGACAGCATGACAGTTACAGGTATTATTGCAGAATTTAATCCCTTTCACAATGGTCACAAGTACTTGCTGGAACAGGCAGAAGGGGTGAAAATCGTCGCTATGTCTGGGAATTTTGTTCAACGTGGCGAGCCTGCCATTGTAGACAAGTGGATTCGCGCGCAGATGGCTTTGGAAAGTGGGGCGGATCTGGTGGTCGAGCTCCCCTTTCTCGTGGCTGTTCAGTCGGCTGATCATTTTGCCAAGGGAGCGGTAGAAATCTTGTCCCGTCTGGGAATCGACCAATTGACCTTTGGGACAGAAGAAGTCTTAGATTACCAAGCGATTGCTACAGTTTATGCGGAGAAAGAGGCGGAAATGGAAGCTTTACTGCGAAGTCTTCCAGAAGATTTATCCTATCCACAAAAGACCCAAAAAATGTGGGAAACCTTTGCTGGAGTGGAGTTCACAGGAGATACTCCCAATCATATCCTGGGCTTGGCTTATGCCAAGGCCTGTGCTGGGAAGGGGATTGCGCTCAAGGCTATCCAACGCCAGGGGGCGGGCTACCATTCAGAAGAAAAAGAAGTGGCCTATGCTTCTGCGACTAGTATACGCCTGCACAAGGAAGATCAGGACTTTGTAGCTAAATTCATGCCCAATAGCCAACTCTTTCAGTCGGCTCCGCAGGTGTCTTGGGAGGATTATGACCAACTGCTCCGTTATCAAATCCTAACCCATCCGGATCTGACACAAATTTTTCAGGTCAATGAGGAACTGGCCAACCGGATAAAGGAGGCCGTTCGAAGTGTTAACTCTGTGGAAGATCTGGTGGAGAAAGTCGCAACCAAGCGCTATACCAAGGCGCGAGTGCGCCGCATCTTGACCTACATCTTGGTAGGGGCAACGGAACAAGCCCTTCCCGACGCCATTCATGTCTTAGGTTTTTCCGCAAAGGGACAAGCTCATCTCAAAGGCTTGAAAAAATCAGTAGAAATTGTGACTCGAATTGGTAAGGAACCTTGGGACAGTTTGACCCAACAAGCGGATCAGGTGTATCAACTAGGGCATCCCCAATTGCCAGAACAGATCTGGGGGCGGGTGCCAGTGAGAGTGGAAGAATAAAATGTCTCACGGAAATCTCCTTTTCCCCAAAAATAAAGGTGTTTTTGTCACATAAGGTAAGAAGTTTATGATGCACGGAAACAATATTTATCTACTGTCTAAAAATTCCTTTTAGACAGTAGATTTTTTTTACCAAATTTAGAAGCTTTTTTACGAATAATTAAGTGGAGAGGGAAAAACTTGTACAAGTTCCTGACAAGTTTTTCTTTTTCATGTATAATAAAAGAAAAGAGGTAGAATGAGGTATGGCAATGGAAGCAGTCGTTTATTCAACATTCCGCAATCATTTGAAGGATTATATGAAGAAGGTGAATGATGAGTTTGAGCCTTTGACGGTCGTGAATAAGAATCCAGACGAAGATATTGTGGTCATCTCTAAGAGCGAGTGGGACAGCCTACAAGAAACCCTGAGACTAGCTCAGAACAAGGAATTGTCAGATAAGGTCTTGCGGGGCATGGCAGAAGTCCGAGCTGGTCAGGTTCAACTCCATGAGATTGAGGGGTAACAGATGTTACTCAAGTTTACAGAAGATGCCTGGAAGGATTATTGTTACTGGCAAAGTCAGGACAAAAAAACACTGAAGCGAATCAATAGCCTTATCAAAGAGATCCAAAGGGACCCATTTGCTGGGATTGGTAAGCCTGAGCCCTTGAAATATGACTTTCAAGGAGCATGGTCAAGACGGATTGATGCAGAGAATCGCCTGATTTATATGCTAGATGAGTCAGGTGTCGCTTTCCTCTCTTTTAAAGATCATTATTAAGTCTTTAAAAGAGGAGCTTTTTGATAGTTAGGATAGCTATTTAAAATTCAGAACTCGAAGAAAATTCCTATAGAATCCCCTCACTAAAAATAGAAAAATCTAGTCTAACTTCGATGATTTGTGATATAATGTTAAAGATTGAAAATAATTTGAAAAAATTTAAGGAGAATCCTCATGGGACGTAAATGGGCCAATATTGTTGCCAAGAAAACTGCCAAAGATGGTGCCAACTCAAAAGTGTATGCTAAATTTGGTGTGGAGATCTATGTAGCTGCTAAAAAGGGTGAACCAGATCCAGAACTAAATACTGCTTTGAGATTCGTTATTGACCGTGCGAAACAAGCGCAAGTGCCAAAACACGTGATTGATAAAGCGATCGATAAGGCAAAAGGAAACACTGACGAAACCTTTACAGAAGGACGTTACGAAGGATTTGGACCAAATGGTTCGATGTTGATCGTTGATACTTTGACTTCAAACGTTAACCGTACAGCTGCCAATGTCCGTGCTGCCTTTGGTAAAAACGGTGGTAACATGGGAGCTTCAGGTTCTGTATCTTATCTCTTTGACAACAAAGGTGTCATCGTATTTGCTGGTGATGATGCTGATGCGATCTTTGAACTTTTGCTTGAAGCAGATGTGGATGTAGATGATGTCGAAGCAGAAGAAGGAACGATCACAGTCTACACTGCTCCAACTGATCTTCACAAAGCGATCGTTGCTTTGCGTGAATCAGGTGTCGAAGAATTCCAAGTAACAGAATTGGAAATGATTCCTCAATCAGAAGTTGAGTTGTCAGGTGAAGATTTGGAAACATTTGAAAAACTTTACAGCGTTCTTGAAGACGACGAGGACGTACAAAAAATCTACACAAACGTAGATGGATTCTAATCACTCGTAAGGACTGTAGTGAATCCCATAAATTAAGAAAAAGGATAGCTTCTCAGATTAAGCTATCCTTTTTCTCTGTCTGATGAGGATCTATCTTTTGTAAGTGATGTCCTGTATAAGCGTAAATACGGGTCAGGGGTGATTGGGAGAGTGTGGAAACCTTAAAATAGAAATAATGATCTCGATGATCCCGACTTTTGGTGTGGTGAAGACGAAAGTAGTTTCGCTGGCCTGCTGCCATAGAGTGGAGAATATCGTCTTCTAAAAAGACAAGCGGTGTAGAAGTAGCGGCCCACTTGTAAAAGTCCGTCTCAAATTGGTGGTAATTCTCCGAAAAATAATCAAATTGTAATTCGTGTTTAGTCTGAATAGGTTTCATAGGGTGTTTCCTCAGATTCAATAAAAATGATAGAGTCTACGAGGAGACGGTGGTAGTGGCCGTCGCTTTTGAGAAGAACCTCAGAAGCAGATAAGGTGTGAATCGAACCTGTGTAGGTTGCAAATTGATTCCCCTCTAGAGTCGTGATCGAGATCGTCGTTTGTTGTTGAAAGGCCTGCTCCAGGAGCTGGATCTGCTCAGCAAGTGGAAGAATCGTGAGCTGACTGCGGTCAATTTCTTTTGTATGCAGGGCAGTTGTGTGCTCGGATAAAAAGAAGCCAGCCCATTTGGCCATGCCACGATCTTGAAATTCTCGGGCGGATTGATAAGGGAGATAAGAACGGTCGATCATGTTAATCCATCTAAGCCTCCTGCGGAATGTCCGCCTGTTAGTTTACTGCGTGCAATGGCGCGTGAGTTTTCTAGTAATGAGGAGCCTTTCTGAAGAGAGGTAAAGCCAAATTGGTCCCGAATGCGGTCGATCGTCTGTTGAAGTTTCTCCTCTTTTTCTAGGGCTACTGGGTCATCGAAGAGAGAAAAGAGTTGAAGAGACTCCTCGACAAGTTCTCCATAAAAAACACCAATCTGCCGAATGGCTCCTCCTTCGTACTTGGAGCGAAAGAGCCGCAGAACCGTATCGGATAAAACCTTAGTGGATTGGGTGGGCTCAATCTTTTGCTGGCAGTGAATGGACGGAAGTCCCTCGATTTTGGAGTAGGAGGCATGAATAGAGACCAGCTGGGTCTTCTTTTTTTTCCGTCGCAAGCGAATAGCCACCTGTTCAGCCATCTCCCGAAACACCAGTTCAATGTCGGCTTGTAGATGGTAGTCATAGGGCAAGATTTGAGAGTTACCAATGCCTCGTGACTTCGGACGATAAGGCTTGTGGACATTGCTTTCATCAATACCATGAGCATGGAACCAAAGTTGCAGACCCATGACTCCGAATTCTTTCTTTAAGAGATCTGGGTGAGCCTGAGCCAGTTCAGCAATCGACGTGATCCCGATCTTTTGCAATCGTTTTTCAGTACGACGTCCAATGCCCCAAAAATCAGTGAGCTGGGGCAGTTTCCAGACCTTACTTTCTACATCTTCATAAGACCAATTGGAGCGCATATTTCGGCAATGCTTGGCTTCATTGTCCAAGGCTAGCTTGGCAAGAAGGGGATTGGCATTGCTGAGGCCGATGGTAGAGTAGATGCCAGTTTCCTGCCAGATCCTTTTTTGGATCCTGGCAGAAAGGAGATCCAGTTTTTCCTTTCGAGAGAGGGAGGGATCTGGAATAAAATAATTTAAGGAAGAGGTCAGATCGATAAAGCCTTCGTCAATCGAGTAAGGGAAAATATCATCTGGTGCCGCAAATTCCTGAAAGACTTTTTGAATCTCCATATTGACCTGAATATAGGCATTCATCCGTGGAGGGACAATCAGGGTCCTCTTGGCCCAGGATTCAATGGATGCAATAAAGGCTGGATCTGTGGGCAATCCTTGTTTTTTGGCGGCGTAGCTATTAAATTTTCTGGTTTTGAGGTCAAAAGGTAGGTCGTAGCTACGGCTGACATTTTTCTTGCCGAAGACTTGTTTGAAAACGGGAGAGCTCGCCAAAATCAGGCCAGCAGAATTGTCGCTTCGACTCATGACGCAAAGGGAAGTCGTCAAGGGGTTGAGCCCCAGACGGACACATTCACAGCTAGCATAAAAACTTTTCATATCCACAAAAGCAATATCAGAATGAGGCTCACGTGAATAATCAAATAGCATATTTAAACCTCGAGTGGGAGAAAATGCCCGACCACAATGCCGACGATTTTGGGCTCGTCTTCATAGGGAGCAAATAAATCATCGTAGTCAGGGTTGATGGATTCTAAGCGCAAGCCTTCAGCCTCCCGATAGACTTTCTTGATATAGGTCTTTCCATTCCAGATGAGGGCGTAGACAGCCCCATCATAGTCAAAGCCAGTCTGCTTCATGAGGGCAACAGAGCCGTTGGGATAGAGAGGTTCCATCGAATCACCTGATACCCAAGAAGCGAAATCGTGCTGGATCTCTTGGTCAAAATAGACAGTTTCATAGTCCGTTTCGTTGTCATAAAAGGTGTGTCCTAAACCGGCTGCTAGTTCAATCGAAAGAACCTTATAAGCAGTCAAGGAAACAACTTTTTGCTGCTGTTCGAATAACTGGCTGGCCAACTGGTCGACTTTCTTTTGATGAGGTGGGGTTAATAAAGGGTAGGTGTAGAGTGCGGAGTCTTTGTTAATAAAGTAGTCCTCTTTAACGGAGAGGCGCTTGGCCAACCTCCTGAGATTTTTTTCGTGTGGCTCCGCTAAGCCATTCTCCCAACTGGAGTAAGTCTTGCGAGAAATCTTGAGATCCTCGTAGACATCTGCTTGGGTCAAGCCTTTTTCCAGGCGTCTTTCTTTTAGTTTTTTTGCATCAAACATGTCGCTTCTCCTATGTAACGTTTTAAAAGTTACATATAGTTTATCAAAAATGAATCCTTTTTGCAAGAGAAAAATTCAGTTGAAAACGAATGAAAAGACTTGATTTTGATTGAAAAAGGAGTATAATCAATTCTAAAATGTCTATAAATGAGGAACTATATGAAAAAAAGTTTTATCCACCAACAAAAAGAAATTTCGTTTGTTAAAACGACGTTTACGCAGTATTTAAAAGATAAATTGGACATCATTGAAGTCCAAGGGCCAATTTTGAGTAAGGTAGGAGACGGGATGCAGGATAACCTTTCTGGGATTGAACATCCGGTATCTGTAAAGGTCCTTCAAATTCCTGATGAGACTTATGAAGTCGTGCATTCACTCGCAAAATGGAAACGCCATACCTTGGCACGTTTTGGTTTTGGCGAAGGAGAAGGTCTCTTTGTCCATATGAAGGCTCTTCGTCCAGATGAAGATTCGCTAGACGCTATCCACTCTGTTTATGTAGACCAATGGGACTGGGAAAAAGTCATCCCAAATGGTCAACGCAATATCGCCTACCTCAAAGAAACGGTTGAAAAAATCTACAAGGCGATTCGTTTAACAGAACTAGCAGTAGAAGCGCGCTATGACATTGAGTCAGTTCTTCCAAAACAAATTACCTTCGTTCACACAGAAGAGTTGGTGGAACGCTATCCAGATTTAACTCCAAAAGAGCGTGAAAATGCCATTGCCAAAGAATTCGGAGCCGTTTTCTTGATCGGGATTGGTGGAGAGCTTGCAGATGGCAAACCACACGATGGCCGTGCACCTGACTACGATGACTGGACAACAGAGTCTGAAAATGGCTACAAGGGCTTGAATGGTGATATCCTAGTCTGGAATGACGTTCTAGGTTCAGCCTTTGAGTTGTCTTCAATGGGAATCCGTGTCGATGAAGATACGCTTCGCCGCCAAGTTGCGATCACAGGGGACGAGGATCGTCTCCAATTAGAGTGGCACAAAGCTTTGTTAAATGGTCTTTTCCCACTTACAATTGGTGGAGGGATCGGACAATCTCGTTTGGCTATGTTCTTGCTTCGTAAGAAACATATCGGTGAAGTCCAAACTAGTGTCTGGCCTCAATCTGTCCGCGATGAATATGAAAATATCCTATAAGGAAGAAAGAGAGTGGGACAGAAATCGGTAATTCGTTAGAATTCGATTTCGTCGTCCCACCTCCGCACAGTTGAGTAGGGCTGTAAAAGCTGATGAAATCA
>JAGZKI010000035.1 GCA_018365265.1 Streptococcus parasanguinis | reverse complement strand
ATCTTTTGATTCAACAACAGTTGCACCGTTGTCAGTCAAGATAGAATCGAAACGTGCTACCAAAGCGTTTTTAGCTTCTTCTTCAATGTTTGGACGAATAATATAAAGAATTTCGTATTTAGCCATTGATAATGTTCCTCCTTTTGGACTAATGACCCCCTGTCTTTGCAAGGGGTAAGTGAGGTTTACTCACAAGAAACTATTATACCAGACTTTTCGAACAAAGGCAAGAATTATCTTTAGGATTTGAAAAATGATTCTGGACGTCCCCTTCGAGAAAAAAGAAAGAAATGTCCTAAAAAATGACATTTTATAGTAGAAATATTCCCACTCTTCCTCTCCTTTCCTTAAAGAAAACTGATATCAGTTAGCTTTAAGCTTGAGTCTTTATACTAGCTACAACAAATCTCAAGAAACGAGGAACGATTATGAATTATCTTATCATCCCCGCCTATCAACCGGATCTGAATCTTGTCAAACTGGTTCGCTTGGTCCACGCTAAGAGCGATCTCCACATCATCGTGGTCGACGATGGGAGTGACGCTGACAAGAAAGTGATTTTTGACAAATTAGAGGGTCTTGCGACAGTTCTGACTCATAAGCACAACCAAGGAAAAGGGCAAGCTCTCAAGACTGCTTATGCCTACATCCTAGAAAGAGGTACCTATGGAAGCATTGTTACAGCTGATGCAGACGGTCAGCACAAAATTTGGGATATTTTCAGGGTTGTTAACCAATCTCAAGAGCATCCTGGAACACTTATTCTAGGAGCACGCGCCTTCTCTGGAAAAGTTCCTTTGCGTTCTGCTTTCGGGAATAAATTGACCCGCTTTCTCTTCAAACAACAAACCGGTGTGGCGGTCAGCGATACCCAAACGGGCTTACGGGCTTTCACTACGAATCTCTTGCCTTTCATGCTTGAGGTTGAAGGACAGCGTTATGAATATGAAATGAATGTTCTGCTCGCAGCAAGCAAATCCTTCCCCATCGTGGAAGTTCCCATCGAGACGGTCTACATCAATGACAACGAAGGATCCCACTTCCGACCTATTCGAGATGGCCTCATGATCTACAAGGACATGTTTAAGTTTGCCCTCTCCTCTCTGAGTAGTTTTATCGTTGACTATCTAGTCTACGCCTTCTTCCTTTTCGTGATGATGGCCGTGCCCATTAGTCTTCGCATTCTCCTAGCCAATGGGATCGCTCGTGTGACGAGTTCCATCTTTAACTACTCGACCAATAAGCACCTGGTCTTTAAGAACAAAGACAGCGTCGCTAAAACCGGAAGTGGTTACTTCGGCCTAGCCCTCGGCCTCTTTATTCTCGATACGCTCTTTATTCGACTCTTCTATACTGCTTTCGGGCTCAATCTCCTGATCAGTAAGATTGTCGTCGGCTTCCTCCTCTTTCTGGTCTCATGGGTGATCCAGAAAAAAGTGATCTTCAAAGAAAGGACTGCTCCCCACCATGAAATTCTTTAAAAAATCCTACACCTATGCTGCCTGCTTTGGCCTTCTTTTAACCAGCAGTTTTAGCTACTCGATGCTCAAGACTTTTGTCTTATCCGATGCCATCCAAACCGTAAAAGCTACGACTACGGACACCAAGGCAGCAAAAAAAGCAGCTGCATCGGCAACAACGACCGATACTAGCTATTCAGATGACAATATCCAGGTGAGCCTAACAGAAAAAACGATTGAAAATACCCAGGTTTACATTGCAGATATTACAGTCAGCTCATCTGACTACCTCAAAACAGCCTTTGCACAAAACACATACGGAACCAACGTGACAGCCAAGACCTCTGTCACAGCTGCCAACAACAGTGCCATTCTGGCAGTGAATGGTGACTATTACGGGGCTAACAGTACAGGATACGTCATCCGAAATGGAGTGGTCTACCGCGATACCGTTCGGGAAGATTCAAGCAATGGTGACCTAGCCATTTACAAGGATGGATCCTTCAAAATTATCTATGAAGATGAGATCTCTGCGGATCAATTGGTCAAAGACGGGGTCGTCAATCTCCTCGCTTTCGGTCCTTCCTTAGTTGAAAATGGGGAAATAACTGTCGATACCAACTCAGAGGTCGGGCAATCTATGGCGTCAAATCAACGGACAGCGATTGGGATCATCGATGAAAACCACTACATTATCGTCGTGTCAGACGGACGAACTTCAGAAAGTGAAGGCCTGTCTCTCTACCAATTAGCAGAAGTGATGAAGTCTTATGGCGTTAAAACAGCCTACAACCTGGACGGGGGTGGATCTTCTACCCTTTACTTCAATGGCCAAGTTATTAATAAACCAACAACAAATGGTACTATCTCAGAAAGGGCGGTGAGTGACATTGTCTACATCGGTTACTAATCCTATTAAACAACGGTTGAAAAAAACGATTCTCTGGTATACTCTGATTTCAGCTTTCTTCTTTGTCGGAAGTCGCATCTATGAACACTTTAGTTTTGGCGAAACCTCTGCCTTCATGCACTATCTCTTCTTAATACCTTTGATCGGTGGTGCCCTACTAGTGGCTCTACAGTTGATGGTGAAAGGCCTCTCTCGCCTGACTCTCAATCTTTGGAATTCCGGAGTGGCTACGCTCACAGCCGGAGCCCTCTACCGAGGCATTGTTAACCTCTCTGGTCGATCTACCACAATGGATCAACCCTATTATTACATTGGAGTTGCCTTTCTAGCACTAGCTCTGATCAGCCTCTTCTTTGTCCGCAGTGTCTGGGTGGAGAAAACAGCCTAAGACATCAAAAACGTCCGTTTCTTAAAAGAACGGACGTTTTTTAGGGTAAGTTAACGGATGAACGCCTTAACCTTCACGTTTTTTGCTAGCTACAAAGCCTGCTAAAGCTAATGAGGTCATACCAAAGAGGCTAAGGACGGTTGATGCCAATTCATCTTGACCTGTTTTTGGAAGACCAGTTGCTGGTGTAGCAACCACTTCAGCTTGACCACCCGTATGATAAGTGACAGCAACTGGTTTGTTTGTTGCCACTTCTTTTGTTTCGCTTGCAGTTGGTTGAGCTGGAGTTACTGGGGTTTCTGATTGACGACTTGGAGTAACAGGAGACACTGGAGCCACAGGATGGACTGGATTTACAGGACTTACTGGATCAACTGGCGCTGGCTGTGGTTGTGGAGTTGGTTCTGGAGTTGGTTGAGGGGTTGGTTGTGGTTCTGGAGTAGGTGTTTCTTCTTCCACTTTTTCCACAAATGTCTTGTTGCCCAAGATTGAAGCAGACAACTTCTTCCCTGCCTTATTCACATCTTCGATGTATTGGATAAAGACTTCAGTATCTGGATTAATCGCACCGATCAATTTTGTATCGCGGAAGACTGAGAAGCCATCTCCGCCACCATACAAGAAGTCGTTGATAATCGCCTTGTAGGTCTTGTTGCGATCAATTTCGGTTCCGTCTGCCTTGTATGCTTTCACGACCTTATATGGATTTTCTTCCGTTGCATCGGCTGGTTTCGTATAGGTGTACTTGATCCCTGCCATTTGCAAGAAGTAGAGCTCTTTCTCATCATATTGTTGGTCCAAAGCTTTGTAGATTTGGTCCCCAGTGATTTCTACTACTTGGAGGATATTTCCAAATGGTTGTACTGCTTGAGCTGCACCCCAAGTTACTGTTCCGTCTGGTTTCACCACGAGGTCTGCACGGATTCCTCCATTGTTGGTGAAGGCAAAGTCAACATCTGGATAACCTGATTTTTTGGCAATATCTAGTTGCGCTGCTGTGACCAAATCTCCAACAGCACTTTCTTTTTGTGCATTCAATTCACGTGTAATATTTTCAGCCTTGTCTGCTGTACCGATTTTTGCTTCTGTTACTTTTTTAACCGTCGCATTGGCATCATCGATGATCGCTTGAACCTTGGCATCTTTTGCTTTGCCTTTAGATGGATCTACTGCAATAATTTTAGCAGTTGGAGCTTTAACAAAGTCAGCTGTATCTGTATCTAGGACTCCACGGACATCCGAGTAGGCTTTCCCTTGAGACGTACCTTGAACGATCAAGGTATTTCCAACCATCCCGTTTGTATATTGGTGGTTATGACCTGCAAAGACGATATCCACTGAGTTTTCAGGATAGATTTGATTTAATTTTTTGATCATGTCTGCAGCAGGACCTTCTGCTACACCATTCTTACTAGTGGCAGCAACGTGGGCCAAGACAGCGATCGCATGAACCCCTTGGTCATTTAATTCACGCGCATATTTGGCAATCGATTCTGCTTCATCCAAAACACGGTATTGTTCATGATTTTTACGCAAAACAAGATTTGGAAATTCTGTCGTAACAACCCCGATAAATCCGACCTTAACGGTCTTGTCATTGACTGGGATTTCTTTGATGGTATAAGGTTTCCAGTCAAATGGGATTTTGTTGGTATCCTTGTCGACCAAGTTGGCAATTACGACTTCTTGTTTAGAAGCTTCATGAGGATATTCATCGACGATCTTATTGAATTGACCAGGTGTTGGGGCTTCTCCCTTCATGATCCGGTTGAATTCACCAAGTCCTTCGTCAAACTCGTGATTTCCAAGGGTTCCGTATTCAAAGTTCATTTCATTGAAGACTTTTACAGTTGGTTCATCTTGAAGGAGGGCAGAGTTGGCTGGACTAGCGCCGACCATATCTCCCGCTTGCACACGGATGCTGGCATTAGGTGTTCCTGCATTCTCTGTTTCAAAGTCTTTTTGTGAATCGTTCAAGTAGGTTGCCAAAAGTGGGGCTGTTCCTGCATTTTTCACAGTTTCGCCTTCTAAACGAGCTGTCCCTGTTTGTTCCAAGGCACCGTGGAAGTCATTGACGCCCATGAACTGCACGGGCAATTCGTCTGCAAAAACGCTATTGATCGCAAAAACACTAAGACCCGCAGCGACCGCTAGGATACTGCTTTTCAAGATAATTTTTTTCTTCATAGAATACTCCATTTTCTAATGTCGGACACTTCTCCAAAAAGGAGAATGCAGAACAGTTGATTTGCTGCAATCAGCTCTTCCATTTTACTATTTTTTCGGTTTTACTTCAATATTTTCCTAGAAACTCTTACAATTTTATCGGAAAGCGCTTGATTTCCGAACATCTTTTCATGTATCTTTTATCCCCCCCTACATTCAAAGCAGCAAAAAAGCCGGATTGCTCCGGATATTTAGAATGTAGACAAACTATTTTAAAGTAAAATAAGTAAAGCGATTCTGCAAAGAAATAAAAATGAGTTCCAATTTTTAAATAGATTCAAAAAAATGCCGAAACTTTCCGCTGTGAGAAAAGTGCCTGAAACAATAATGTTTCAGGCACTCGGAATTATTGAGACCTTAGGCTCAATAATTAGTCTTGGAACTTCGAAGAAGTTCGCTGACGTCCGTACTCACCTAAGGAAAGTTTTTAATATGACTTAGTCTTAAATCTGAAAAGCCGGATTGCTCCGGCTCTTTTTCTTATTTATTCACGTTTTCCCATTTCCAGTTTTGAACTTCTGGAATGTCGTCTCCGTTTTCACGGATGTAGTCATGGTGGAAGGCGATTGTTTCATCCATCTTCGCTGCAAATGCGCTTGCTGCATCTCCAAGAGCTGCATTAGCTGCATCTTGTGCCAAGTGGAAGCGATCCAACTCAGACATCACACGCATATCAAATGGTGTAGTGATATCTCCGTTTTCACGGTAACCATGTACACGAAGGTTATGGTTGTGACGGTTGAAGAAGATATCACGGATCATACCTTCGTAACCGTGGAAGGCAAAGATGACTGGTTTATCAGTTGTGAAGACTTTGTCGAACTCTTCATCTGAAAGTCCACGCGCATCGACGGATGGGTGACGCAATTTCAAGATATCTACTACATTGACAAAGCGGATCTTCAATTCTGGGAAGGCTTTGTGCAAGATTGTAATAGCAGCAAGAGCTTCTAAGTTTGGCTCAGTACCTGCGGCTGCAATAACAAGATCTGGCTCTTCATCTGCTGAAACAGTTGATGCCCAATCGATCACCTTGTAGCCTTCACGAACTAATTCTTCTGCTTCAGATGCTGAGTAGAATTGAGGACGTGGGTGTTTAGAAGAAACGATCAAGTTGATCACATCTTCTCCCTTGAAGGCTTCATCCATCACTGCAAGCAAGCTATTGGTATCTGCTGGCAAGTACTCGCGGATATATTCAGGAGTTTTCTCAGCCAAGTGAGTCAAGATACCTGGATCTTGGTGAGTGTAACCATTGTGGTCTTGTTGGAAGACCGTTGAAGTTGCAATCAAGTTCAAGGCTGGGTAGTTTTTACGCCATGTTGTATGTGTCTTAGACTTACGCAACCATTTGAAGTGTTGAGTGATCATAGAATCCACAACACGAAGGAAGGATTCGTAAGAGGCGAAGAATCCATGACGACCTGTCAAGACATATCCTTCAAGCATTCCTTCTGCTTGGTGCTCTGACAATTGAGAGTCAATGACACGACCAGCAGGGCTCAAGGCTTCATCGTAGTCTGGTTTCATACGTCCTAACCATTGACGGCTTGTACGAGTGAAGACTTCTTGAAGACGGTTTGATTTGGTTTCATCTGGACCGAAGATACGGAAGTTATCTGGGTTCGCATCTACCAAGTCTGCCGCATATTTACCAAATTCGATCATGTCTTGAGCCATGATTTCACCTGGTGTATTGAATTGAAGAGCATGTTTTTTCCAATCAGCTGTGTTCATTGGTTTGATCACACCAGCATTTGTGATTGGGTTCATAGCCATGCGACGGTCACCTTTTGGTGCAATTTCAGCAATTTCAGGAACTAGTTTACCAGTTTCGTCGAACAATTCAGCTGGACGGTAAGATTCCAACCATGAAAGAAGAGCATCAACATGCTCCATGTGGTGAGCATCTACTGGGATTGGCACTTGGTGCGCACGGAATCCACCCTCGATTGGTGTGCCTTCCCATGCTTTTGGACCAGTCCAACCTTTAGGAATACGAGCAATCAAGACAGGGTAAACTGGTTGAGTTGCTTCTTCAGCAGAACCTTTACGAGCTTCTGCTTGGACTTTCTTGATTTCTTCAATTGCTTCGTCCAATTTTTCAGCGAACAAAGCGTGTGCAGCTTCGTGGTCTTCTGAAATTGCAGTGACATTCGCAAAGATTGGTTTCCAACCAAGACCTTCAAAGAAGAGGGCCAATTCTTCGTCTGTTTTGCGTTCGAAGATGGTTGGGTTGTGGATCTTCCCACCATTGAGGTAGAAGATTGGAAGGATAGCCCCATCGTTGACTGGGTTCAAGAAGGTATTTGACAACCAACCAGCCATCAATGGACCTGTTTCTCCTTCACCGTCACCGATAACTGTGGCAGCAATCACATCTGGATTATCCAATACAGCACCTGCAGCGTGAGAAAGGGCATAACCAAGTTCTCCACCTTCGTGGATAGATCCTGGTGTTTCAGGCGCCGCGTGAGAAGCGATTCCTCCTGGGAATGAGAAGATCTTACACAAGTGTTTGAAACCTTCTTCATTTTGTGGGATGTTTGGATTCAATTCAGTATAAGAACCATCTAAGTATGAGTTCGATACCATTACTTGTCCACCGTGACCTGGTCCTTCAATGTAGAACATATCCAAGTCGTATTTGTTGATGGCACGGTTCAAGTGAGCATAGATAAAGTTTTGCCCTGGTACAGTTCCCCAGTGTCCGATTGGGTGAGCCTTCAAGTCATTTTCAACGACTTCGCGCTTCAACAATGGGTTATCTTTCAAGTACATTTGAGCAGCTGAAATGTAGTTGGCTGCACGCCACCAAGCGTCTACTTTATCCAAGTAAGCTTTGCTGTTATAATCGACAGTCATCTTGTCTCCTCACAATTTCTAGACAGGTCTGTTGAACAACCTGTTCGTTTGATCAATAGTTTAAACAATCTGTTTTCAAGTCAAACAGATGATATTGAAGAAAATATTCAATATTACCTCTATTCTATCAAGATTTTCCCTTTTTGTACATTAGAAAGTAAGAAAAATATTCTTTGAACGTCAAATTTTAATTTCCCACTAAAGCGGTCCCACTCCCTATAGGGATAGGTTTTAAAAAGGACTTTGCTGATTTTTACAAACGAGCAAAGTCCCAAATGAAATGGAGTCGGTTAAATGACTTTTTGACCTTTCTTGTAGACATCTGTCACGAGATTTGTCGCAAAGAAATAGAAGAGATAATCTAGATTAGGTGCATCGTAAATCGTGATGTCGGCCTGTTTGCCAACATCGAAAGAGCCGATTGTTTTGGCACGATCAACTGAATAGGCCGCATTGATGGTCACCGCATTGAGAATTTCTACTGGAGTTAGGCGCATCATGAAGCAACCGAGGTGCATGGCAAACTGGAGATTGGCTGTTGGACAAGACCCTGGGTTGCTGTCCGTTGTTAGGGTAATGGCCATGCCAGCATCCAACATCTTACGAGCCGGTGCATAGGTATCTTCCATGAGGCTGAAGGTTGTAGCCGGCAAAAGATTTCCAATCACTTTTGCTGCAGCTAGTTTTTGAATGCCTTCATCCGTAATCACCATCAAGTGTTCTGCGCTGGTAGATTCCAATTCAGCCGCCACGTCAACACCACCGATGGATTCAATCTCATCCGCATGAATCCGTAGTTTGAAGCCCATCTCCTTAGCTTTAGAAAGAAGATAGCGAGATTCATCTGCTGTAAAGACACCTTTTTCACAGAAGATATCACAGAACTCAGCTAGCTTTTCTTCCTTCACTTTTGGAAGCATTTGTTCCACAATGAGATCTAAATATTCTTGGGAACGGCCCTTGTACTCTGTTGGGATCGCATGTGCTGCCATAAAGGTTGATACCAGATCAATTTCATGGTCGCGGTCCAAGGCAGCTACTACATCTAGTTGGCGTTTTTCAGTTTCCCAATCCAAACCATAGCCACTCTTAGCTTCGACAGTAGTCACCCCATGACGCAACATGTAATCCAACAGTCGTTTGGACTTGTCATAGAGATTTTCAAAAGAAGCTTCCCGTGTCGCCCGAACCGTGCTCAGAATTCCACCGCCTTGGGCGAGGATGTCTAAGTAAGAAACACCCGCTAATTTTTTCGCAAATTCATGTTCACGACTACCTCCATAGACCAAGTGGGTGTGGCAGTCAATCAGGCCAGGAGTCGCAACTTTTCCTTCACAGGATTTCACTTCCGTATGGTCATCGATCAGTTCAGGGTCTGGTTGACCTGTCCCAACTGCAAGAATCTTTCCATCTTTAATGGCGATATAAGCATCGGAAAGAATTTTTGCCTCTGCCATCTCCTTGCCATAGAGAGGATGACCCAGATCATTCGGACAAAACAATTGGTTAAAGTGGGTTAATAGGATATCAGCAGACATATGAAAACATTCCTTTCTATTTCCCTTGTTATTCATTTTACAATTCTACAGGAAAAGCGTCAAAAAAAAGTCAAAAAGTTTTCCCCTCATTTTTTTTTGCTTTATTAAAAATTATATTTTTTTTTGACTCTTTATTGACGTTTCTTCGATACAATAAAGAAAATATAAATTCACAGTCCAACTATAAGGAGGGTTCTGCTATGTCATTTATAGACGAGAAAGAAATTGCAGCTGCTATGTCTGTCAAACTTGACTTTGATGTCCTACCTGAAAAGGCGACTTTTCAAGAAGGCATCCGTCGTGCACCTGATAGAGGCTTCCGCTTAACGCAAGCTCAGACTGAAATTGCCCTTAAAAATGCTTTGCGTTACATTCCTAAAAAATTCCACCAAGAGTTGATTCCAGAATTTCTGGAAGAACTGAGAACTCGCGGTCGGATCTATGGCTATCGCTTCCGTCCAAAAGATCGCATCTATGGAAAACCAATCGATGAGTACAAAGGAAAATGCACTGCTGCTAAGGCTATGCAGGTCATGATCGACAACAACTTGAGCTTTGAAATTGCTCTTTATCCATATGAATTGGTCACTTATGGGGAAACAGGATCTGTCTGTGCCAACTGGATGCAATACAACTTGATCAAGAAATACTTGGAAGTCATGACAGAAGACCAAACCTTGGTGGTTGAATCGGGTCACCCTCTTGGCCTCTTCAAATCGAAACCAGAAGCTCCTCGTGTCGTCATTACCAACGGTCTCTTGATCGGTGAGTATGACAATATGCGCGACTGGGAAATCGCTGAAGAAATGGGAGTGACCAACTACGGTCAGATGACGGCTGGTGGCTGGATGTACATCGGTCCTCAAGGGATCGTTCACGGTACTTTCAACACCCTTCTCAATGCCGGTCGTCTCAAACTAGGTGTGCCTGATGACGGCGACTTGACAGGTAAACTCTTTATTTCATCTGGTCTCGGTGGAATGAGTGGCGCACAAGGGAAAGCAGCTGAAATCGCAAAAGCGGTGGCCATCGTCGCTGAAGTGGACCGCTCTCGGATCGAAACCCGTCACTCTCAAGGTTGGATTAGCCAAGTAACCGACAGTGCCGAAGAAGCTGTGAAATTGGCTCAAGCAGCACTGGAAGCTGGTGAATCTACTTCGATTGCCTACCATGGTAATATCGTAGACTTGCTCGAATATGTCAACGAACACCAAGTTCATGTTCACCTCTTGTCTGACCAAACCTCTTGCCACAACGTCTATGATGGTGGCTATTGCCCAGTTGGCATTAGTTTTGAAGAACGGACACGTTTGTTGGCAGAAGACAAAGAAACCTTCCGCCGTTTGGTCGATGAAACCTTGGCTCGTCACTTCGCAGTGATCAAAGCCTTGACGGCTAAAGGTACCTACTTCTTCGACTACGGTAATGCCTTCATGAAATCTGTTTACGACTCAGGCATCAAGGAAATTTCTAAGAATGGCTTGGATGACAAAGACGGCTTCATTTGGCCATCTTATGTAGAAGATATCATGGGACCTATGCTCTTTGACTATGGATACGGTCCATTCCGTTGGGTCTGCCTCAGCGGTAAACATGAAGACTTGATTGCAACCGACCATGCAGCCATGGAAGCGATCGATCCAACTCGTCGCTACCAAGACCGCGACAACTACAACTGGATTCGCGATGCTGAAAAGAACCAATTGGTGGTTGGTACACAAGCTCGTATCCTCTATCAAGATTGTATGGGCCGTGTCAACATTGCTTTGAAATTCAATGAACTCATTCGCCAAGGCAAGATTGGACCTGTCATGATTGGACGTGACCACCACGACGTATCTGGTACAGATGCTCCATTCCGTGAAACCTCCAATATCAAGGATGGATCAAACGTTACTTGTGACATGGCGGTTCAATGTTACGCTGGTAACGCTGCTCGCGGTATGAGTCTCGTTGCCCTCCACAACGGTGGTGGTACTGGTATCGGTAAAGCCATCAACGGTGGATTTGGTCTCGTTCTAGACGGTAGCCACCGGATCGATGAAATCATCAAGTCTGCCATTGCCTGGGATACCATGGGCGGGGTTGCTCGTCGGAACTGGGCACGGAACGATCATGCTATCGAAACAGCGATCGAGTACAACCGTCTCCATGCAGGAACAGACCACATCACCATTCCTTATCTGGCAGATGAAGATTTGGTCAAAGAAGCCGTTCAAAAATTGTTTTAACATCAAAAAATAAAAACTGAGAAAGGGGAGGAAAATACAAAGACTCCTCCTCCCCAACTTCTCCTATAAAAAGAGGTAATCATATGGCAAAAATTGTTGAGTGTATTCCAAACTTCTCTGAAGGACGCAATCAGGCTGTGATCGACGGATTAGCAGCTACAGCAAAAAGTATTCCAGGTGTCACTTTACTAGACTACTCGTCCGATGCCAGCCACAACCGTAGCGTCTTTACACTCGTTGGGGATGAAGAAAGCATTCAAGAAGTGGCTTTCCAATTGGTGAAATACGCTTCTGAAAACATTGATATGACCAAGCACGAAGGCGAACACCCTCGTATGGGGGCAACAGACGTTTGTCCATTCGTTCCCGTTAAAGATATCACTACTGCTGAATGCGTTGAGATCGCTAATAAAGTGGCTGAACGCATCAATCGTGAATTAGGTATTCCAATCTTCCTTTATGAAGATGCTGCAACTCGTCCAGAACGGAAAAACTTGGCCAAAGTGCGTAAAGGACAATTTGAAGGAATGCCAGAAAAATTGTTGGAAGAAGACTGGAAGCCAGACTACGGTGAACGCAAGATTCACCCAACTGCAGGGGTTACAGCTGTCGGTGTCCGTATGCCACTCGTTGCTTTCAATATCAACCTTGACACAGACGACCTAGAGATTGCCAATAAGATTTCTAAAATCATTCGTGGATCAAGCGGTGGATACAAATACTGTAAAGCGATCGGTGTCATGCTAGAAGATCGCAACATCGCCCAAGTCTCCATCAACATGGTCAACTTGGAACAATTCCCATTGTATCGTGTCGTGGAAACCGTTCGTTTCGAAGCGCAACGCTATGGTGTTCGCATCATCGGAACAGAACTCATTGGACTTGCTCCTGCTAAGGCTTTGATCGACTCTGCTGAATACTACTTACAATTAGAAGACTTTGACTACAGCAAACAAGTCTTGGAAAATCACTTGTTGGGTTAGAAAGGGAGTTCTATGAAACTAGTTGACTTAAGTATTACGGAGTTTGCCAAGGTCCTTGGTTCGGATGCTCCAGCTCCAGGTGGTGGTTCTGCTGCTGCTCTATCTGCTGCGAATGGGATTTCCCTTACAAAAATGGTCTGTGAACTGACCATTGGAAAGAAAAAATACGCAGAATTTGAAGACCACATCAAAGCAGTTCATGAAAAAAGCGCTCAACTCCAAGACCAATTACTAGAAGCCATCGACAAGGATACAGAAGCCTTCAACGTCGTATCAGCTGTCTTTGATCTTCCAAAAGAAACGGAAGAAGAGAAAGCTGCTCGTCGTGAAGCCATGCAAAAAGCTTTGAAACATGCGACAATATCTCCTTTCTCTATGATGGAGCTCATCGTTGAAGCTCTTGAAACCACCAAAGA
Organism: Streptococcus parasanguinis; assembly: GCA_018365265.1. Classification (GTDB taxonomy): domain Bacteria; phylum Bacillota; class Bacilli; order Lactobacillales; family Streptococcaceae; genus Streptococcus; species Streptococcus parasanguinis_G. The sequence goes on along the minus strand of JAGZKI010000035.1, from coordinate 13,504 downwards.
AGCTGTTGGCAAGTCCAACACCAATGCGGCGAGTGACCTAGGGGTAGCTGCTCTGACTCTTAAAGCTGGTCTTCAAGGTGCTTGGCTCAATGTCTTGATCAACATTTCAGGAATCAAGGACCAAGACTTCGTCCAAGAATACCACGGCAAGGGACTCAAACTCCTCCAAACCGGTTCTGATCTTGCAGATAACATTTACCAAACCATTTTAGAAAGTCTATCTTAAACTTAGCAAATAAAAATAAAGAAAGAAGGGATTCTATGGTTTTATCGGATATTGAAATTGCCAATTCTGTCCAAATGAAGCCCATTACCGATATCGCTGCTGAACTTGGATTGACCGAAGATGACATTTCGCTCTACGGAAAATACAAGGCCAAAATTGATAGCAACCAACTGGAACAACTCAAGGATAAGGAAGATGGAAAGCTGATCCTCGTGACAGCCATCTCTCCGACACCTGCTGGAGAAGGAAAGACAACCACCTCTGTTGGATTAGTCGATGCCCTCTCAGCTATTGGTGAAAAAGCCGTCATTGCCCTGCGCGAACCTTCTCTTGGCCCTGTCTTTGGGATCAAGGGTGGAGCTGCCGGTGGTGGGTACGCCCAAGTAGTTCCAATGGAAGATATCAACCTTCACTTTACCGGAGACTTCCATGCCATTGGAATTGCCAATAACCTGCTTGCAGCTTTGATTGACAACCACATTCACCATGGAAATGAGTTGGGCATCGATTCTCGTCGGATTACCTGGAAACGGGTGGTCGACATGAACGACCGTCAACTTCGCCATATTGTCGATGGCCTTCAAGGAAAAACAAACGGGGTTCCTCGTGAAGATGGCTTTGACATCACAGTGGCTTCTGAAATCATGGCTATTCTCTGTCTCTCAGAAAATATCCTTGACCTCAAAGAACGCCTCGATCGCATCATTATTGGGTACAACTACCAAGGACAACCAGTCACAGCTAAAGACCTCAAGGCTGGAGGTGCTATGGCAGCCGTCCTCAAAGATGCCGTTCATCCAAACTTGGTACAAACCTTAGAACATACTCCTGCTATCATCCACGGCGGACCTTTTGCCAATATTGCTCATGGCTGTAACAGTGTGCTGGCTACTAAACTAGCTCTCAAATATGCAGACTATGTTGTGACAGAAGCTGGTTTTGGAGCAGACTTAGGTGCTGAAAAATTCATTGATATCAAGTGCCGCATTGCCGGACTCAAACCTTCTGCCGTAGTCCTCGTCGCAACCATCCGAGCCCTCAAGATGCATGGTGGAGTTGCCAAAGCGGACTTGGCTACTGAAAATGTCCAAGCTGTTATCGATGGTCTGCCAAACCTAGACAAACACTTGGCCAACATCCAAGAAGTCTATGGCCTACCTGTGGTCGTTGCCATTAACAAATTCCCACTGGATACAGAGGCAGAGCTAGAAGCTGTCTATGAATCTTGTAAGAAACGCAATGTAGATGTGGTTATTTCAGATGTCTGGGCACATGGTGGTGCTGGTGGACGCGACCTAGCTGAAAAAGTCATTCAACTGGCTCAAGAAGAAAAACACTTCTCTTATGTCTATGACCAAGAAGACAGCATCGAAACAAAATTGACCAAGATCGTCACAAAAGTCTATGGTGGTAAAGGCATCAGCTTAACACCAGCAGCCAAACGCGAACTCAAAGAATTGGAAGCTCTTGGCTTCTCGAACTACCCAATTTGTATGGCCAAAACCCAATATTCCTTCTCAGACGATGCGAAGAAGATGGGAGCACCAAAAGATTTCACAGTTAAAATCAGTAACCTTAAGGTGGCTGCCGGAGCTGGCTTCATCGTAGCTCTCACTGGTACCATTATGACCATGCCTGGCCTACCTAAAGTTCCTGCCAGTGAAAAAATTGATATCGATGCCCACGGCAATATCACTGGTCTCTTTTAAGAAAGAAGGCGTCCTATGGTGACTCTCCTTCATCTTACCCCCGCAGATTATCAAATTTCTACCTGGTCCGGTGGCCAAACCACCCAACTCTTTCTCTCCCCAGAGGGAGGAAGCTATCCAGATCGGACCTTTGACTTCCGCCTCTCTACTGCAACGGTAGAGGTTGAAAAAAGTAACTTTACCGATCTCACGGGCTACCACCGAATCTTGATGCCCTTGAATGCCTCCATTAGGCTCACCCATCACCATAAAGAAGTGGTTTTGAACCCCTTTCAAAGCTACTTCTTTGATGGGGGAGATCCTGTATCTAGCCAAGGGACTTGTCAAGACTTTAATTTGATTTACAAACCTTCTTATCAGGGGCATATGAGTGCTATATCCCCAAAAGAGAGTGTCAAAAGTCAGAGTCACTATCAATTGATCTATGCTCTCTGTCCACTAACACTCGAATGGGGAACCAATCATTCTCAAACCCTCCAAACTCACGAGCTCCTGGTGATCGAACAAGCATCTCCTCTTCAAGAGATGACAATCACGTTTTTACCCCATCAGTCTGGGGAGCAACCGATTGCTATCTGGACTGGACTACAATAATGTTCACAAAGGAGAAACATTATGAACGGAGCACATAAACAGTCGATTGAGGAACAAGAAAAAGCGAAATTCAGCTTTAGCGGTGCCACTCTTTACGGTATCAACGCCGTCATCGGATCTGGTATCTTCCTCCTCCCTCAAAAAATTTATTCTGGCCTCGGACCAGCTTCTCTAGCTGTCATGTTCGGGGTTGCCATTCTCGTCATGCTACTATCAGCCTGTCTGGCTGAAACAGCTGGCTACTTCGACAAAAACGGTGGAGCCATGCAATACTCAAAAGCCGCTTTCGGAGACTTCGTTGGCTTTAACGTTGGGATTCTCGGTTGGGCCGTTACTGTTATCGCTTGGGCTGCCATGTTAGCCGGCTTTGCTAAGATCTTCATCATCACCTTCCCAGCATTTGAAGGCTACAACCTTCCGATCAGTATCGGTATGCTGATTCTCTTGAGTCTGATGAACATTGCTGGTCTGAAAACCTCTAAGATGTTTACTCTGACAGCTACTGTTGCAAAATTAATTCCAATTGTCCTCTTCTCACTCTTTGCCATCTTCTTCATTTCCGGTGGCGTGAGCAAGGGCAACTTCACACCTTTCCTTCAATTGGAAAGTGGAACAAGTCTCTTCAGTTCTATTTCTAGTACAGCCGTCTACATCTTCTACGGTTTCATCGGATTTGAAACCATGTCTATCGTTGCAGGGGAAATGCGCAACCCTGAAAAGAACGTTCCCCGCGCTATTCTAGGTTCTATCAGTATCGTATCTGTCCTCTACATGTTGATCATCGCTGGAACAATCGCCATGCTTGGTGGTCGCATTATGCAAACCGGTGCACCAGTACAAGACGCATTTGTCGAAATGATTGGCCCTATCGGAGCTCCCCTCGTTTCTTACGGAGCCCTCATTTCAATCGCCGGTCTAAACATCGGTGAATCCATCATGGTTCCTCGTTTTGGTGCCGCATTAGCAACTGAAAAACTCTTGCCAGAAGGGCTTGGAAAAACAAACTCTAAGAATGCCCCTGTCATTGCCATTATCATCTCTGGTATCTTCGCTTTCTTACTCTTGTTATCTGGCTCTTTCGAATCATTAGCAACCTTCAGTGTTGTCTTCCGTTTCTTCCAATACATTCCAACTGCTTTGGCAGCCATCAAACTCAGAAAAATGTACCCAGACAAAAAGGTTACCTTCCGAGTACCATTTGGTCCCGTTATCCCAGTTCTAGCCGTTGTGGTCAGTATCTTGATGATTGCAGGGGACAACATGATGAACTTTGTTTGGGGTGCCATCGGTCTCGTGATTGCAAGTGGACTCTACTTTGTTTTCCACGGCGATAAACTACATAAATCTAAAGCCCTTCCTCACTAATTTTCTTTACACAGTAGATGGGAACAGAGACGGGAGCGAAGCTCGGTTTTGCTCCCTAACCCATCTAGGACTCCACGAATGTCAAACCTGAGCCCTTTTCTCTATGACTCTTTTCAATTTTTTAGATCAATAGACAATGGGCCCATGTTTGGTATTCAAACCGAAGTAAACAACACTACTTCCACAGAACAACTATTCATAATCGGAGGTTTTATATGACTCAATTGATTCATTTAGATGGTAATAGCTTAACACTCGAAGAAGTCATCGCTGTAGCTCGGCACGGTGCCCAATGTGAGCTTGATGAACAAGCCAAAGAAGCCGTTATCGCATCCCGTAAAATCGTTGATGACATTGTCCGGGAAAAACGAGTCGTCTATGGTGTAACCACTGGCTTTGGTTCCCTCTGTAATGTCAGCATCTCTCCAGAAGATACTGTTCAACTGCAAGAAAACCTGATCCGAACTCACTCATCTGGCTTCGGTGATCCACTTCCTGAAGATGCCGTTCGTGCCATCATGCTGATCCGTATCAACTCACTCTTGAAAGGTTATTCTGGCATTCGTCTGTCAACCGTTGAAAAACTGTTAGAATTGCTCAACAAAGGAGTCACTCCTTATATCCCTGAAAAAGGCTCTCTCGGAGCTTCTGGAGACTTAGCACCACTTGCTCATATGGTTTTACCAATGTTGGGTCTTGGACGCGCCTACTACAAAGGAGAACTTCTCAGTGGTCAAGAAGCCTTAGATCGTGCTGGAATTGAAAAGATCCAATTAGCTGCCAAAGAAGGGCTTGCCTTGATCAATGGTACGACTGTCCTAACCGGTATCGGTGCTCTTGCGACTTATGATGGTATCCAATTGCTCAAACTCTCTGATATCGCTGGTGCTCTCTCAATGGAAGTTCACAATGGAATTACCAGTCCATTCGAAGAAGACCTTCATTCCATCCGTCCTCAAAGTGGACAATTGGCAACTGCTCGCAACATCCGTAACCTTCTTGAAGGAAGCAAGAATACCACTGTTGCGACTCAACAACGGGTACAAGATCCTTATACACTCCGCTGTATCCCTCAAATACATGGAGCCAGCAAGGATTCTATTGCTTACGTAAAAGAAAAAGTTGAAATCGAAATCAACTCTGTCACAGATAACCCAATCATTACCAAAGAAGGACACGTCATCTCAGGAGGTAACTTCCACGGTGAACCAATGGCGCAACCATTTGACTTCTTAGGCATTGCCCTTTCTGAAATTGGGAACGTATCTGAACGTCGGGTGGAACGCTTGGTCAACAGCCAACTCAGTAAATTACCATCCTTCTTGGTCAAACACCCTGGACTCAACTCAGGCTTCATGATTACCCAGTATGCTTGTGCATCCCTTGCATCGGAAAATAAAATTTTGGCTCACCCTGCTAGTGTCGATTCTATTCCATCTTGTGAAAACCAAGAAGATTTCGTCAGCATGGGAACGACTGCCGCTCGTAAAGCAGCAGAAATTCTTAAAAACTCCCGTCGCATCGTTGCTACTGAAATCATGGCAGCTTGCCAAGCCTTGGATCTCAAGCCAGAAAATCATGAACTTGGTAAAGGTACAAAACCAGCTTATGAGCTGATTCGTCAAAAACTGAACTTCATTGAATTTGACAAAGATATCGAAATCTTTGAAGAACTTAATAAAGCATCTGCTGTTGTCGAAAGCGAAGAATTCTTAGCAACCATCGAAAAAGCAGTTGACTTAAGCATTCAATACTGATACAGTAAGAATAAAGCAAAACAGAGGCTGGCGATCTTCTCAGCCTCTGCCTACTTTCAGAAAAATAAGGGAGGCGACAAGCTTGCTCACAAACTACTATCCAATGACCTACAGCTACTACCAAGGTAGCATCGAGGACAATCCCTACACGGCCAAATGGGGAATGGTCACCAAATTTTTAGACCTAAACGACGAGACCCTCACTCCATTTGAGGGGATGACCTTTGGGATCATCGGCTTTAAGAGCGACAAAGGAGTCTATATCAACAATGGGCGCGTAGGAGCGGTCGAGGGTCCTACAGCCATCCGTTCTCAAATCGCTAAACTTCCATGGCACTGGGGAACCAATGTGACAGTGTATGATGTGGGAAATATTGACGGGCCCAACCATTCATTAGAAGAACTCCAAGAAAGTCTCTCACAAGCGATCCAGCGTATGTACCAATTAGGAATCCAACCTATTGTCCTAGGAGGCGGTCACGGAACTGCTTACGGCCACTATCTAGGGATTCAATCCAGTTTAGAAAAAGGTGAACAACTGGCTGTGATCAATCTGGATGCCCACTTTGATTTGCGACCTTACGACCAAACCGGTCCCAATTCTGGAACAGGTTTTCGTCAAATGGCTGATCATGCGAAAGAAAAAGGTCAGGACTTCCCTTACCTCATCCTGGGGATCCAAGAGCACAATAATAACCTCTTCCTCTTTAATTACGTTGCTAAAACACCAAGCATTGATTTTTTAACTGGCCAAGATCTCTTCCAGATGAGCCACCAAGCCATTCTGGATCGAATCGATCAATTTTTAGAAAACCAAACCGCGATCTATCTGTCTATTGATATGGATTGCTTTGCGGTCGGCTCTGCTCCTGGTGTTAGCGCCATCCAATCACTTGGTGTCGATCCTAAACTAGCCCTCCTGCTTCTCCAACACATTGCTGCTAGTGGCAAACTAGTCGGATTTGATGTCGTGGAAGTTTCTCCTCCTCATGACATTGACAATCATACTTCAAATCTTGCTGCGACCTTTATCTTTTACTTGACCCAAATATTGGCGCAACAAAAACTGAACTAGGAAGCTTTCTACACACATAAAAAGCATAGAAACACCCATTGCTAGGGTATTTCTATGCTTTTTTCATTTTCAGCACAATGATCTTTGCCTGAAAGGAGGCATGGCCTCTTATCCTTCCCTTATGATTTAGATAAGAGACACTACAGGTCTTTTAATTTCTTAAGAAACTGACGATCTCTGTAGGGATTCAAGTGTTGTTCTGCCACCTTCTTGTAGTAATTCTTATCTTCTTTCAAGAAGGTCCTCAAGGCAGGAGCGAGCTCTTCTCCTTTCTCCTTTTGATCAGATAAGTAAGCTAATAGATAATGAACCATCCCTTTATCTCGTGAATTGGCAGATGGATTCATCGTCCTTTCTTTTCGAGCCAGATAAGCCGCAACCTTTTCTTGATCTCCTTGCTGACAGGCGATCAAGGATTGATAAAATTCGAGCAATTCTTCCTTCCAAGGGAAGCGAACACTGGACAAAATCTTCTGAGCTCTGTCAAAACAGAGACGAGCTTGAATCAAATCTCCCTTCCAATAATAGGCGATACCTAGATCAATATCAAAGACGACACGGACGGAATCAACAGCCTGATCTCCCACCAAACGCAGAACCTCTTCTAAGTGGGTGACAGCTACTTGGAAATGGCCCCTAATTTGCTCGATTTCAGCGAGGTAGGCCAAAGAAGCCGCAATTTGAATGGCATACTTAGCCTGCATGCTATTGGTCAAACTAAAGCAATCAATGGAGCGATACAGATGCCGGGTCGCCTGCTCCTCATCCCCAACCATCAGGTGATACAAGCCCTTCAAACGCAACTGGATCGCGATGACCTCATGATTATTAGCTTGGATGGCATCTTCCAAAGCCAAATCTGTATAATAGGCCATCTCAGAGATATTTTCCGTTTGAATGCAATAATAAATGATTTGCCGATAACCCTCTAAGAGGAAGTCAGATTGCTTGAGTTCCCGCGCATAGGAGATGACTTTTTGGATATCATGAATTCCCTTTTGATACTCCCCACTCCGAATAAAATAGCGACCTTCTAGGTACAAGTAACGCAGTTGTAAATGCTTGTATTCTCTATCTCTTTGGTGCCTTGAAAAGAGGTTATCTAATTCTTGGCGAATGCGGGATAGCTCTCCCAAAATGTCCAAATGACTATTTGTACCATCTGATAGGAACCCCTCATCTACCTTGGAATAAATCGGAAACAGCTCATGCTCCAGCTGAAGGATTTCTTCTAAATAGGTCAACTCAAAAGATATGGAACGCAAAAGATTTTGGGATTGCTTGTATTGGTAGGCAATTTCCTTATAAAGAAGAAGGTCCGTCGAATCTTCTAAGCTTTCTTCCAATTTTTGCGCAATTTGTTGGTGGAAGAGCCGCCGTCTAGCTGGCGAAAGAAGATGGTAAAAGTACATGGCTACCAATTGCTTGCAGAATTGAACCATGAGAGCCTCTCCTTCTTCTACGATTGAGACGATTGCTCTTTCAGATAAAGGCTCGATTAATTCTGTCAAAACAGGAAGCTCTGTAGCCGTCAATTCTGCCAAGATAGATAGAGAAATTGGCTTATGAAAACAAGATAGGTAGTGTAGAAGAGCTTCTTCTTCACTGCTCATATCCCCAAGTTCCTGAGAAAGATAGGCTTGAATGATATCAGGCAAGGGTTCTAAATTTTCATTTTCTTTCCACTCTTCAATATAGCTGGACAGAAAGAACGGACTGCCTTCACTCCATTCGACCATCTGCTCCATCACGGCCGGCTCTATTGCTCCCAGTTCCCCTTTCAAGAGAGCACGACTTTCACTTGGCTCAAAATTGGTCAACTCTAGTTGAGACAGCCGTTTCTCTACCTTCAAGCTCCCCAAGAAGTTGACGAAGGAAGCTGGCAGAGGCTCTTCAGCTGTAAAAATTAGTTGCCATTTCTCCTGGTTTCTTCGCTCCTCTAGTTGTTTCACTTTTTCTAGAGACACTGCATCGATCCACTGGGCGTTTTCAAGCAGGATTAGGAGCGGTTTTTCTTTGCTAAGGCCTTGAAGCTGATTCCATACCGAAATGAGATCATCCTCCTCTTCCAGAAGGGAAAGCCCCATCTCATCCCCCAGTTTCTCTAGCGCTTGTCTGAGATCATTCCAACTGCTTCCTTCGTAGCGTTGACTAGTAGCTTTTCCTTCAACCTTGATAAAATTAAAACTGCGATTGGACATCAAGACCAACTGCCGCAAGAGACGTTTCTTACCTGTTCCAGATTGCCCCATCACGAGAAAAGGACCTACCGCCTCACCCGTCTCGACTAAGGAAAGGTATTCCTCGAGTTGCGAGAGTTCTTGTTTCCGACCAAAGAAGGAAAGTTCACGAATATTCAAGCGATTGGTCAGTTTATGAGTTCGTTTGGCTTCCAAAACAGAGTGATAAAGTTCCTCAATCGCTCGACTGGGACGCACACTGAGCTCGCGATCCAATAAATCGACTAGCTTATAATAGGTCTCGAAAAATTTTCCTAGCTGGTGATGGAAGCTATAATACTTCATCAAGAGCTGATAGTTTTTCTCTTCATATTCATCCAGCTCTACCAAATGATGGAGCAAGAGTTCTATACTAGAGTCTCCAAAACCGACCTTTTCAATTTTTTGATAGCAGCTTTCGACATAGAGCTTCCTGTAAGCATCTCGTTTGCGAGAAGCCCACTGGTCAAAATCTTCATCATCCTTGACATAGAAACCCTCTAGAAAGTCTCCCCGATAGAGATCCAAGGCACTTAGTGGGTCTCTTTCAAAAAGTTTGACATCCAAAGAAAGGCTCAAATCAGGATTAAGGGCCAAACTGCTCCGACTTGGAGAGACAATGATATCTCCTTCAAAAATTTTATTGGCTTGATAAACCGTATTTCGTAAGTTTTTGCGAGCTACTTGATTTTCCTTATCTCCCCAAAGGATACCGGCTATTTCATCACGGTTGACTTGCCCCATGACCGCCAAGTAATAAAGTAAGGCCTCCATCTTCGAAAAAGAAAACCGAATAGTTTTCTGATTGAAAACAACCTTAGGGGGTCCAAATAACTTTAACGTGAGATCTTTCTTCATTGCAAGCGCCTCCAAAAACTTCATATTAATACTATAAAAAAAAAGTTGGCTTTTAGCAAGTAATTTATCCAAATAAAAAGAGACTGAGAACGATTCTTTCTCAATCTCTACACTTCCTACTAAAAGTGTTGATTAATTCACTTCAAAATTCGGTTGATGAGCAAATAAATCCTTTGTCGCTTGGTAGACGTGGTAAGCGACATCTTCATTGTTCATGGTGTAAAGATGGACACCTGCCACATCTTGAGTAACCAAATCAACGATTTGATCGACTGCATAAGCCAAGCCAGCTGCGCGAAGAGACTTTGGATCATGCTCATACTTGTCTAGAATGGCTTTAAACTTCCGTGGGATATGAACATTTTCACAAGTCTTAAGGAGACGAAGGGCCTGATTGCGATTGAGAATCGGCATCACTCCTGCATGAATAGGAACATTGATCCCAGCCAAGGTACACTTATCCTGAAAATCATAGAAACGCTCATTGTCAAAGAAAAGTTGAGTGACCAAGCTAGAGCACCCTGCATCTACCTTCTTTTTAAGATTTTGAATATCTGAAATTTGGTTTGGAGAATCTGGGTGTCCCTCAGGATAGCAAGCACCAATCACCTCAAAATGAGGAGCTTCTGTTTTAATAAATTCAATCAGATCCGTTGCATAACGAAAGTCTTTTAAAGGTTCCACACCAGGGATAATATCCCCACGCAGAGCCAAAATCCGATGAACCCCTACTTCATCTAACTCATGAAGAGTATCGGCCACTTTTTCCTTGCTCAAATAGACGGCTGGCAAGTGAGCAATCGTCGGAATAGACAATTCATTTTGAATGTAATTGGCTAAAGCAACCGTCGTCTCTTTGATATTGTATTTATTATTGCTAGCGGTCACACTAATAAAGTGAGGAGCTAGCTCCTGCATATTTGCCAAGGCACGTAAGAGTTTGGCATTGCCTACTTCAGGATTTGGAGGAAAAACTTCAAATGACAGAGACGGTGTGTGTTGTGACATATTCTATCCTTTTCTTTTGTTTCTTTGATCAAGAACTCTGAGCCACTATTTCTAGGATAAGGGAACGATTCGAAAACCCTCTACACGATGATAGAAGGTCCTCGAAACATTTCTTACAAGTGTTCACGCGCTTCTTTAGCAGCATTAACGAGTTTGATCAAGCTTTCTTTTGTTTCTTTAATTCCGCGAGTCTTCAAACCACAGTCAGGGTTGATCCAAACTTTGCCACTTGGTACTTTGGCCAAGATTGCTTCAATAGTGTGATCAATTTCACCGTCTTGTGGGACACGTGGTGAGTGGATATCGTAAACCCCAGGTCCAACTTCTGTTTGGAAGTTTTTGGCTTTCAACTCATCCAAGATTTCAAGGTTTGAACGGCTAGCTTCAAATGAGATGACGTCTGCATCCAAGTTGTCGATAGCTGGGATGATATCTGTAAATTCTGAGTAACACATGTGAGTGTGGATTTGTGTGTCTGGTGCAACAGTTGAGTGTACTAAACGGAAGGCTGGAATCGCCCAGTCAAGGTAATCTTCGTACCAGTCACTACGACGGAGTGGCAATTTTTCACGAAGAGCAGCCTCGTCGATTTGGATGATCTTCACACCAGCAGCTTCAAGGTCAAGAACTTCATCCTTGATGGCAAGAGCGATTTGAAGAGTAGAATCCTTGATAGAGATGTCTTCACGTGGGAATGACCAGTTAAGGATGGTAACAGGTCCAGTCAACATCCCTTTAACAGGTTTGTCCGTACGGCTTTGTGCGTAGCTAGACCATTTCACAGTGATTGGGTTAAGACGAGTCACATCACCCCAGATGATTGGTGGTTTCACTCCACGCATACCGTATGATTGTACCCACCCGTTTTTAGAGAAGAGGTAACCAGACAAGTTTTGACCGAAGTACTCAACCATGTCGTTCCGCTCGAATTCACCGTGTACAAGCACGTCAAATCCAACTTCTTCTTGCCATTTGATCCATTCGTCGATCGTTTCAGCAAGGAAAGCATCGTATTCTTCTTGTGTCAATTCACCCTTACGGAAGGCCAAACGTTTAGCACGTACTTCCTTAGTTTGAGGGAATGAACCGATGGTAGTTGTTGGAAGTGCTGGAAGCTTGAAGGCTTCTTTTTGGATTTCTTCACGTTCTGCGAAAGCTGGCAAACGAGTGTAGTCTGATTCTGTCAAAGCTGCGATACGAGCATGAAGTTCAGCATTTGCTCCAACGCGTTCTGTTGCAAAGAGTTCTTTGTTGGCAGCAAGAGCTTCTGCCCCTTGACCGTTGCGAATAGCATCCAAGTCACGCAATTCACCCAATTTTTCAACCGCAAAGGCGAAGTGGTTCAAAATAGCTGGTTCAAAATCTTCGTTAGCAGTTGTAAATGGCACATGAAGAAGAGAGCAAGAAGTCGTCAAGACAACCTTTTCAGCTGGAACTTGATCCAAGATTTCCAAGCTCTTTTCATAGTTGTTTCGCCAGATGTTCTTCCCATTGACAATACCTGCATAAAGAGTCTTATCAGCTGGGAAGCCACCTTTCACCAATTCAAGTGTTTTCTTGCCTTCAACAAAGTCAAGACCGATACCATCTACTGGTAAGTTTACAAGGTCATTGTAGACATCACGAACATCACCAAAGTAAGTTTGGATCAAGACTTCAAGGCCTTTCTTGTCAGCCAAGAGTTTGTTGTAGAGGTTCGAGAAGAGAGCTTTTTCTTCAGCTGACAAATCTTTGACAAGAGCTGGCTCATCGAGTTGAATACGAGTCGCACCAAGCTCAGCCAATTTGGCAAAGACTTCTTGGTAAGCAGCAACCAGGCTGTCGACGAAGTCTTCAGCTTTCACACCATCTTCAAAGTCAGACAATTGAAGGAAAGTGAATGGTCCAACGACTACTGGACGAGTGTTGATCCCCAATTCTTTGGCTTCTTGGTACTCATCAAAAATCTTGTGACCAGCCAATTTCACTTCTGTTGTTTTTTCAAATTTAGGAACGATGTAATGGTAGTTGGTGTTGAACCATTTTTTCATTGGAAGGGCACGGACATCCCCTTTTTCACCTTGGTAACCACGCGCCAAAGCGAAGTATTGTTCAAGGTCTGTCAAATCCAAGTTTTGAACAGATGCAGGCACGACGTTGAAAAGGAAGGCTGCATCAAGGAAATTGTCGTAATGTGAGAAGTCATTTGAAGGAATCTCTGAGATGCCTTGCTCTTTGACAATGTTCCAGTGTTTTGCACGCAAGTCTTTGGCAGCTGCCAAGAGCTCGTCTGCTGAGATTTCTTTTCTAAAGTATTTTTCAGTTGTAAATTTTAATTCACGGAATTCACCCAAACGTGGGAAACCGATAATTGTAGTTGACATGTTGTGTCCTCCAAAAATTCTAATTGACTCTATCATATCAGAAGATAGCCGTCTTGTATAATTGCTTTTACACGAATTTTGATATAGGCAAAAACTATAACACAGATTTAATAGGCCTTGGGACCAGTGATCAAAAGTAAAAACTAGGACTGCTTATAAATATTTCCTATAGCCCATGTATCACCGAACCATTTTTGAGCGGATTCTGCTAGAAGAACAGCCCCTAAAAAGTAAAGAGAGTGGGACAGAAATCGGTAATTCGTTAGAATTCGATTTCGTCGTCCCACCTCCGCACAGTTGAGTAGGGCTGTAAAAGCTGATGAAATCAGC
>JAGZKI010000034.1 GCA_018365265.1 Streptococcus parasanguinis | reverse complement strand
AAAGCTGATGAAATCAGCGTAGTAGAGCCCACTCAACCACTGCGTCTTGCTCGACAATCCAAAAATAATTGAGAGGCTAGGACTTTTGTCCCAGCCTCTATCTATTTGACTGACAAAAGGGGGGATTGATGGTAAAATGAGGAAGAGATTAGGAGGAGATGAAATGAAGAAGAAAATAAAATGGGGCCTTGTCTTATGTTCGGTACTTATACCAGTATGTTTGAGTGCCTGCAAACAAGGAACTGTAGAAAAACAAGGTTCTTCGAATAAAGAAGTACAGAAGAAAATCGATCGAAAAAACATTCATTTTGACAAGACAGGACCTGCAGCAACATTTGATTGGGATGCAAAGAACAGTATCAGATACATAACGTTTGAAAAACTTCCACAATATATGAGGTCAGATGATAGCGATGGTATTTCAATATATGGACAGCAACCGAATGAAGTCTCTCTATCTGAGGAAGGAAGAGTTCAAAAAGCTTTGCAGGTCGTTGAAGGAATCTATGTAGATCCAAGGGGAATAGACACAGTAATCAAGGCCAATGGGGCAAAAAATCAAGAGGATATGTATACTCGACTCTGGAACGATTATATTATCCCTAAAATTGAAAAAAACAGTAGTACTTTTGATCCAAATACTTATGTGGAATATCTTGGTGAGAAGTACCCCCTCAAAATATATGGTCCCATGTATTTGAAGCTCATGACGAATGCATTGAGCTTTGGAAAAAAATATGAATTAAAGGGCTATGCAGTTAAGGGAAACAAAGTATTTATTCGCATTCAGGTACCAACGTACTTCCCAGAGCTTTTACCGAGAGGGAATAAATATTATAAAAATCCTAATGAGTCAGATTTCAATCAAGCCTTCTATGATTGGCTCGATGAATTCCATCAAAGGTATGCTGAAAAAGAAATAAATCGAGATGATCATATTTCCTATATCATGCTTTCAACAGTTTTACAACAGTTAGTTAACAAAAATTTCGAGGCAACCTCATTATCCGGTTATGCTTATAGTAAAACTTCGCCTACGGAATTCACGGTTGAAATGGAAGTGACAAATCAAGGTGATGTTCGAATTGATTTAAAAAACTTGGCTATTCTCTTACAAATCCCTCAGCAAATGAAGGGGGATAATCAGTATGGTAAGCAAGATGAGAATAATATCTTTTGGACCATCCCATCTGGAAATAATAATGACGGACAAAAGATAAAAGAAAAATTAAAGAATTTTAATCCCAAAAATCCTGTTAAAAGTTATGCAATTGGAGAGCCAGTTGTATTTGCTAATGGCTTAGAAGTTACACTGAATAGTGTAACAGACGATCCAAATTTGGATGTTCAGGATGATCAAGACCGTATCGATACAAGGAAAAAACAACATCGATTGATCGTCGAATTCACCCTATCGAATACAACACCTCTCAGTATTGAAAATACTCCAGATTATACAAATGTAGATCTCTATGATGGCCATGGCAAATCTGCTTATATGCTGAATAATACTTTAAATTACAAACAGCCAACAGTCCTTGAGGCAGGTGAGTCAGCTAAATATAAGATTAATTATTTAACAGATGGGGATGGGCCGTTTACGATCGTTTATGGTGACGCCAAATGGGTCATTCAAAAATAGTCAAGATATAATAGGAATTTCTCAATTATCATTAGAATTTTCAATCGGTTCATAGGTTGTTCAGATATGACTATATAAAAAATTAATCGATTAGGTCGAATTTAGCAAGGAGGTCAGGCTATGAAGCTCAACTATTTCAAACTATTCGCAGGAATCCCACTTATTCTATGTTGCCTGTTTCTTTCCAGTTGTAAGATCATGAAACCGAGTGATTATAAAAAGGCTAAGGAAGTTGTCAGCAGTGAGCTTGCTAAGGTTGGTCTGCATGGAACTGTTACCATAAACAAACTGGACTGGACTGCTTTGGAAATCCCAACCTATCATGTGTCTTATACCTACTCTGAGAAAACCTATGATGGACAATCAGTGACATTAGAAACGGATACGGTGTTTCATAATGATTGGACAGATACAACTAGTGACCATCTTCCAGAGTATAAGGAAGCATACTTGAAGCAACAATCTGTCCAAAAGAAGGAGAAGGAAATTGAGGGACAATTAAAGAAGCAATCTCTAGGTCTTCCTATTAGTTTCTTTGGTTTTTTATCTAACTCCAACCGTGATGAGAAGGAGCAAATTCTAGATAGTATCGCAAGTCAAAATCTCAAAGAAGGGAAAAAAGACTTTGCCGGTTACTATCAAATCCCTTTTCAAACCTTAATCGATCAAGAGTTAATCCGTATGACTATTTATATAGAGGATGGTGTATCCGTTAAGGAAAAAGACTTAAAAGCAGCAGCCAAAAAATTAGACGCTAGCAAACTACCGGATGGTGCCTATGATTTCTATTATTCTAAAGGTAGTTATTCCAATTCCATCAGTTACTCATTCAAGGTCAAAGATGGGAAAGTTGTTTTTTATGAAGATCAAAATATTCAGAATTGAGTAACCGAATACAAGAAAAAGATCTAGTCGTGTTTGACTAGATCTTTCATGTTTCTTAGAAGTCTTCTTTCTTCTTAAGTTTCATAGAAGCAATAGCTGTAGCGACGAATGTCAAACCAGTTACAAGAAGTCCTAAATGATCTTCCGTTCCTGTTGAAGGAAGAGATCGTTTACTTTCTTTAGGCTTGTCACTAGATTTAGGAGTTTCACTAGATTTAGGTTTGTCACTAGGCTTAGGCTTATCTCCATTTGGTGATGGAGTTTTAGGTTTGCTATTACTTGGTGTTGGTATATTTGGAATATCTGTTGATGGTGGAGGTGGAAGGAGTTTGTTTACCACGTTTCCTTTATCAACAACAAGGTTTGTTGCAGAAGCAAAGTCGCTTGCAGCAACCTTGATGACTTCATTTGAAAGTTGGTAACCACTTGGAGCTGAGATCTCTTTGATCACGTAATCTTTCGCTTCAAATCCAACAAAGCTTGCAAGTCCATCTTGACCAGAAATTGCTTGCGCTTGGCCTTGTCCATATGGGTTGGCAACAGGTGTCACACCATCTGCTTCAAAGAGTCCAAATACTGCACCAGCTAGGTAATTACCCTTTTCATCCACTTTACGAACCTTAAGGGTGTAGAGTTTCAGTTCAGGAATATCAATAGTTGGTGGAGTTGGTGGGATCACCTTGTTGATAAAGGTTTTCTTGTCACCATAAGAAACCACTGCTTGGATAGCATTTGATGCTTCATCTTTTGTGACGGTAACTGTGACATCCACTTGACCTTCATCATATTGGATGTTTGCCTTATCAGCTGGTACGACTTCTTTAACGGTATATTTATGAGTACCAATCATCGCTTCCGTGTAGGCGATCGCATCAAACGTCACTGTACCATCTGCAGCATTTTGTTTTGTCTGAAGAACAGTTCCATTTTCATCCAAAAGGTTAAAGCTAAATTCGCCACCTTGAAGGTCACGACCTTCTAAAATCTTACTTGTGGTAATTTGTTTTTCACTTGGAGTTGGAGGTGTCGGAGGTGTATACGTGTTGGTAAAAGTAGGGATATTCTTTTTACCGTCGTATTGCACATCCGCATTCAATTGTCCATTTGCATCCTTAGTGACAGTCACTGTTACAGTATGAACAGATTCATCATAAGTGATTGCTGATTCTGGTGTAGCTGGTTTTTGTTCAGTAATTGTGTAGGTGAACGTACCAGCTTCATTAAAGCTTACTGGACTGAAGAGAATATCCCCATTCTCACCATTTGTCTTGGTATCAATGAGCGTACCAGCTTGATCCTTGAGAAGGAAAGTAAACTCATTTGCTTTCAATGTACGATCGCTCGAACCATTGATCGCCAATACTTTTTTAGCCTTGAATTGAGCTGTTGTTGGTTTCACTGTTGGAGGAACAGGAGTTGGAGGTGTTTTCGTATTTGTAAACGTATCTCCTTTTTCAGCATCCCCACCTGAGTAAGTCACAGTAGCGACGAGTTTGTCGTTTACTTTCTTCACTTCAACGGTAGCAGTGATCATTTGTTTGCTGTAGTTGATTGAAGTATCCGTACCTTGGTTTTCGGTAATGGTATAAGTATGTGTTCCTTCTTCAGTATAAGTAAGTTCTTTAAAGGTTACAGTACCATTTGCCTTGTTCTTGGCAGTTTCAAGGGTATTGTTTCCTTCTTTCAAGACAAATTCAAATTGATCGTCTGTCAACGGTAAGGTTGTTTCACCTTCTTTAAGAAGTTTTTTCACTTGAAGAGTAGCTTTTGTACTTTCTGTTTTAGGAACTTCTTTTTTGTTGGTAAACGTATCTGTGTCAGTTTGACCATCAGAGTAGCTGGTTTGTTCTACAACCAAGGCATTGTCTTTTTCAACCACTACAACGGTAGCCGTGATAGTTTTATCACTGTAGGTAATGGTTTTGTCCGTACCTTTTGTTTCAGTGATGGTATATTTGAATGTACCTGCTTTGTCTACAGTGATGTTATCAAAAGTAATCGAACCATCTTTTTTGTTCTTAGCTGTACCAACAACTTGATCGTTTGAATCTTTTGCAACAAACTCAAAGTCATCACCCTTGAGTTCGCCACCTTCAAATGCTTTTTTAAGGTTTAAGGTTACCTTAGCATTTGAAACTTTTGGTTTGTTTTGAGTATTGGTGATCGTATTTTTTTCTTCACCATCTCCACCTGAGTAAGTGACAGTAGCGACGAGTTTGTCGTTTTCTTTTTTCACATCGACAGTAGCCGTGATGCTTTGTATACTATAGTTGACATTAGCATCCGTACCCTTGTTTTCAGTGATAGTATAAGTATGAGTACCTTCTTTATTGAAAGTCAGAGACTTAAAGTTAACAGTGCCATCAGCTTTGTTCTTGGCAGTTTCGACTACTTTGTTGTTTTCGTCTTTTAAGACAAATTCGAATTGACCTTCTGTAATCGGAAGTTGTGTATGTTCCTGATCACCGGCTACTTCGAAAGCTTTCTTAACAACAAGATTTGCAGTAGTTTCAGTAACTTTTGGTTTGTTTGATGTGTTGACCACTTTAATCACGTTGTCATCATCAATTTTCTCAACTTTAGAAGTGTAACCTTCAGGAGTGTTTGTTTCTACTACTGAATATTCAATGGCCTTACCATCTTTGATACCTGGTAATTTCGTAAATGCTGCTTTCCAGCCAGAAGCTTTTGTAAGGGTTTGTGTCATCCCATCCAAAGCTTTGCCGTCCGCATACAATTGAACAGTAATATCTTTACGGTCAGCTTCTTCGTCACCAACCCATTCTTTTTGAACAGTGACAGTTTTATCACCGCTAACCCAGAATTTCAATTCAGGGTTGTTCCAGAATGCTGGGTCAGTTTGAGGTGTTGTGATTTCATCAGCTGTCAATGTAGCATTGTTGTCAACACGGATGGTTGTCTTAGGAATTAATGTTTGGTATTCAACGATCAATTCATCGCTAGATGCTGTTTTAAAGACATCACTGACATCTGATAAATTCACGGTAAATCCATTGCCGTTCGCATCGAATTTCACATGTTTCCAGAAGTCCCAACCAGAAGCCACTACTTGTCCACCTTTTCTTAAAGTGAAGGATGGTTTCAAGTAAGTTCCCACAAAGAATTCATTTGCAGCGTGGTTTGCAGCAGGAGCAAAAGTGATTTTTGAGTAATCGACTGCTGGGGCTTGGATTTTATCTGACACAACAGGGTTTGTGATGGCTTGTTTCTTACCATCTCCGTTGATACGGATGAACCATTTTGTTAGATAGTAGTCATCTCCAACATTTAACCATGCATAGTTTTCAGATGCGTCTAATTTGAATTGCTTAGTTACATAGGAACCATCAAGGTTGTACTTGTTCAACACAGATTCAAATACGCCAGGTCCATCAGGACGTGTAATGATGACAGATTCTGAACCGACTTTAGAAGTGGCAGTTTTATTTCCAGGATTTCCTGGAGTGTTGTCCCATACTGCATTGTATGAGAAACCACCTTTAACGTTTTCGTTCATGGATTCGATTGCTTTTTTAAAGGTGAAAGTAATCTTTTTGTTTGTCATCGAAATGGTTGCGACTTCAGCTCCATTTGCTTGGAGTGATTGAGTTGCAACTTCAGTGATATTTAAACCTTCGGGAGCGTCGATGGTAAAAGTATCTCCTTCTTTAACAGATTTACCTGTTAAGTCCCAGTCAAAAGAAAATGTGACCTTTTGACCACCAGATGTATCTGCTTTAAGGTTTGTAATAGTGGGAGTGACAGTTGCTGCAGAAACTGGCTTGATGATTGACAAACCAAGAGCAACTACACTGAACATTGCTACAAACGCGAATATTTTTTTATAGAAAGTTTTCACTTGTTCCTCCATTCCTTTCTTTTGCATAAATTTCGTACAGTTTTTCTATATAGTGATATATCCTAAAACTGAAAAACTTCTGATCTTTGCTCCATACAATCAGTCGCTTTATTTAACATGTAGTTAGAGAAGAAGGACCTTACCTCTATTGAGAAAATAAGGGGACATACCTCAATATCCTATCTTTAGTCTGTCCATAATAGAGGATTAGTTGGACCTGAAACAAACTTTCTAAATACAATGATTAGATAGAAAAACGGAAGAAATTAATGCTTCATAATATACATTGATAATAAGCAGTGAAAATTTAACAGAATAATCATCCCATCACATATTTAAAAAAGATTATTATCATTAATATTATAAGCTTTTATAGACACAAGTCAAGCTAAATGCAACAAAAACAGAGGAAATTGTTCATTTTGTTCCAACCACTACCTGACCTTTTATTTCCCGCCATTTCCGGCTTTCATGATATAATATTCAGATAAGAAAAAGAGGAGACCAAAAGCTAGATGATCACTTCAAAATACGATTGGCAGTTAGCTTCGCCAAGTGCAGATGAGGCCTTTTTAGCCCTTGCTAAAAAAGCAGGCCTAGAAGCGTCCGTAGCAACCTTACTGTATGAGCGTGGCATTCAGACCAAAGAGGATTTAGAAGACTTTTTAGAACCCAAGTTAGAGAACCTTCACGACCCTTATTTGCTCCATGATATGGACAAGGCAGTGGAGCGCATTCGACGGGCCATCGAAGATTACGAGCAAATCCTCATCTATGGAGACTATGACGCGGACGGGATGACTTCGGCCTCTATTATGAAGGAAACCTTGGAGCAGATGGGAGCAGAGGTGCAAGTCTACCTACCCAACCGGTTCACAGACGGCTATGGTCCCAATGAGAGTGTCTACAAGTACTTTATCGAGCAGCAAGGTATTTCTTTGATTGTCACGGTGGACAATGGGGTCGCGGGTAATCAAGCCATCGCTATGGCCCAGGCAATGGGAGTGGATGTCATTGTAACGGACCACCACTCTATGCCGGAAGTCTTGCCGGATGCTTATGCGATCATCCATCCAGAGCATCCAGATGCGGCTTATCCCTTCCATTATCTAGCAGGCTGTGGTGTGGCCTTTAAGCTGGCCTGTGCCCTCCTAGAGGAAGTACCAGTCGATCTCTTAGACTTGGTAGCCATTGGGACGATTGCTGACATGGTGAGCCTGACAGATGAAAATCGAATTCTGGTCAAATACGGCCTGGGGGTTCTCCAACATACCCAGAGGATGGGCTTGCAGGAGCTTTTGGAGATCGCAGGGATTCGTCCGGAGGATGTCAATGAAGAAACAATTGGCTTTCAGATCGCCCCTCGTCTCAATGCCCTTGGTCGCCTCGATGACCCAAATCCAGCCATCGAACTACTGACTGGTTTTGACGATGAAGAAGCGCACGAGATTGCTCTCATGATTCATCAAAAGAATGAAGAACGAAAAGAGATCGTCCAAAGCATCTACGACGAAGCTAAAACCATGGTCGACCCAAGCTTGTCTGCCCAGGTTTTGGCTAAAGAAGGCTGGAATCCGGGAGTGCTTGGCATTGTTGCCGGTCGTCTCTTAGATGAACTTCACCAGCCGGTTGTTGTTTTAAGTATCGAGGATGGACGAGCTAAAGGAAGCGCTCGGAGTCCTGAGTCGGTCAATATCTTTGATGCCCTCGATCCTCACCGGTCGCTTTTTGTCGCCTTTGGAGGACATGCCGGTGCAGCAGGGATGACGCTCGAAGTGGACCACCTCCCTGCCTTGTCTCAGGCCCTGACGGATTACATTCGAGAGCAAGAGATAGATCTCAGTAGCAAGTCTAGCTTAGCCATCGATGAGGAACTGCATTTAACAGAACTAACGCTTGAGACCTTGAAAAGCTTTGAGCGCTTGAGTCCTTTTGGCATGGACAATAAAAAGCCGGTCTTTCTGGTCCGTAATTTCAAGGTAGAAGGGGCGCGCTCGATGGGAGCCGGCAATACCCATTTGAAACTCAAAATTTCTCAAGAAGATGCGACCTTTGAGGTGGTTGCCTTTGGATTGGGAAGCTTAGAGGCAGAGTTTGCCCAGGCGCAAGACCTAGAGCTAGCTGTGCAGTTGTCGGTCAACCAATGGAATGGCCAAACGACCCTTCAGCTCATGCTGGTCGATGCGCGTGTGGACGGAGTCCAGCTCTTTAATATCCGCTCCAAAAATGCCAGTCTCCCCGCAGGTGTTCCCGTTCTTGATTTTACCCAAGAACTGCCAGATCTGACAGGTGCACCCGCTGTTGTAGTTGGAAATATCCCTGAGGATTTAGAGCAACTACGGCAAATTTTTCAAGAGCATGATTTCCAGGCTGTGTATTTCAAAAATGAGATCCCCAAAGCCTACTATCTGACAGGGTACGGGAGCAGGGACCAGTATGCCAAGCTCTATAAGACTATCTACCAATACCCAGAGTTCGATGTCCGATACAAACTGAAAGACCTAGCAGCCTATCTCAAGATCCAGCAGATCCTCTTGGTCAAAATGATTCAGATCTTCCAAGAGTTGGGCTTCGTGACCATTGAAAATGGCATCATGAAGGTCAATAAAGAAGCAGAAAAACGGGAAATCTCAGAAAGCAGCATCTACCAAAACCTCAAACAAACCGTGAAAGAGCAGGAGTTGATGGCCCTTGGAACAGTTCGTGAAATCTACGACTACCTGACAGGACAGGACTCATGAAAAGACAGCTAAAATATTTTCTATGGCTCAGCCCCTTCCTGCTTTTAGCTCTTTATTGGTTGAGAATCTACCTGAGTCTCAAGAATCCCATGGAAGAAATCAACTATGCCGAAAATGGTGGATGGATGCGCTATGTGATGTTTAAGCCTTATACGCAGATCATTGGAAGTGATGATACTTTTAAAGAGGGTGAAGGACATAAAACTTTCTCTTTTTCCAAAAATATTGTCGATGATAAGCAACATCTTTCTGTAACAGTATTTAAGGGAACTTCTGATTGGTTATATTTGTATGATCATGAGTTGAATAGTAAAACCATGATTGGATTTGGATTTGTTTATGACTCTCATAAAAAAGCTATAGTGCAAGAAAAAGTATATCTAGAAACAGATAACAAAATCTATAAAGGCCAACAACTCCTTGATCAACTTGCTGCCTACGGCAAAGACCGTGCTTGGTTGAAAAAGCAAAGTAAGAAAGTTGCCGAGCAATACATCCTTGGTACCTGGTTCAAGAATGGCAGCTCGCGCTATTCTTTGAAAAATCTGGGCAATACGAAAATCCAGTACAATGAATTGTTAGAAGAGAAGTAAGAGATTTTTTTCGAACTCAATCCCACATCTTTTTTGGATGTGGGATTTTTTCTTTTGACGTGGGAGCTTGGGAAAATGATTTGGCAAAAAATGATGCAAGTTAGTGGAATTCATGATATAATGGAATGTAAAAAATTTTTTATGAGAGAAAGTTAACCATGAATTTAAAAGATTACATTGCAAGCATTGAAAACTATCCACAAGAAGGAATTACCTTCCGTGATATCAGCCCTTTGATGGCAGATGGCAATGCTTATAGTTATGCGATTCGTGAAATCGTTCAATACGCAACGGATAAGAAAATCGACATGATCGTTGGTCCTGAAGCGCGTGGGTTCATCGTTGGATGTCCGGTCGCTTTTGAGTTGGGAATTGGATTTGCGCCTGTTCGTAAGCCTGGTAAATTGCCACGAGAAGTCATCTCTGCTGACTACGAAAAAGAATACGGTGTTGATACCCTCTGCATGCACGCCGATGCTATCAAACCAGGTCAACGTGTCCTCATCGTTGATGACCTCTTGGCGACTGGTGGTACGGTGAAAGCAACCATCGAAATGATCGAAAAACTCGGTGGGGTCGTTGCAGGTTGTGCCTTCTTGATCGAGTTGGATGAATTGAAAGGTCGCGAAGCGATCGGCGATTACGACTACAAAGTCTTGATGCATTACTAATATAGTCTAATACTATAACTGGCTACAGAAAAACCATAATTGAAAACTATAAGCTCCTATCATATAATGTTAGTTAAGAACTTGTAAGATGGGAGCTTTTTATGCCAATTACTCTAGATAAAAAATTACCAGCAGTCGATATTCTTCGTTCAGAAAATATTTTTGTCATGGATGATGTTCGGGCGACTCACCAGGATATTCGGCCGATGAATGTTCTCATTCTTAATCTGATGCCGACCAAGGTTGCGACAGAAACCCAGCTCTTACGGCTCCTTGCCAACACGCCCTTGCAGATCAATGTAGATTTCCTCTACATGGCGAGCCATGAATCCAAGAATACAGCGGCTGAGCATTTGGAGAGCTTCTACAAGACCTTTGAGGATATCAAGGATAATTACTATGACGGCTTGATTGTGACAGGAGCGCCTGTCGAAAAGATGGACTTTGAGGAAGTAGACTACTGGGAAGAATTGACCCAGGTCTTTGAATGGTCCAAGCGGCATGTCTTTTCTACCTTGCACCTTTGTTGGGGAGCCCAGGCTGGTCTTTACCACCGTTACGGAATTCAAAAAGTAGAACTCTGTGACAAGCTATCCGGTATCTATGACCAAGCAGTGGTGCGTCCCGATAGTCTGCTCATGAGAGGATTTGACGATCGCTTCCTTGCCCCTCATTCTCGTTATACAGATATTCCTTTGAAGGAAGTCCTTGAAAAGAGCAATCTTCAAGTGATCGCCCAAGGAAATGAAGTTGGCCTTTCCATCATTGCTAGTCCAGACATGCGTGAGGTGTATAGCTTTGGCCATCTGGAATATGATCGCGATACGCTGGCAAAAGAATACCACCGAGATGTCAAGGCAGGCTTGGATCCGGACGTTCCCAAGAATTATTTTGATGGGGATGACGCTAATACAGAGCCTCACATTCGTTGGAATCTAGCTGCGACGACCTTCTTTAGTAATTGGATCAACTATGCGGTTTATCAAGAAACACCTTACCGCTTGGAAGAATTGGAAAAAGATATTTCATTTTATGGTTACCTATAAAGGGGAATTATGACATATTCACAAGCATTTAAGTATGGCAACTTGGTTCTTCCAAGTGCCTTGCTTTTTCATTATCATGAATTGTTTGACCAAGCAGATGACTACTTGGTTTGGCAGTTTTTCTTCCTTCAAAATACGACCGGTCAAGAGACCTTGACTCCTAATCAGATTGCTAGTCATCTAGGAAAAACGGTGACAGAGGTCAATCGGATTATGTCCAATTTAACCACCAAGGGACTCCTTCAATACCGGACCATTGAGCTCAATGGTGAGATTGAAGCCATCTTTGATGCGACCATTGCCCTGGAGCGCTTGGATGAGATTTTAGAAGCCCAGACACAAGGGAAGGCACAAAGCGCGCCTGCTAAGGGAAATGTCATTAAGGATTTGGTGGAAACCTTCCAACAAGAACTGGGACGACTTTTGACGCCTTTTGAGATTGAAGATTTGACCAAGACTGTGCGCGAAGATCAGACAGATCCAGATGTGATCAAGGCAGCCTTACGAGAAGCTGTCTTTAACGGCAAGCCTCACTGGAAATATATCCAGGCTATTTTACGCAACTGGCGCAGTGAAGGGATCAACAGTCTAGCCCAAGTAGAGGCGAAACTACAAGAACGTGAGCAAACCAACCCACGCAATGTGACCGTTTCAGACGATTTCTTGAAGGCCATGGATTTGTGGAAGGATTAAAAGGAGACGATTTAGAGGATGAAACGAGGAGATAAAAAAAGAAAAAGATTTAGGTGGCTTTATCCAACGATACTCGTAGTTGGCTTAATTTTACTATTTAGTGTCATCAGCTGTTATTTTGTGCGTACAAGTATTTTGTCATCAGGGCTGTACCCAGTTGAAGATAGCCTAGTACAGGCGGGGTATACAAAAACAAAAGATGGCTATACAAAGAAAGAAGCTGATGTGACGATCCGGATCAAGTGGAATAAGAAGACAAAAGAATTTGATAAGAATCACTATCGTTTTAAAGTAGACAAAGAGACAACTTTCTTATCGAAAGATTTTGTAAATAAGGAAACACTTGAAACGCTAACAAACGGTCAATTATCGAATCAATTTGGCTTTGTTCATTACACAAAAGCTAAAAAGAAGGAGTGGCTAAAGGATTCTCCTAGATTGGTAGCCCATGCGGGTGGTGCGATTCGAGAAAAAGAATACAACACCTTTTATACTAATTCCTTAGAAGCTTTGCAACAGAATTATAGTCTAGGACATCGCTTGTTTGAAATGGATTTTTATCTGACAAGTGATAAAAAATTGGCTGCTGTTCATGATTGGAATCAGTTTGGAAACAAAAATGATGTTGCTCTTACTTCTGATGAATGGAAAAAATTTAAGGCTTATGGTTCTCCAGAAACACCAAGTCGTTTCACGACGATGTTGGTGGGAGATGTCTTGGATCAAATGGTGATCAATAAAGATATGGTTTTGATCACAGATACTAAATCTATGGAAATTCCCAAAGAAGAAATGATCATTCAATTTCAAGATATTGTTTCAGAAGCGAAAAAGCGAGACAAGGAACTATTGGATCGTGTGATTCCACAAGTCTATAATCAAGATATGTTCGGAGAAATTGAAGCTATTTATCCTTTCCAGCATGTTATCTATACCTTGTATTCTTCGCCAGATAGTGCAGAAGAGGTTATCGATTTCATTTCAAAACATGATGAAATCGAGGCAGTAACGATTTCATTTGCTGATCCTCGCTTCAATCCAGACTTTATAAATGCAGTTCATCGACTTGGAAAACGTATTTACATTCATACTATCCATACTTATGATGATTTAACTAAATATGCGAATGTAAATGTTGACGGTTTTTATACTGGCTTGTTGACTCCTGGAGATGTAGCCTTGTATGAATCAGTTTCTAAATAGAAAAAGACTAGCACTTTATAAAAGTGCTAGTTTTTGAATGTAAACAAGTTTCTTTAGAATTAAATGGCACAAAAATATAAGGGTGATTTTAGCATCAGACAAGCGAATATTGGAACTTTCCGCTGTGAGAAAAGCATCTGAAACACTATTGTTTCAGATGCTCGGAATTATTGAGACTTTAGGCTCAATAATTAGTCTTGGAACTTCGAAGAAGTTCGCTGACGTCCGTACTCACCTAAGGAAAGTTTTTAATAAGTTTCTGTCTTCAATCTTAAGCTCAAATGCAAGCTAAAATGTTTATAAATAATCAGCATAGGCTTTTTCTAGTTTGCTAAGGAGTTCTTGTTTTTCCTCCTCACTAGCAAAGGAAGCCTGGATGGCATGGACATTGTGCTGGTAAAAGTCAGTTTCCTTGGTTTGGAAATGCTGATGATAGAGGGCGTATTCCTTGGTGAGGTCGGTATCAGATACAGTCCGGTTATCGGTATTGATACTGATTCGAGCACCTGCTTCCTTCATTTTCAAATAAGGGAAATCCTCTAAAGTCGGCGCTGCTTTTGTCTGTAAGTTGCTGGTCAAGCAGAGTTCACCAGTGACCCCATGTTCAATAAAGGATTGGAGTAAGTCGGGTTCATGAGATAGAGCCGTCACGTGGCCATTGCGTTTGATGCCAAATGCAATCGATTGGGCAACAAAGTGTGGGCAATGACACTCACCTGCGTGAAGCGTCATGGGCCGATGGTAACTCTTGACTTGCTCGATTAAAGGTCGAATATCTTCTGGAGAATAGTTGTGCTCATCCCCGGCAAAGTCAAAACCAACAAAATCTTGATCGCTAACTTGGTTGGCTTCTGCAAGAATGCGAGAGGTGACTTCTTGATCTGACTGGCGCATACCACAGACCAAGGCTTTTGCAACAATGCCAAATTCCTCCTGGGCTTGGCTCAGACCATCGCAGACAGCATCGATGGTTTCTGGGACGGTGAGTCCTTGGTCCATGGACAATTCTGGTGCAAAGCGGACTTCGATGTAGACGACATTTTCAAGAGCAGCTTGCTTGGCCACATCGTAAGCAGCAAGCGTCAAGGCTTCCTTGGTTTGGAGAAGGGGTCGAATATAGTCAAAGGCCTCCAAATAGTCCAAAAGATTCTCACAGTGGGCAGGCGCAGTGACATGGTGCTTGAGCTCTTCATCACTAGCAGGTAGGTCAATATGGGCCATGGCTGCCAATTGGCGAATGGTCGGAAGAGACAAGGAACCGTCTAAGTGACAGTGAAGTTCTGTCTTTGCCAAACTATGAAAATCGATCGTGGACATGGTTTTCTCCTTAAAATTGTATTTTTTCTATACTATCATTTTGACAAAAAAAGTCAAGTAGCCTTCGCGTAGCAGATCTTTGAAAGGGAGGCCGATATTTGATATGCTAGGAGTAGCGAAATAAAGGAGAAAAAAGATGTCAGACTATCAATTACCAGAAGTATGGAAAGCACCGAGCCAAATGGGAGGAGCTTGGGGTGGCTTGAACCAACCCACAGCAAGTGCCCGCTTTGAACAAACCCTTCCAAAAGGGGATCAACCTTTCCAACTCTATACCCTTCCAACACCCAATGGGATCAAGGCTACCATTATGCTGTAAGAACTCAAAGAGCTGGGAGTGGATGCAGGCTATGACGCTTATCGTATCAAGATTGGTGAGGGAGATCAGTTTGGTAGTGACTTTGTAGCCATCAATCCAAACTCGAAAATTCCAGCCATGTTGGATCAATCAGGCGATCAAGCCATTCGTGTCTTTGAATCGGCCAATATCCTCCTGTATCTAGCGGAGAAATTTGGCAAATTAATCCCGACTGATCTGGCTAAACGGACAGAAGTGCTCAACTGGCTCTTCTGGCAGACGGGTGCGGCACCATTTTTAGGGGGAGGCTTTGGTCATTTCTTCCACTATGCACCTGAGAAAATCGAGTATGCCATCAACCGCTTTGCCATGGAAGCCAAACGTCAATTGGACTTACTGGACAAAGAATTGGCCACTAAACCATATATCGCAGGGGATGACTATACCATTGCAGATATTGCCATCTGGTCTTGGTATGGTCGTCTAGCCCAAGACAAGGTTTGGGACCGTGCAGGGATTTTCCTAAATGTGAAGGAATACAAGCATTTGCAGGCTTGGACAGAGAAAATCGCCAATCGCCCAGCGGTGCAACGTGGCTTGGAAGTAGACTATAAGGAAATTGATGCATAATGACAAGGCGCCGTCGCGCCTTTTTTTAATGGTGCAAACATGGTATACTAAAGGGTGGAATAAAAGTATAGAAAGAAGCACATGGAATTTACAAAATTATCGAATCGATTGGACTTGGTGGCCAGTTTCGTCCCAGCTGGAGCGCGTCTGTTGGATGTGGGAAGTGACCATGCTTATCTCCCAATCGCCCTATTACAAGAAGGCAAGATTGAGGCTGCTATTGCAGGAGAAGTGGTTGAGGGACCTTATCAGTCTGCTCTCCAAAATGTTGCCGATAATGGTTTAGAAGATAAGATAGAGGTCCGTCTGGCCAATGGCTTGGCTGCCTTTGAACCAACAGACGGCATTTCTTTTATCACTATTGCGGGCATGGGAGGACGCTTGATTGCAGATATCCTAGCAGCAGGGCTTGAGAAATTAGCCGGTGTCTCTCGCTTGGTCCTGCAACCCAATAATCGAGAGGATGAACTGCGGGCTTGGTTAGTAGATCATGATTTTCGCATTGTCGATGAAGCTATCTTGGAAGAAAATGAGAAGTTCTATGAGATCCTCGTGGTGGAACACGGTTCTCAAGAGTTGACAGCCAAGGAACTGCGTTTTGGTCCCTATTTGATGCTGGAACAGGCCCCAGCCTTTGTCCAAAAGTGGTCCAAGGAAGTGGAGAAATTAGCCTTTGCTTTGGAGCAGGTCCCAGTTGAGAATCAATCCGCCAGAGTATCGTTAGAAGAGCGTATCGCCCAAATCAAGGAGGTCCTAAATGCTAGCAAGTGAAGTCATCAAACGCTATGAAGCTTACTGTCCTCAAGAACTTTCCATGGAGGGAGATGTCTGTGGCTTACAGGTCGGCACCCTGCAAAAAGACATCAAGAAGGTCATGGTAGCCTTGGATATCCGGGAGCAGACGGTGGCGGAAGCCATCGCCCATGGAGTGGACTTGATCATTGTCAAGCATGCGCCCATTTTCCGTCCTATTAAGGATTTGGTAGCCGATCGGGCTCAGAATCAGATCTACATTGACTTGATCAAGCATGATATTGCGGTCTATGTCAGCCATACCAATATTGACATTGTCCCAGATGGATTGAACGATTGGTTCTGCCAGCTTTTAGAAATTGAAAATACAGAGCCCCTCAGTATGACAGGAGAAAGACTCGGAATTGGCCGCATCGGTCAGGTACCCGCTCAAACCTTTGGGCAGTTGGCTGGCAAGGTCAAAGAATCCTTCGGCTTAGATGCTTTGCGCTTGGTTCATTATGACCAGGCGGATCTGGAACGGGTGATTGAGCGCGTCGCCATCTGTGGCGGAAGTGGCCAGTCCTTTTACAAGGATGCTCTCGCCAAGGGAGCAGAGGTCTATATCACAGGAGATATCTACTACCACACGGCTCAAGACATGCTGAGCGATGGTCTCCTGGCCTTGGATCCAGGTCACCATATCGAAGTTCTCTTTGTGTCAAAACTAGTCGAAAAACTCAATCAGTGGAAGTCTGAAGAAGCGTGGGAGATCGAAGTGATTGGCAGTCAAGCCAGCACCAATCCTTTTTATCATATCTAAGGGGTTATCATGAAAGTTGCTATTATCGGTGCAGGGATCGTAGGATCCACTGCAGCCTATTATTTATCCAAGGAAGCACAGATAGATGTCACCGTCTATGATCACGGAGTTGGGCAAGCAACCAAGGCAGCGGCAGGCATTATCAGCCCTTGGTTTTCTAAGCGGCGAAACAAGGCCTGGTATCGTCTGGCTCGGCTAGGAGCTGATTTCTACCAAGAATTGGTAGCGGACCTGGCCAAGGACGGAATCGAAACAGACTTTTACCAGCAGACAGGGGTCTATCTCCTTAAGAAGAAGGAAGAGAAATTAGATGAACTCTATCAGTTGGCGTTGAGTCGACGGGAAGAATCTCCCTTAATCGGAGACTTATCGATTTTGACTACAGAAGAAGTGGCCCAACAATTCCCAGGTCTGCAAGGCTTTGAACAGCTCCTTTATGCCTCGGGTGGGGCCCATGTAGAGGGAGCCCTTCTGACGGCAACTCTTCTCAAAGCCAGTGGCGCAAGAGTGATCAAGGAAGAGGTTGCTCTCTCGGTCTCAGATGATGGCTATCTGATAGCAGGAGAGAGCTATGACCAAGTCATCCTAGCGACAGGAGCCTGGTTGGGGCAAATCCTTGAGCCGCTTGGCTACCAAGTAGATGTCCGTCCGCAAAAGGGGCAATTGCGGGATTATCAGCTAGACTTAGTTACTGATGATTATCCCGTTGTCATGCCCGAAGGAGAGCTGGATATCATTCCCTTCCAAAATGGCAAGATCAGTATGGGTGCTACCCATGAGAATGAGATGGGCTTTGACCTGACAGTAGACCAAACTTTGCTGAATCAAATGGAAGAAGAAGCCTTGACCTACTATCCAAAACTAGCTCAAGCAACAGTTGTCGGTGAGCGCGTGGGTACCCGGGCCTACACCAGCGACTTCTCGCCCTTTTGGGGAGGCCTTCCTGATCAAGCAGGTCTCTATGTCGCGAGTGGTCTTGGTTCGTCTGGCCTCACAACCGGGCCGCTCATTGGTTGGCATCTGGCCCAACTAGTGGCAGGAGGAAAGGTGCGCCTAGATCCAGCAGATTATCCAGTTGAACAATATGTGACGAAGTAGGCTGGGACAAAAGTCCTAGCCTCTAAATTGTATTTGGATTGTCGAGCAAGACGAAGTGGTTGAGTGGGCTCTACTACGCTGATTTCATCAGCTTTTACAGCCCTACTCAACTGTGCGGAGGTGGGACGATGAAATCGAATTCTAACGAATTACCGATTTCTGTCCCACTCTCTTTTTGATTGCTGTTATTGTCTTTGAGAAAAAGATAGTCAGATACAGCTCAAAGGGACCTTCATTAGTAAGGAGTATCATCTTATGGTAAAAATCAAGTTTAAAAAGAAAAGCAAAAGGATGTTGGTCATCGCCTTGGCTCTCCTTATGGTAGCTGGGATTTCTTTGTTTCATATGAACAAACAATTGGAGGAAAAGCAACGGAACCGAGAGTACGAAGTCAGCCTTGTAAAGACCTTGAAGAGGTCTTACGAGGGTATTGAGGAGATTGAGATTCTAAATCCATCCTACAGCTCTATTCCTTCAGACGCATGGGGAGCTGAGGTGAAACTCACATTTGTTGACGGGACTTGCAAGAAACATGAATTGGCCTATGATAAAAAGGCGAATAAGATTAGGAGTGGGATCTATCATAATGAGGACGAAGAATTTCAAAGGTTTATGGATTCTAGGAAAGGCACGACCAAATCGGGAGTAAAGGTAAGGTTTTCAGACGGCTCAGTCAAGGAGCAGTAATCTATTTGAATCATGAGTAAGACCAATGCTAACAATTCTACAACTCTCATCTCCTGTCATCACCTTGTAACACAAATGCAAGGTGACTTTTTTATATAAACATGATAAAATAAGGGTAATGACTACGTAGAAAGGCCTAACATTATGAAAGGTATTATTTTAGCTGGTGGCTCAGGTACTCGTTTGTATCCTTTGACTCGTGCCGCTTCCAAACAGTTGATGCCCATTTATGACAAACCGATGATCTACTATCCTTTATCAACTCTTATGTTGGCAGGGATCAAAGAAATCTTAATCATTTCAACTCCGCAGGATCTTCCTCGTTTTGAAGAACTTCTTGGAGATGGTTCTGAACTTGGTATTTCTCTCTCTTATGCTGAGCAACCAAGCCCAGATGGATTGGCACAAGCTTTCATCATTGGAGAAGAATTTATTGGTGACGATCATGTTGCCCTCGTTCTTGGAGATAATATCTTCCACGGGAATGGCTTAACCAAGATGTTGCAACGGGCGGAAGCGAAAGAAAAAGGCGCGACTGTCTTTGGTTACCAAGTTAAAGATCCAGAACGTTTTGGTGTGGTAGAGTTTGACGCGGATATGAATGCTATCTCTATCGAAGAAAAACCAGAACATCCGAAATCCAACTTTGCGGTGACCGGACTTTACTTCTATGACAATGATGTGGTAGAAATTGCCAAAAACATCAAACCAAGCCCTCGTGGAGAGCTTGAAATCACTGATGTTAACAAGGCCTATTTGGAGCGTGGAGATCTCTCTGTTGAGCTCATGGGCCGTGGTTTTGCCTGGTTGGATACTGGAACTCACGAAAGTCTCTTGCAAGCATCTCAATATATCGAAACTGTTCAACGCTTGCAAAATGTCCAAGTGGCTAACCTTGAGGAAATTGCTTATCGCATGGGTTATATCACCAAAGAACAAGTCCATGAATTAGCGCAATCACTGAAGAAAAACGAATACGGACAATATTTGCTCCGTTTGATTGGAGAAGCATAATGACGGAACAAATTTTTGATAAAGAATTAGCAGCCCGCAAAATTGAAGCCATCCCAGGCTTGATGGAGTTTGATATTCCTGTGCGCGGAGATAACCGTGGTTGGTTTAAAGAAAACTTCCAAAAAGAGAAAATGCTTCCTCTTGGATTCCCTGAAAGCTTCTTTGCAGAAGGTAAGTTGCAAAACAATATTTCATTCTCTCGTAAGAATGTTTTGCGTGGCTTGCATGCAGAGCCTTGGGACAAGTACATCTCTGTAGCAGATGAAGGCAAGGTTCTTGGAACTTGGGTAGACCTTCGTGAAGGCGAGACCTTTGGGAATACCTACCAAACTGTGATCGATGCTTCAAAAGGCATCTTCGTACCACGTGGCGTAGCCAATGGGTTCCAAGTGTTGACAGACAAAGTTGCTTATACATACTTAGTCAATGATTACTGGGCACTGGAACTCAAACCAAAATATGCTTTTGTCAACTACGCAGACCCAAGCCTAGACATCCAATGGGAAAACTTGGAAGAAGCAGAAGTCTCAGAAGCAGACAAGAACCACCCATTGCTCAAAGACGTCAAACCCCTAAAAGCAGAAGATTTGTAAGAATAGCTCTTTAAACAATCAAAGAAAGCATTCTATAGTTTTTAGCTTTGCTATAAACGAGCGAAGCGAGTTATATACTTAGCTTTCCGCCGTGAGAAAAGCACCTGAACTATTTTTGTTTCAGGTGCTCGGAAGTTTTGAGACACTAGGCTCAAAACTAATTGAACACGGGCTACGGATTGTGTCAAAAAGATAAGTTTTCCTAGAATCAAAAGATTCTGCGTCAAACTTCCTATTTTGACTTTATCCGCAGACGCCCTTTGTATCTTAATTTAGTCATGGAACTTCCTGGATTGCTGAAATCATCCACTGGATAATTTCACCTAACGTCCGTACTCACCTAAGGAAAGCTAAAAAAAGATTGATTTAAGGAACAATCAAAACTAAAAATTATTTGGAGAAAAAATGTCAGAATATAAACATATCATCGTAACCGGTGGAGCTGGTTTCATTGGTTCAAACTTCGTACACTATGTCTACAACAACCATCCAGACGTACATGTGACTGTCCTTGACAAACTCACTTACGCTGGTAACCGTGCCAACATTGAAGAAATCCTTGGTGACCGTGTTGAATTGGTTGTTGGTGATATTGCTGATGCTGAATTAGTTGACAAATTGGCTGCTAAGGCTGATGCTATTGTTCACTATGCGGCTGAAAGCCACAATGATAACTCCCTCAAAGATCCATCTCCATTTATCTACACAAACTTTGTTGGAACTTATACACTCTTGGAAGCTGCTCGTAAATACGACATTCGTTTCCACCACGTGTCAACAGACGAAGTGTATGGAGACCTTCCATTGCGTGAAGATCTTCCTGGACATGGGGAAGGTCCTGGTGAAAAATTCACTGCAGAAACCAAATACAACCCATCATCACCTTATTCATCAACCAAGGCTGCTTCAGACTTGATCGTGAAAGCTTGGGTTCGTTCCTTCGGTGTTAAGGCAACCATTTCAAACTGTTCAAACAACTATGGTCCATACCAACACATCGAGAAGTTCATCCCACGTCAAATCACCAATATCTTGTTTGGTATCAAACCAAAACTTTATGGTGAAGGCAAGAACGTCCGTGACTGGATCCACACCAACGACCACTCAACAGGTGTTTGGGCAATCCTTACCAAGGGCCGTATCGGTGAAACTTACCTGATCGGTGCCGATGGTGAAAAGAACAACAAAGAAGTGCTTGAGTTGATCCTTGAAAAAATGGGTCAACCAAAAGACGCCTACGACCGTGTAACAGACCGTGCTGGTCACGATTTGCGTTACGCTATCGATTCAACCAAATTGCGTGAAGAATTGGGTTGGGAACCACAATTCACAAACTTCGAAGCAGGTTTGGAAGATACCATCAAGTGGTACACAGACCACCAAGACTGGTGGAAGGCTGAAAAAGAAGCTGTAGAAGCCAACTACGCGAAAACACAAAAAGTTTTGAAATAATGAAGAAAGTCCAAGTGGAAAATTGCTTGGACTTTTTCTTTTATTTTCTGAAAATGAGTGATTACCCTTTCATGTATGGTATAATAAGATCAGTTTGAAAACAATCATCGATTAGGAGGAATAGATGAATCAAAAAGATTGGGTTGACTATTTTGAAGCACTCCATAACCGGAAGCCGAGTCTGCAAGAGTTTCAAAATGCACGAGCGAATGGCGAGTTTGTAGTGGAACGAAAAGAGACCGTTCCTAAAGCACCAGTTCCATCAGCGGTAGCCTCACCAGAGAAGAGTGAGAAGGTTCAAATGCTGTCACAAGTGGAGTCAAGGCCTGAGACTCCAGCTATCAAACGCTTTAGTGTGAAATGGAATAAGCAGACAAAATGGGCTTTATCAGGTGTGGGAATACTAGCTCTTATTGTACTGGCTTACTTCTTTATCTTCCAACCGACTCCAAGTTTGGAAGGAATTTGGGTTGGACCTGCTGATTCAACAGCAGTAGTTTATGAGTTAAATCAAGAAGAGCCACGATCGTATGGTAAGTATAAGATTGAGAAAGTTTATAAAGGAAATGAAGCAAAACAAGAGTTTCAGAAGGCTTTGAACCAGTTAAACTACTCCAAGCTGAAAACCTTAGCAGATGTTGATAGAAAATTTGACCTCCACACGAGGGAAGTTATCATCATTAAAGACGAGCATGGGCTTGTTTGTAATCTACTCCAAAGCAATGGGACCAATGTGATTTTAGCCAATGACTTGATGGATTTGGTTACCTATAGTGATCATTCAGAGAGCTTTAAGAAGAATGCTATTTTTCACAAGACAGAAATTCCTAAAGTGCTAGTTGGGAAATGGAAAATTGAGCGTTCTTATCATGATGAAACCAATTATCTTGAATTAAATGCTCGTGGTATTCTTACTTATAGTGAATTTGATAGTAGCGAAGGTACGGCTTTTTATAGCCTAGAAGAGCTCCAAAAGATGCCTTCAACTAAGTTTGATCAAGAAAAGACAGCTGACAAAGTGAAAGAGATATATGAAGATCTTCAAGATGCGGTCGATTCTCAAGATTACCAGCTAACTAGTATGAAAGACGTGTACAAGCAACTAGGATCTGATTTTTATTATGTCCCTGTAAATGGAGGGAAGACAGTCCTAGTTTTCACAGAAGACTATCATTTAGTTGAAAAATTGGAAAAAGTGAAATAAATCAGAAGGGCCGAAAGGTCCTTTTTTCTTTTAATCATGAATTTCCTAAAAAAGCTCTGAACTCGCTGATTTGTGGTATAATATGATTAGTTTTTTTAATGAATCAATAAGGGGGATATGATGAATCAAAAAGATTGGGTTGAATACTTTGAAGCGGTCAATGGTCGCAAGCCAAGTATGCAAGAATTTCAAGAAGCGCGTGAAAAAGGGGAGTTTGTCGTAGAGCGAAAAGAAGCACCAGCTCCAGCAACTGAAGCGCAGGCTCCTTCTCAGGAAGCGCCTGTTGCACCTAGTGCACCTCTTTCACAAGAGCCGACAGCTTTTGTCCAACCACAACCATCGGCGAAAACCTTGCAACCTGTGCCAAGACCGAAAAAATTGACATTTTCTTTCAATAAACAAACCAAAATTGGGGTCGCAGTTGCGGGACTTGTCGCAGTAATTGCTCTTGCTTGGTTCTTTTTCTTTTCAGGTGGACCAAGTCTAGATGGGGTTTGGTTGAGAAATACGGATTCTAGTCCGGTCACTTATGAACTAAGTGGAAAGAAACAAAAAGTCAATGGTGGCGAGACCATCAAAAAGGTTCTCAAAGGCAATGAAGCGAAAAAAGAATTTAATACAGCACTTTCTTTGTTAAATGCGACGGACTTGCATTCACTTGCGGATGTCGATAAGAAATTTAACCTGAAGACGACAGAAATAGTTGTTATTAAGTCTGGTGGGAACACACGCTATAACTTGCTCCAAAAAGACGGAAGCAATATTATTTTAAGAAATGATTTATTCGACTTGAAAACTTATAAATCATACAAAGGAAACTTTGAAGATAATTTGGTCTATCACAAGGTTGAAACACCAAAGGCCATGGTTGGAAAATGGAAGAATGTGACAGAAGGAGATAATACAACTGTTCAGATTTCAGATCATGGAATTATTAGTGATAAGTATTACGATAGCAAGGCTTACGCATTCTATTCTCTAGCTGATCAAGAAAAGTATGATGGAGACACGACTTCTAAAGAAGAGATCGAACACACATTTGAAGTCATTCAAGAAGCGGTGAAATCAGAAGGCTATCAAGTGAAGAGCGCTAAGGAAGTCTATATACAAGCTAATTCAAATTATTGTTTCGTACCTGTCAACGGTGGAAAAAACATACTCGTCTTACGTGGTGGTAATGAATTTGCCGCAAAATTAGAAAAAGTGAAATAATCGAAGGACCGCAAGGTCCTTTTAGATTGAAGACAAAGTCATCTTAGAAACTTTCCTTAGGTGAGGACGGACGTCAGCGAACTTCGAAGAAGTTCCATGACTTAGTTTTGAACCTAAGGTTTCAAAACTCCCGAGTGCTAGAAACATCACTGTTTCTAGCACTTTTCTCACGGCGGAAAGTTTCAGTATATTCTTGATTCATTTAAAAAAATAGAACGCATTTTTATTTCTTTGCAAGATCACTTGGCTTTTTTTCTAAAGAACTAGTTTATCTAAATAATCTAAGGACCGGAAGGTCCTTTTTGTTTTCAAACTTCTGACTGAAAAACTATTCATGTCTAGGCAAAAATATGGTAAAATGGATAAGATGTGTCTGAGATGTCTATTATTTCTCAGGCGACTAGAGGTAATGGAGTAGAAAATGCAAAATAGACCTATTATTATTGGTGTTACTGGTGGTTCTGGTGGTGGAAAGACCAGTGTGTCTCGTGCCATTTTGGCCAATTTCCCGAATGAAAAGATTGCCATGATTGAGCATGATTCATATTACAAGGACCAGAGTCATTTGACCTTTGAGGAGCGGATCAAGACTAACTATGACCATCCTTTTGCCTTTGATACGGACTTGATGATTGCGCAGATCAATGAACTCTTGGAGGGTCGTCCGGTGGATATCCCAACTTATGACTATGCAGAGCATACGCGCAGCAGCAAGACCTATCGTCAGGAACCTCAGGATGTCTTCATCGTGGAAGGAATCTTAGTTCTTGAAGACAAGCGTCTTCGGGACTTGATGGACATCAAGATTTTCGTTGATACGGATGATGATGTGCGGATCATTCGCCGGATCAAGCGCGATATGGAGGAGCGTGGCCGGAGTCTGGATAGTGTCATTGAGCAATACCTTGGTGTGGTAAA
Source organism: Streptococcus parasanguinis (assembly GCA_018365265.1). Lineage (GTDB taxonomy): Bacteria > Bacillota > Bacilli > Lactobacillales > Streptococcaceae > Streptococcus > Streptococcus parasanguinis_G. The sequence continues at coordinate 1,288 of JAGZKI010000034.1, read as the reverse complement.
ACCGATGTACCACCAGTTCATCGAGCCAACCAAGCGCTATGCGGATGTGATCATTCCTGAGGGCGTGACCAATACGGTTGCGATTGACTTGATCACAACCAAGATTGAAAAAATCCTCAACGAAGCGCGTGAGGGAAAATAAAAAAGGAGAAAGAGAGCAAGTGATCTCCAAGTGTCTATGGATATGAGGAGTGACGGAATGTCTCAGTAGTTGATGAGACTCTTCATTCGCTAAAAGACTCAGAAGAGTTCTCAATCAACTTTGTGGGGGTGGTATGGGAAATGTTTATTTAAACATTTGGTACCACTCCCTCTTTTTCCTAAGGAGAATGGAAATGAAAAGGGAGTTTCATTCGCGGACCAAGGCGTTCGCTTGTTTATTGACCATGTGTGCTGGTTTTTCAGATGCTTATACCTTTATTTGTCGGGGTGGGACCTTGGCGGCAGGCCAGACGGGAAATGTGGTCTTTCTATCGGTTGGTTTGATAGGCCAGCAGATCTCAGATGTAGAAGTGAAGTTAGCCACGATGCTGGCCTTTATGCTGGGGATCTTTTTAATGACGGTTTTGCGTCGCTTGATTGATAATTCAGTCTGGCGCTTGAGTACCCTAGTGCCCTATATCCTCACAACTTTGGTGACGGGATTTTTGCCAGCATCGGTAAAAAATGTCTTCATCGTGCCTTTTTTTGGCCTGAGTTTAGGAATCGTAGCGACCTCATTTGGAGAAGTAGGTAGCTATGCCTACAACCACTCTTTTATGACCGGAAATCTCAAGAAAACCATGGTGGCTTATGGAAATTTTGTCAGAGAAAAGGAGATGAAATTCCTCTGGGAAGCCATCTTTATGACCTGCTTGATCGGGAGTTTCGTCTGTGGGGCCATTTTTTCGACTTACTTGATCCAGTTTTATGGATTAAAGACGATTTGGCTGGTGGCCATCATCTTGACCATCTTTTTAATCTACCGGGCCATTCAATATTTGGAAGTCTTTCACTTCAATCGGCGGCATGAATAGATAAAATAATTTTTAGAAGAATGAGTTAAATGATTCTGCAAAGAAATAAAACTGAAATTTCATTTTTAAAATGAATCAAGAAAATATTGAAACTTTCCGCCGTGAGAAAAGTTTTAAGATAACTTTATCTATATTCCAGAGGCTGGGACAAAAGTCCTAGCCTCTCAATTGTATTTGGATTGTCGAGCAAGACGCAGTGGTTGAGTGGGCTCTACTACGCTGATTTCATCAGCTTTTACAGCCCTACTCAACTGTGCGGAGGTGGGACGACG
>JAGZKI010000033.1 GCA_018365265.1 Streptococcus parasanguinis | reverse complement strand
AAAAAGTCACCTCTGCGGGTTTTCCAGGTTGAAGGATTAACTTCAGCTTCTGGCAAGAACTCACATGGGTGACTTTTGTGTTTAATAACGTTTCATGATCATCGGGTGCTTCCTCAGATCACTCGGTTTGGTTTTACTTTATTTCATGGTCATAATCATATACCATTTCTTTTGGATCTTTTGTTTGACTAATACAAAATAGGTCTTCATAGGTCTTCGCATTTTTAGCGCCCATTAGGATCATCAGTATAATTTTCTGAATTAGGAGACTGTCCCATCACTATTCGAACTTTGTCTCCCAACTTACGCTGTTCCCATTCATCCGTGAATCCTTTAAATCGCAATTCTGGAACTTTCTTTTTAACTGAATCATCTATTTTCGCCATAGTCCCCACCATTTTATTGGTTTTTCTTGATTTACTTTATCAACAGTCTCGTTGGTTGGTACCAATGGAGTAAGGCAGCTAAGAAGGGGTATTAGTGACAATTAATAAAATGCATGAGGTTGGGCATGTTGCCCCACCTCTTTTTATGATATACTAGAGTAGTTTTTGAGACTTGTAAAAAATGTTTTTTTTTAGTTCAAATTTAAAAAAGAAAAGGGGAGAACATGGACATCTTTTTGAGGAGCATATCAGGGATTCTCGTCATCCTGGGCATGATTTTAGTGGGCTTTATCATTGGTGAAAAAGGCTGGTTCGATGACAAGTCGCGTGGCCTACTCGCTAAATTGGTCACTCAAGTTGCTCTTCCCTGCTATATGCTCTACACCATTACGCAACGCTTCACAGCAGCAGATCTACTTAAAATGTTGCCAGCCTTGCGATTTCCTGCCCTGTCTATGGTTATTTTACTTGGCATCGCGACAGGGGTAGCAAGGATCTTTGCAGTAAGACAGGACCGTCGTGGCCTCTTTATTTCCATGTTTTTTAACTCCAATACCATCTTCGTGGGACTCCCCATTAACCAAGCCCTCTTTGGAGATGCCAGTATTCCCTATGTTTTGATCTATTACATGTGTAATACGACCTTTTTCTGGACTTTGGGAACTTATCTCATTCAGCGAGATGGTGAGGGAGAAGCTCAGTTTGATCTCAAAACCAGTCTGAAAAAAGTCTTTTCTCCGCCCCTTATGGGCTTTCTCTTGGGACTAGTCTTGGTGATGCTACAGATCAAGTTGCCAGCTTTTCTAGCCAGTGATTTACAGTACCTGGGCAATTTAACAACCCCCTTATCCATGATATTCATCGGTTTGTCAGTGTCTCATGTAGGTGTGAAGCAGTTGGTTCTGGGAAAAGAGCAACTATTGATTCTACTAGGTCGCTTTCTGGTTGCCCCTCTCTTGATGGCCTCCATCGTCTACTGGGTGCCTCTTCCAAGTTTGATGAAGCAGGTCTTTATCATCCAGTCCGCTATGCCTGTGATGACCAATGCGCCAGTTGTTGCCAGACTCTATGGAGCTGATAGTGACTATGCAGCCGTCATGGTGACAGAAACGACCCTTGCAACCATGGTGGTGATTCCTATTCTCATGCTGTTGATGGCATAATAAATAGAAACTACAAAAGCTCAAGTTTTTTGAAAACCTGAGCTTTTCTTATATGAGAGCTAATAAAATTGTAATCACCAGAGCGATGCCCATCCGAATCAGGTGGTGGACTGGGTGGAAGTTTCCTTTGTGTTTTCCATTCCAATAGGCTCCGTAGCAAATCAAACCACATCCGATCAGCCAAAGGGCTAGAGAGACAATCGGTAAAAAGAAGTAGAGGATGAGAGATAAGGTCGCAAGGCTACTTCCGATGAGGAGAAATGTATTTCCTAAAGTGTGATTTCCCTTTTTAAATTCTGAAAGGGAGGCCAATAAGTGAAGAAGAACAAAAGCAAGGGCAAAGAAGGCTGTAAAAAAGCCGAGAAGAATGGGGAAGAACATAGGGTTTCCTTTCTAAGATATGATTGCCTGAGTACTATTTTTTATGACTGATTTTATGAAGAATCATAAATGATACTACAAGATTTAAAATAATAACCAATAAGGTAAAAAGAGAGTAACCATAAAGTTTAATTGGAAATTCATTTTTGAGATTGCAAAGAGCAAACAAACTTGTTAAAATGCCCGTTAACAACCCAGGCACATATTTTCGTATAACGATTGTTTGAATCAGATGTCCTAAGACATGGTAGATATAAGCGATTATGATGCTTGCGTAAATGCTATAGTTGTTAAACTGGTAACTAAGATATAGCGATGTCATTAGGATCAGAAATTGCTCCAAGACAATGGCATTGAAAGCAAAAGGAGTGTAATAAGATAGGATTCGATTGTTTGGATACTGGATTGATATTTTTTTGACAAAGGATGGCATCCAAACGATTTCTTCCAGTTCGTGAAGCATGAAGAGTGATGGAAATAGAAAGTAAAATTGCACGCTGGTCATTGAAAATACTCCTTTCTAGTTCGAACCCACTTTCAGTATCTCCAAATAAAACTGGATCACTTCTTGTTCGCTATAATTTTTGCCTTTTTTCAACCACCAGCTGAGGGTTTCGATGAAATGGCTGACGACCAAGTGTTTGAGGTAAGAGTGAGGGAGAGTTGGATGGGCTTTGATGAGTTCGTCGGCTACCATTGGGTAGACATCGTGTTCTAGTTCTTTTCGCAGTTGTCGGATGAAATAATCGTTTTTAGAGAGCAAGAGACTGGTCACATGGTCTTGATTTTTCTTGAAATGCTGAAAGATATGGGCCAGGTAGTCTTGTGGTGAGAGGTGTTCAGAACGCTCAAAGAGATGGTGAAAGAGCTTTTGACAGAGTTCATCTAGCAAGAGTTCCTTACTCTCGTAATGGCTGTAAAAGGTCGAACGCCCCACATCAGCAAGGTCTATGATTTCTTGAACAGTGATGGCCTCGTAGTCTTTTTGGTTGAGTAAGTGTAAGAAAGCTTGATAGATAGCTTTTCGAGTTTTGGTGATGCGACGATCCTGAGTATTCATATGGACAATTTGAACAAATTGTTCAGTAACGTACACCCTAAACAGTTTGCTCCTATCCTTTCTGTTGATAGTAGTGGATAATAGATAATGAACATGATGTTCATGAATCTATTATATCAGAGGATTAAGGATTATGAAGACAAAACATGCGGTCTGGATCGCTTTTTTCTTGAATTTGAGTTATGCCATTGTTGAGTTTATTGCAGGAGGGATTTTTGGATCCAGTGCAGTCCTTGCGGATTCGGTCCATGACTTGGGGGATGCAATCGCTATTGGGATCTCCGCCTTTTTGGAGAGTATTTCCAATCGTGAAGAAGACAGCCACTATACCTTGGGCTACAAGCGCTTTAGCCTTTTAGGGGCCATGGTAACAGCTGTGATTCTCATGACAGGGTCCGTTCTGGTTATTTTGGAAAATATAACGAAATTGGTTCACCCACAACCTGTCAACGATGAGGGCATCCTCTGGCTTGGAATCATAGCCGTCAGCATCAATGTGCTAGCGAGTTTCGTCATTCGCAAAGGACAAACCAAGAACGAATCCATTCTCAGCCTGCATTTTCTGGAAGATACTCTGGGCTGGGTGGCTGTCATCCTAATGGCCATTGTTCTCCGATTTACCGACTGGTATATTCTGGATCCGCTCTTATCTCTTGCTATTTCCATCTTTATTCTGTCCAAAGCCATTCCACGTTTTTGGAGCACGCTCAGGATTTTCCTGGATGCCGTGCCAGAAGGAGTAGATATCCAGCAAGTCAAGAGTGATTTGGAGCAGTTGGACCATGTGGCTAGTATCAATCAGCTCAATCTTTGGACCATGGATGGCCTGGAAAAAAACGCCATTGTCCATGTTTGTTTAGAGCATGTCAAGCATATGGAGGTCTGTAAAGAGTCTATTCGCACCTTGCTCAAAGACTGTGGCTTTCAAAACGTCACCATTGAGGTCGATGAAGACTTGGCAACCCACCGAGCCCACAAGCGAAATATCGAAGAGCTGGAAGTGGATCAACAACATGGGCATGATCATCACCATCATTAATGACGAGTTGGTACGAGCAGAAGCTCGATAAAAAGTGTATACTGTAGATAAGTAAGCAATAGAAAGTAGGTTGTTCCTATGAAGAAAACAGTCTATACAAAAGCTGGGCAAGTGGGTCTAGTAGAAGTAGAACGTCCACACATCGAAGCACCAGATGATGTTATTCTCCGTATTGTCCGCACCTGTGTTTGTGGATCCGATCTATGGAGCTACCGCAATCCGGATATTGAAGCAGGCCACCAAAATAGTGGCCACGAAGCCATTGGGATTGTCGAAGAAATCGGAGAAGCTATTACAACGGTCAAACCAGGAGACTTTGTCATCGCACCTTTCACCCATGGTTGTGGGGAGTGTGATGCCTGTCGTGCTGGCTACGATGGGACGTGTGACCGTCATATCGGCACCAACTGGTCTGATGGGGTGCAAGCGGAGTACATGCGCTTCGAATACGCCAACTGGGCCCTTGTCAAAATTCCAGGGCAACCATCAGATTATACAGAAGCCATGCTCAAATCTTTTTTGACGCTGGCAGATGTCATGCCGACGGGCTACCATGCGGCGCGTGTAGCAGACGTGAAGCCTGGTGACAAAGTAGTGGTCATCGGGGACGGTGCCGTTGGTCAATGTGCAGTGATCGCAGCTAAGATGCGGGGAGCGTCACAAATTGTCCTCATGAGTCGCCACGAAGACCGCCAACAGATGGCTTTGGAATTTGGTGCGACAGCAGTCGTAGCGGAGCGTGGTGAAGAAGGCATTGCCAAGGTCCGTGAAATCCTTGGTGGCGGAGCAGATGCGGCCCTTGAATGTGTCGGTACCGCAGCAGCTGTTGATCAAGCCCTTGGGGTGCTTCATAATGGTGGGCGTTTAGGTTTTGTCGGTGTCCCTCATTACAATAATCGTGCCCTTGGTTCGACCTTTGCCCAAAACATTTCGGTGGCAGGTGGGGCAGCCTCTGTTACTACCTATGACAAGCAGTTCTTGCTCAAGGCTGTACTTGATGGCGACATCAACCCAGGTCGCGTCTTTACTCATAGCTATAGCTTGGATGAGATTGATCAAGCCTATAAAGATATGGATGAACGTAAGACGATTAAGGCTATGATTGTACTGGACTAACGAAAAAATTCTAGTAGAAAATATCTACTAGAATTTTTTAATACAATTCCCAATCCGGACTTGAAAATTTCTTGGTTCGGGTCATATAAAAATGGATAAAGTGAACTTCCATTGCTAAAGTCATCACGGTTGCGATGGTAATGACAATGGTTGGATTGGCTGAGAAAAGAAGGGAGAGAACCAGTCCGATAAGGAACATCCCTGCTTGCAAACCATAATAGAGCTTGTCATACTTGAGGTGACTCTTGTTAAAATAGCCATTTGCAAGGATAGCAGCTTGAAAGAGGCCGATACCCGTATAGAAGAAGCCAGTCGCAAAATGGTGATGGACTTCTGGATTGACCAAGAAACTCATAGACACAGTCACCATAATCAAGCCGATGAAAATTGGATAGTGACTATAAATTAGGAAGATTCCCTTATTCTTTCCTTCTTCATCAATGGCATGGTCAAACTTACCAAAGTAATTCATAAAGAGGTTGACCATGATGATAAAGTAAAGGATAGAGTGGATAGAGAAATTTTCAAGTGTAAAAAAATCTGCAAGGCCCATAATCATCTCACCAAAAGTGATGATAACTAAAAGCGAGATGCGTTCAATCAGGTGGGGGAGATTAATCTGAAAAAGACTTGTATGTCGAGTTAAGATAATAGGCATGACGAAGGTCAAGAGAATCCCTAGCATATAGACATAGATACCAAAATCTATCGGAAGAAGTGCAGCTATGTAGATAGCCAAGGTCCTGAGCCCTGTCATCCAAAGAAAGCCCTTGATACTTTTTCGATTGGCTGGAGTAGTAGACTTACGCAAATACTCTACTAAGTATTGGAGAAATAGGGTTAAGGTCAGGGTTCCCACTGTCCAGCAGAAGGTATGAAAGTAGCTCTGCCAGTCATTGGTAATCATGTTTGAGATTAAGAACAACATTGCCATATTGATGAACATGACGGTCATATTGAAAAGGGAATTCTTTCCATAGCGGTTGGTATAGACGGTCTGAATCATCCAAGAATTGACCAAAACCAGAAGTGTCATCAGGAAACCAAAGATGGCATCTAATGATAAGACTCCATGGTGAAGATGATGGATAAGGGCAGTGGTTTTGGAAATAGCGTAAACAAAGACCAGATCATAAAAGAGTTCACTATACTCAACCCGTTTGTGTTTGATAAGATTTGACATGGGTTATCCTTTCTGCGATGTTTGAACAATTTATTATATCAGAAAAATGACAGTATATGATGGAAGGAAGGGGAGTAGACCAATCAATTTCATTGTGACGCAAATTGTCATTACATGACAACAGTTGATGTAGCCTATTTACTAGGATACTCCGAAGTGTCTTCCTTCTCACGAGCCTTTAAAAAATGGACCGGACAGACTATTTCAGAGTATCGCGAGTAGATGCAGACAGAAGCTTAACAGCAGAAATTTCCATTATCAACACCAGATGTATTCATCTGGTGTTTTTATCTTTCTGAAAAAAATGAAATTTTCTACTTGACAAGTGAGTGTTCACTCACTATAATAGATTTATCATTAAAAAGTGAGTGAACACTCACCTGGGAGGAAGTAGATGAAAACATTGCTACATTTACAAGATTTACAAAAATCTTTTGGTCAACAATTGGTGTTGAACCACGTTGGTTTTGAATTACAGTCTGGGGAAATCATTGGTCTAATCGGTCCTTCTGGTGCTGGTAAATCAACCATGATAAAAACCATGTTAGGAATGGAAAAGGCAGATAGCGGTATCGCTTTAGTCTTAGACCACACCATGCCCAATCGTCATATTCTGGGAGATATTGGCTATATGGCCCAGTCTGATGCTTTATATGAGGCTTTGTCAGGACAAGAGAATTTGGAATTTTTCGGTCAGCTAAAAGGCCTTTCCAAAAAAGACTTAAAGGATGAAATTGCCCATGTGGCTCAGGTGGTAGATTTAACAGAGCACTTAAATAAGGCTGTGTCTGGTTATTCCGGAGGCATGAAACGACGCTTGTCGCTGGCGATTGCGCTTTTAGGAAATCCTCAACTCCTGATTTTGGACGAACCGACAGTTGGAATCGACCCTTCTCTTCGAAAGAAAATCTGGAAGGAATTAATTACTCTTAGAGACAAGGGTGTAGGAATTTTGGTTACCACCCATGTCATGGATGAGGCAGAGCTGACAGATAAGGTTGGCCTCTTGTTAGGTGGAAACATCATTGCCTTTGATACACCAAAAAATCTCAAGGAAAGTTATGGTGTTTCAAGTATTGAAGAAGTCTTTTTGAAAGCGGAAGGAGAATAAGATGAGAACCCTTGCCATTGCAAAAAAAGTTATCAAAGAATTGCTTCGTGACAAACGAACCCTTGCCATGATGTTTGTGGCTCCAGTCTTTATCATGTGGTTGATGAACCTCATGTTTTCGGCTAGTACAACCGTGAACATCAAGCTAGCAACGCAGGATCTACCAACTAGTTTGGTAAAGAAAATGGATGATCTGGACCATGTCAATGTGAAAACATACAAAGACATGGAGCAAGCCAAAGAAGACTTGGCTGATGAGAAAGTCGACGCCGTCATTTCTTATAAAGACGGGGAGTATCAGGTAGATTATGCCAATACAGATGCTTCGAAAACTGCTATGACCCGTCAAGTATTGCGGACCAGTATCGCCAGTGAAGGCACCAATCAACTATTAACTCGTGTTAAACAGGCCCTTCCTCAATTGAAACTCGATGCAAAATCACCAGAAATTAAGGAATCTTATGAGTATGGGAATGAAGATACAGGTTTCTTTGCCAAAATGATTCCAGTCTTGATTGGATTTGTCGTCTTCTTCTTTGTCTTCTTGATTTCAGGGATGGCGCTGTTGAAAGAACGCACCAGCGGGACCCTAGATCGCTTATTAGCCACTCCGGTCAAACGTTCTGAAATCGTCTATGGTTACATGATGTCTTATGGAATCATAGCTATTCTTCAAACAGCAGTTGTTGTTTTAGCAGCTATTTGGTTGTTGAATATTGAAGTTGTCGGAAGTTTATTAAATGTTATAATAGTTAATGTGGTATTGGCTCTTGTAGCACTCGCCTTCGGAATGCTCTTGTCCACCTTGGCCAAATCAGAATTTCAAATGATGCAATTTATTCCTCTTGTGATTATGCCGCAGCTCTTTTTCTCAGGAATCATTCCTCTTGGTTCAATGGGAGAGTGGGCAAAAACAATTGGGAAATTCTTGCCTTTGACCTACTCAGGTGATGCCATGAGTCAGATTATTCTTTACGGACGTAACCTTGGGGATGTTTTGCCAAATATCGGTGTTTTATTGCTTTTCCTTGTTGCTTTGACAATGCTGAATATTGTCGGATTGCGTCGGTATCGTAAGGTATAAAAATAATAAGGATGTGAGGATGGATATGAACGAGAGTATTTTTGAGTCGTTTGAAGCTTATTTAGAGGGGGCAGACTATCCCAAAGGAAAGAAGAAAATTATGCAGGCAGCCGTCGATTTGATCTCGACCAAGGGTTATAATGGGACTTCAACCCTTCAAATTGCGGAGCATGCCGGGCTTAGCCAAGCCACTCTCTTCAAGTATTTCCAGACCAAAGATGAGTTGCTGACAGCTATTTTACATCCGATCCTTCCTAGTCTTCTGGGGAATCTTCTGGATCAACTCTTAAAATTTCAAACAACAGAGGAGAAAATTCACTATTTCGTTTATGACCGAATGAACTACCTCAAAACCAATCAAGCTCTCTTAAAAATCGTGTTACAGGAGATGTTTTCGAATGAAAAGATCAAGAAGGAGCAAGAACATATTTGGAGTTTCATTCAGGGTAGAATTGGTGACCTCCTTCAAGAACTGAAAACGGACCCTCGCATCAATCCTGATCTGACTATTTCCCAATTCCTGCGTATTCTGATTGGCCCGCTGCTTGCCTATTTTGGTCAGCTCTATATTCTTGGAACTGATGGGCCAGTGACTGATGAAGATCTTTCCTTGGTCGAAAAACAAATCTTAGGTAGCTTGTGGAAATAGGGGGATCTGATATAAACAACCTAAAAAACCATATTCCTATTAAAAAGGAATATGGTTTTTTTGCAAGTTCTATTTCAAATCCGACATCACTTGTTTCTTGGTGAAGGTGCGCTCTTGTTTGTTGGCTAGGGCCTTGATGCGCGCATCAAGGAGAATGGCGCGGCCTTCGGCACTTCGGGTATAGACGAGGTCATACTTACCCAGGCTCTTTCGGATTTGCGCCACAAAGGCTTGGGCATCTTCTTTTCGTTTGTCAAAGAGGCTTGGTACAGCGAAATATTCTGTCTGATCGGACACCTTTTCCTGTGCTTTCAGGATATAGCGCTGATTTTCAATCGGTGCGAAAAACTCGATCATGGTTTGCGAGAAGAGTTCCTTCTCCCGCATGGTTCCGCCCTTCAAATAAATCAGCGTGTTGATGGCATCCTTTCGATCTCGTAGGACTTGGATGCGGGTTGCTTGAGTCTGGATCTGCCCAGAAAGGAGCAGGGCTTGGTGAATAGCCTGGCCGAAGACTTCTAACCGTTTATAAGGGCTCTTATAGAGATAGTAGCGGAGCCAAGCAAGTAGAGCGAGAACAGCTAAGACGAATAGAAGAATAAGAGACCCTTTATTCCATCCTCCTCTATGTGAATAGTAAATAAAGTTGGCGAAAGCATCGGTCAAAGTGGCGGCCGTTAGCCAACGAGCTAGCTTCCTGGCGTCAAAAAATAGGGCTAGGGGCAGGAAGTGTTTATCCACTTGAACCTCATTTACAATCTCCATATTCTCCAGAATCGGAAGGGCTTTTTGCCAGCCGTCTCGGAGTTCTTGACGATGGGGGGAGCGCTCTAAGGTTTCTTCATTGAGTTTTTGCAACTGTTTTTTTGTATAGCGGATATTGTCAAAGGCTAGACGCTCGATACCGGATTCGATGAAGGGCTCCTTGTAATGGAGACCTAAAAATTGCTTCATCCGTCTTTCTAAGAGCTCCAGATCAGGACTATATTCTTTCAGCTGATCAGTGATGGCTTCGATCTCTTCTTTTTCAAGATCGGACTTTTCATACCATTTCTTTAGGGAAAGGCTGATAGAGACCAGATGCCAGATGTTACTGGTCTTGTCTGGATCCTCAGGCCACACTCGGATGGCACGACCTCGCATTTGGTTGCTGAGCATAAAGCTACCGACAAAGCTAGCTAGGATCAGGGAATTGACACAAGGAGCATCCCAGCCTTCTCCCAGAAGAGACTTGGTTCCAATCACGACTTGGATGAGACCTTCTTGAAAGAGCTGGGTCACAGCTGTCACTAAATCATGTTGAGAACCAACTAAGCGAACTTTGAGAAAGTCATCAGGAGATAATTGGCCGACACTTTGGTAAGTCAGTCGATCCGCTCCTAGAAGCTCTTCCAATCTTGGCTTAGCGACCGTCGGGATGATGACGATACTACCTGTTAAGACTGCGATGGCAGGAGGAGTCGTTAGCTCGATGCTTTCTCTGCGAATGGATTCAAAATACGAGAGTACTCCCAACTGAGTGAATTGGGCATCCTTATCCCCGAGATGAACTTCAAAGTCTTGGCGAATATAGTCTGTTAAAACCAGTTGGCGCAGTTGGCTTCCAAGAGCCTGGTATTCCGCCTTGAAAATCTCTCGAACCGCATTGAGTTTTCCAAGGGATTGGTTCAGCAGGAGGTCTTGTTTTTTGTTGCGGACTAGTTTGATTTGTTTTCGATCGATTAAACTAGCTGCTTTTAATTCATGGAGGAGTTGCTTTTCGTATTCTTCTGGTAGATTGTACCAGTGGGGAACCTGAAAAAGCAGGCCTTGCAGGAGAATTTCTAGCCAGTCCATGGTGAAAGCAGGAAGTTTTTTAGCTCCTAAAAGGTCTTGGAAACGTTTGGGAAAGACGATTCCCTTGCTACGAAGAAAGATCAGGGTGGCAGAGAGATACTTGGGCTCATTGAGCAATTCATCATCGTTGATCTGACCAGATAAGGCCTGGCAGTTTTGGAGATATTGGCAAAATAGGGGATCGGAAGTCAGTTGTTGCAAGAAAGCATTCTTTTGTTGGCTAAAGGCGTCCAACTGAGCCTGCTCTTCCTTTGTTGGAAAGGCAAAGTAGACATAGTCTTGGTGGGGACAAAGGGTCTCTTCCTTGACCAATTCGGGAACCGTAATTTCCTCATCAATCTCCCCACACATGCGGATATAGCGATCCCAGAGGGCAGGGTCTCCTTCATAGGGCGGGGTAGCGGTGAGGGAGATCATCTTTAAGTCAGGGAAGGCTTGACGAAAGGCTTCCAAGCTCTTCCACCATTCATTGCGCAAGTGGTGACACTCATCTAAACAAAGGGTTCCGAGTGAGATGTCTTTGAAAGTAGTAAAGATATCAAAGCCTTTGAAATCAAATGTTTCAATCTCTGCTTGGTCATCGGTATCTTCAGCTTGTGATTGACCGACGACTTGGTTCATGGCGCTGTGTAGGGCCTGATAGGTAGCCACTGTAATCAGCTTAGGATGTTTGAGGTCCTGAGAGATCAATTGTTCCGCTTGGCTTTCATCTTTCAAGAATGCTTGGATAATCCGGTCCACCCATTGTTGACGAATGGTGACCGTAGGAGCCAAGATTAGGGTTGGTTGACCAAAGCGTCTGATAAATTCGATTCCCAGGGTTGTTTTTCCCGATCCAGGAGCTGCTACCAAATGCAGGTGGCCATCCGCCATAAAAGCGTCACTCTTATCGAGAACGCGTTTTTGATAGTGTCTCCATTGGCCTGTAAAGGCTAGTTCTTGTAACATTGGTTTCCTCCCTTGTACTGTCCCCATTATATCATAGCGGAGGACAAGAATCTTTTGGTAGAAGCTGAAGATTTCTACTTTCAAATGGAAATGGCAAACAGGAATCATTCGTACCGAGCTAAAAAGGCCTAATCATTTGATTAGGCTTTTTCATGTTAGTCTTTTTTTGTTTTACGAGAGAGTCCAAAGGCAGCACCCATGCTAAGAAGACCAAGACCTAGAGTCGTCAAAGCAATGGAGTTTTTGCTTCCTGTATTTGGAAGACTTGCTTCTTTTTGAGGAAGAGCTGCAGGTGCGATATAGACTGCTGTTTTGGCAGGCCCGTTTTTAGCTGGTGTGAATACTGTCGGTTTCGCAGGAGTTACAACAGCTGGTTTTTGAGGAGTAGGAGTCGGTGTTGCAGGCGTTTGGATGCTAGGAGTTTGTGGTTTTGCTTTTGCCACACGGTGGGTTTTTGAAATCAACTCATACTTGTCTGTTTGTACCTTAAAGACACGACCTTTTTGGACGGTTTCAACGACTTTATTGGCAAATTGAACGTTCAACAAGTTAGCAAAGTTTTTGTCGATATCTAGGTAGAGACCATTTGTTCCATTGACCAATGGATCAAAGTCTTTTTTTTCACGTGTTTCACCAACCACTGTCAAAGAGATACCAGCATCTTGAAGGGCTTTCAGTGTCGCTTCTTTGGTTGGTGTATCCTTTGTAAGATCAATGTCCTCATCTGTAATCAAGAAAGCAAAGCGATGGTTGTTTGCCCCAGTCCCCCAGTTGTAGTCTCCTGAAGTAGCGATATGATGCAATGGAACAGTAGCATTTTCATAGTAGCCTTTAGTTTTGATGGTTTTCAAAGCAGAAATGAAACTTTCTGGATCACTTGTGAACTTAGATCCATTGAAATCATGGTATTTAACTTCACTAGCTCTTTCGTATTCAACCAATCCTAAACGAGCTTGAATATTTTTTGCCGATAGATTGCGAACGAAGGTCTCGACATTCTTCATCGTATCCCTGATGTGAGAATCCATTGAAGTTGATTTGTCAATGACAAAGACGATGTCTGATGTTGCTTGAACTTCTTTTTTATTGACCACATCGGCTTCTTTTGTCACTTCGACTACAGTTGTTTTATTAACTGTTTCAGTTGTTGTCTCAGTGTAGTCCGCTGTTTCCTTGGTTGATGTAGCTGTCTTAGTAGATGAGACCGGTTTTGAAGTGCCAACAGGTGTGTTTGGATCTGCTAAGCTAGTCGTTTTGATGGTTGCTGTTGAAGTAGTGGTGGTGTCTGCACCGTCTGTTTTAGCAGATGGGCCAGTTTTTTTAACGTCCACAGCGATGACATCCCCAGTTTTTGCTTTATCAGCAGGAACAACTGGTGTATTGGCTTTGGCGTTGATTTCTTCTGTTGCAGCAGTGATAGGTGATTTTGCTGCTGTAGTAGCTGCAGGAGCAGCTTGGGTTGTTGCAGGTGCAACGTCATCAGCAGAAGCAATAGTCGTTCCTGTGAAGACCGTTCCTAAAACAACGGAAGCCAAAGTTAAAGTTTGTTTACGTGAAATAGTATATTTTTTCAAAATACGTCCCCTTTTTAATAAACTTTTTTCTATCATACAGGTTTTTGAAAAACTTGTCAACGGTATAATAATCAAGGGTTTTACCGACTTTTATATCCCTAATTATTGATAAAAAGCTGAATGAGAAAAATATACACAAAATAATTTAAATATACAAAGTGTGCAAAAGAAAATAGGATTCCCACAAATTTGCAGGAATCCTTATTTTATCGGCATTTCTACTATATTTTTTAGTCGTAAAAAATACTAGCTAGTCACTTTATTTATGTTTCTGCATTAGCACTAAGAACAAAGACTACGATTAGTTTAGTAATTTTTCAAAGAATTGGATGACCTCTGGTTTGAGATTACTTTCCTTCGGTTCAACTAGTGAAACGTAAAAACTAATCCGTTCACTTTCTGCCATCGGAATCGCGATCAGTTCTTCTTCACCATCTGTTAGTGCAAGATCTGCTAGTAAACTGATCCCCACTTGTTTACGAAGGAGTTGTTTTAGAAGCTGAATATCATCCGTCTGAAAGAAGGGTGTAGCCTCATGGTGATAGCGCTCATTCAACTGTTCAAAGGCTTTTAAATGAACAAAGTGCTCATCTGGAATGATAAAATCTTCATCGATGACGTCTGAAAATTGTAATACTTTTTTGGAGGCTAGTGGATGGTTATGATGAAGGATATAGAAGAGATCTCGTTTGGCTATTTCTCTTACCTGGAAGCGATGATCTTTAATCGGTTCCAAACTCCCTAAAAAACTAGCATCTAGTTCCCCTTTGGAAAGCATTTCTAAAAGTTCGACAGATCCTTCTTGGACAGGATGGATACTTTGAAGAGCTGCAACATTACTGATAAAGGCGGGTTGTTTTCGGACAAGATAGTCAATGATGATTGGTGGGAAACCAACCGTATTGAATTGAGAGAGACTCCGGAGGATCTCTTTTTTGGCCCCTTGAATCTCAGGTAAGACCTTTTGAATATGTCGTAGCAAGATTTCTCCTTGGGGCGTCAATTTGAAAGTACGATGAGAAGGATCGTGCGCGATTAATGGACAGTGAAATTCCTTTTCTAGTCGTTTAATCGCATAGGAAACGGATGGTTGACTGATCCCGTGTTTTTGGGCAACCCCAGTAAAGGATTGCTGTTGACTAAGATCAAGAAAATAATAAAAGTCCTTAAGATTCATTGGGCTCCCTCTTCTAAATAGACAGACATGGATAAGCAAAAATTATCCGTGATAGCTAATTTGACTATATGATTTTTTGTTTGTTACAATCTGAGGTGAGTCAGAGGACAATTAAAGGCTATCTAAAAGATCTTCGAAAATCGTTAGGATCTTCTCCCTTTTTCCAACTGGAAGTTGCTTAATTTTCATATTTACTCTCTTAAGTGAAAGATTGTCGTTAGGATCTGAAGATGATTCAAGTGAATTAAAATTGAAGAATTCTTCAGGCGTTAACTCAAGAGCAGAAATGACTTTTTCAAGACTGTGAATGGTCAGATTCACGTTTTGATTTTCCAATTGATTGATGTATTTTAATCCAAGATCTGCCCGTTCCGATAGCTCCTCTTGACTCATGTTTTGTTTTTTTCGCAAATATTTGACCTTTTGCGCTATATACCGTTGTAAATAATGTTTTGTTTTCATGTAACCAGAATACAAGTTTTAAATGACAAAAATAACACCTTAAACAAAACAAAGTATCTTATAACAAACATATTTTGGATTTATTATCTATGGCTTTTATAGGTATTGATCATCATAAGTAGAAAAAAGAATACCTGAAAACAGTGGATCTTTTGATGAGAATAACCTTCTAAAAGGTGGAAAGGAACAGGCTTTTTTAAGAGATGACTATGACGATCTAGGAAGTGATGGATAAGCCTATTATTTTGTTATCTTTTGAAATCGCATCATTTTCGGTTGTATCGCCTGAACTTTCATTGACTGATTTATTCATATTGTATCATATAGATAACAAAGTGTCATTTAAAGAAAAAGTGTTATAATAGAATAAACTAAATAAGGAGGTCACATGATGACTGCACATGATATTTTAAACAACCCTTTCCTCAATAAAGGAACTGCCTTTACTTTAGAGGAACGTAAGCAACTAGGTCTCATTGGCCTCCTGCCACCTTACGTCCAAACTATTGAAGAACAAGCAGCGCAAACTTATGCGCAAATGCAAACAAAGGTTAATGATTTGGAAAAACGTTTGTTCCTAATGGAAATTTTTAATACAAATCGTACTCTATTTTACTACCTATTTGCTCAACATTTGGAAGAGTTTAATCCAATTGTCTATGATCCAACTATTGCTGATACCATTGAAGGGTATAGCGATCTCTTTGTAGATCCACAATATGCCGCATATCTTGATATCAATCATCCTGAAAATATCGAAGCAACTTTGAAAAATGCAGCAGGGGACCGTGAAATTCGTCTTATTGTTGTGACAGATGCAGAAGGTATTCTCGGTATTGGTGACTGGGGTACAAATGGTGTTGATATTTCTGTTGGGAAATTGATGGTCTATACTGGAGCTGCAGGAATCGATCCTTCAACGGTGCTTCCTTTGGTCATTGATGCAGGTACCAACCGTGAAGAATTGCGTAACAATCCTAATTACTTAGGAAATCGTCACGAACGTGTGCGTGGAGATCGTTATTATGATTTTATCGATCAATTTGTTCAAACTGCAGAACGCCTCTTCCCTAAACTCTATCTGCACTGGGAAGATTTTGGTCGCTTAAATGCTGCTAACATCCTTGAAAAATACCGGAAGCAAATCCCAACCTTTAACGATGATATCCAAGGAACTGGTATTGTTACCCTAGGTGGGATCTTTGGGGCATTGGATATTACAGGTGAAAAATTAACGGATCAAGTTTATCTCTGCTATGGTGGTGGGACTGCTGGTGCAGGGATTGCTTCTCGTGTCCTTCGTGAAATGGTTAGTGAAGGTCTACCTGAAGAAGAAGCTTATAAACGCTTCTTTATGGTCGACAAACAAGGTCTCCTTTTTGATGATATGGATGACTTAACGCCGCAACAAAAACCATTTGCTAAGAAACGTTCTGATTTTGCCAATGCAGATCAGTTGACGGACCTTCTTGAAGTAGTGAAGACGGTTAAACCAACCATTCTTGTGGGAACTTCAACTCAGCCGAATACTTTCACAAAAGAAATTGTAGAAGCTATGTGTGAAAACACTGAACGTCCTATCATTTTCCCATTGTCAAACCCGACCAAACTAGCTGAGGCAAGTGCCAAAGATTTGATCGAATGGTCAGACGGAAAAGCATTTGTTGCAACAGGAATTCCAGCTGGTACAGTTTCCTATAAAGGTGTGGACTACGTGATTGGTCAAGCGAATAATGCCCTGATTTACCCAGGTCTTGGACTTGGTATGCTGGCTTCTGAAGCGAGTCTTTTGACGGATGAAATGATTGGAGCAGCCGCACATTCATTGAGTGGGATTGTCAATCCAGGCGAACCAGGAGCACCAGTCTTACCTCCATTCAAGTATGTAGCTGATGTTTCTATCAAAGTAGCAGAAGCAGTTGCTAAAAAAGCGCAAGAACAAGGTCTTGCGCGTGCTCAAGAAACAGATATGGCTAAAGCGGTACGTGATTTGAAATGGTATCCAGAATATAAATAAGTAAATTTAATGGAGGTGTACGAGTGCGACTGGATGCCTTGTACACCTTTTCTTGTATGTCCTGTTAGATAGAAAGGGAGACTATGGAAATCTTTTTAACGTCAATTCAGAGTATTGTACCCATTATCGTCATCATCATTCTTGGTTATTTCTTGCAAGTCCGAGGTTGGTTTCAAGAGAGTTTTGGAAATGACTTATCTAAACTGATTATGAACGTGGCCATGCCTGTTGCAATTTTTACCTCTGTTCTTAAATATTTAACTTTAGATAAATTGATTAGCTTGTCTGGCGGTTTGTTGTATACGTTTATCGCCTTCATTCTTGGTTACCTAGCGGCCTTTATCGCAGTGAAAGTTTTTAAAGTGCGCCCAGGTCGTCGAGGAACCATGATTAATACCTTTGTTAATGCTAATACCATATTTATTGGTTTGCCTTTAAATATCGCTCTGTTTGGAAATCAAGCCCTTCCTTACTTCTTGGTTTATTATATTACAAATACAGTATCTACTTGGACATTAGGTGTCTATCTGATGACTTCTGATAGTAAAGAAGGGGCTTCAAAACAGGCTCAAAAATTTAATTGGAAGAAGCTTTTCCCAGCTCCTTTATTAGGTTTTCTCGTAGCCCTCGTCTTTTTGGTGTTGCGTATTCCTGTTCCAAGTTTTGCAGAAAGCACCTTGACTTATATTGGTAGTTTAACAACGCCCTTATCTCTTGTCTATATCGGTATCGTCCTAGCTAAGGCAGGCCTTAAGACGATTCGCTTTGATAAAGATACCATTATCACACTGGTTGGTCGTTTTATTCTTGCACCTGTCATCATGCTCTTGGTTCTGAAGTTCTTCTCTCCAAATATGGTGGCACCAGAATTTAGAACCTTTATGATTCAATCAGCAACACCAGCTTTGGCAGTTCTTCCTATTCTTGCCAATCAAGGTAAAGGCGATGTTGAGTTTTCAACGAATGTGGTCACTCTCAGCACAGTCTTATTTGTGATTGTGGTTCCAATTCTGCAGACATTGTTGGGATAGCATTTATATGAAAATGATGTAGTTTTAGTGCTATACATTCGTCAAAAAGGACGTCGGATATTATACTCGACGTCCTTTTTAAACGGATGACTAGATCAACACATAGGTTTCAACCGCATGCCCAGCCCCGTTTTCATTGTTGGTCTTTGTCACGACTGCTGCTCCCTCTTTCACTTCTTGTGGAGCGTTGCCCATAGCGACACCGATGCCTGCTTTTTTGAGCATAGGAAGGTCATTGAAGTTGTCCCCCATGGTGAGGACTTCTTCTAAGCTCAAGTGGTAGTGATTAGCGAGCTCAACCAGAGCATCCTCTTTAGAGACGTGCTTAGCGGTAACTTCTAGGTAGTTGGCTTTGGAGAGATAAAAGGCGGTAGAAGGGAAGTCGTCGGCAGAAATAGCACGATAGAGGGCTTGGATCTCTTCTGGTTCTCCAATTAAGAGCAATTTGTGGAGTGGCTTTGTCGTATCCAGCAAAGGATCCAATAGGGGGAGAATATGAGGTTTTTCCCCTGTAATCCGGGCTTCCTCTTGGCTCCATTGGTCGAGATGATCGGTCATCCAGTCTTTTCCACTATAGAGGTTGATCGAAACTTGAGGGAAGTGTTGGTTGGCCCAATCAATAAATTGACGGGCTTCAATCTTGTCTAAGGGATGCTCAAACAGAACCTGCTCTCCTTTTTGGATTAAGGCTCCATTGTAGCAGGCCATAGGACAGTCCTCTATGCCGAGCTCTTTGGCAATAGGAGCCATCCCTTTTGGAGAGCGAGCAGAGGCCAGCACGAAAGGAATGGTTTCGCGCTTTAAATCCGGGATCAATGATGCCAACTCTGGATCGATCTGATGGTGATCATTTAAAATAGTGCCATCGATATCGCTAATGATGAGACGAATGTGAGACATAAACTTACCTCCTAGTAGAGAATAGTGGTTTCGTTGCCGACTTGTTTAAGGATGTCAGGGCTTGGTTTTTGGTCAGTGATCCAATAGTCAAATTGTTTGAGACGAGCAAGATAATAGTTTCCATTTTTCGTCCATTTAGAACTTTCTGCCACAAGGATCTTGGTGCGAGATCGTTCAAAGACGAGGGATTTGACGGCAACGTCTTCTGCATCTTCAAAGGTGACCTCGCCGTTGGCCAAGCTACCAGCTCCAAAAAAGGCAACATCAAAGCGAAGATTGTCCAGTATTTGTGCTTGGTCCGCAGCATAGTAGAAGCGGTTTTTGGGATAGAATTTTCCTCCTAAGAGATGAAAGTCAACCTGGGAATGGCTACTGAGTTGGATAGCATTGTCAAGGGAGTGCGAATAGACTGTAAGATCTCCATCAAGTAGGCCTGCCAGCAAAGTGATTGAGGTAGAGGCATCGAGAAAGATCACTTGTCCATTTTGGATCCATTGCAGGGCTTTTTGAGCCATGGCAGTCTTTTCCTTGTTAGCCTTTTGACTGCGGTCTAGATAAGAAGGGCCAGGTTCTTTGTTTAAGGGAAGGAGACCACCGTGTGTCCTGCGAACCAGCTGGCGTTGGCTAAGGAGAGCGAAGTCACGACGGATGGTATCTTTTGAGACCTTGAAGTAGTCGACCATTTCTTTGGCCGATAGTTGTTTTCGCTCTTCTAAGAGTTCTAATATTTTTTCGAGTCGCTGTTCCTGATACATGAGCTTACTCCTTATTTCTGTTCTTGCCTTCATTGTACACTATTTTATAAGCGGATGCAAGTTTTATTAAGTGTTTTTAAGTGTTTTTGATCTTTTTTCTTGCAAAACCTTATTCTGACGTTTGTTTTAAAGGGGGAATTCTGCTATAATATGTCAAAATAACGTGGAGGTTTCCTTATGGCCAGTGAATATGAAAAAATGATTGCAGGTGATTTTTATAGACCTGCGGACCCTGAATTACGGGCTTTGGCCCAAGCCTCTCGGGAGAAACAAGAAGCTTTTAACCAAGAGGTAGATCCTAAAAAGGGGGCAGCTATCATCAAAGAGTGGTTTGGTTCAACCGGTGAAAACCTCTATCTTAATCGCCAGGTTCTTGTGGATTATGGGGTCAACATCCATCTGGGAGAAAATTTCTATGCCAATTACAATTTGACCATGTTGGATGTATGTCCCATCACGATTGGAAAGAATGCCATGATTGGTCCTAATTGCCAATTTTTGACGCCCTTGCACCCACTGGATCCAGGCGAGCGCAATTCTGGTCTCGAGTACGGGGCGCCGATTACGATAGGAGATAACTTCTGGGCAGGAGGAGGGGTCACCATCCTTCCTGGTGTCACGCTGGGTGACAATGTGGTCGCTGGCGCAGGAGCAGTGGTCACCAAGTCTTTCGGAGACAATGTGGTCCTTGCAGGAAATCCAGCCCGTGTCATCAAAGAAATACCCGTCAAAAAGGAGAAACGATGATCCATAAACATGAAATTCCTATTTTAGAGTTTGATGACAACCCGCAGGCAGTCATTATGCCGACCCATGAGGGGTTAGACCTGCACCTACCTGAAAAAAGTGTTTATGCTTTCTTGGAAGATGAGATTGATCGCTTTGCGGAAGCTGTTGGAGCCAAACAAGTAGCTAGCTTTGTCTCAGCTACCAAGATCTATCCGGTCTATGTTATGGAGTACAAAGGAGAGGAGATCTGCTTGGCCCAGGCGCCAGTTGGATCTGCCCCTGCCGCCCAATTCATGGATTGGTTGATTGGCTATGGAGTGAAGAAGATCATATCGGCCGGTAGCTGCGGGGTCTTGGTGGACATAGAAGAAAATGCTTTTTTAATCCCGACCAAGGCCTTGCGAGATGAAGGAGCTAGTTACCATTATGTGGCGCCCTCCCGTTATATAGAGGTGGACGGCCGTGCCCTGACTGCTATTGAAACAGTTCTCAAACAAGAGTCCATTCCTTATCAAGAGGTCATGACCTGGTCGACCGATGGCTTTTATCGGGAGACACCTGACAAGGTGGCCTATCGCATCGAAGAAGGGTGTAGTGTGGTGGAGATGGAGTGCGCCTCCCTTGCTGCAGTGGCTCAACTTCGTGGGGCGGTTTGGGGCTTGCTCCTCTTTACCGCAGATTCTCTTGCAGACCTGGAAAATTATGACCAGCGTGACTGGGGCTCTGAAGCATTCGAGAAGGCCTTAGAATTATGCCTAGAAATGGTTCATTACTTGTAGGTCTATTCTCTTTTTATGATACAATGAAGCTATGTTAGTGAAATCATATTTTAAACAATGGCGAGCCAAACTGACTCGCCTGTCTCCGGCAAGGCGGATCTTTCTCAGCTTTGCCTTGGTTATCCTGATGGGCTCGCTCTTACTGAGTTTGCCCTTTGTCCAGCAAGTAAGCTCAACAGCAGGCTATATCGATCACCTCTTTACAGCAGTCTCTATGGTTTGTGTGACGGGGCTTTTTACCCAGTCGGTGGCTTCGACCTATAATGGCTGGGGGCAATTGATTTGTATGCTCTTGATCCAGATTGGGGGATTAGGGATTTTGACCTTTATCGGTCTCTTCTTTATGGAAGGTCGCCAAAAGCTCAGTTACAAGGATCGGCAGACCATTCGGGATAGCTTTAGTTTTAGCAATAACCAGAGTTTGGCCCGTTTTGTCCGCTCCATCTTTATTACCACCTTTACCATCGAAGGACTGGGGGCCTTGCTCCTTATGACGCGCTTTATTCCTCGCTTTGGCTGGGGCCATGGGATCTTTAACTCCATCTTTGTTGCTGTCTCGGCCTTTTGTAATGCGGGCTTTGATAATTTTGGGGGCGATAGTATGATGAGTTTCCAGACCGATTGGTTGGTCAATCTGACCTTGTCTGCTCTGATCATTACTGGGGGCTTGGGCTTTATGGTCTGGTTTGACCTAGCCACCAAGGCCCGCAACCAATCGGAACGCCGGACTCTTCGCTTTCATACCAAGGTGGTTCTCTGGTTAACAGCTGCTATCCTTCTCTTTGGGACAGTAACCAGCCTCTTGACAGAGTTTGATAATCCTGCAACGATTGGCTCCCTGCCCTTGGGAGAGAAAATTTTAGTCAGCTTCTTCCAAACGGTCAGCATGCGGACAGCTGGTTTTGCCTCCTTAGACTATACAGCAGTCCGGCCAGTGACGCTCTTCATCTACCTCTTGCAGATGTTCCTAGGTGGAGCACCGGGTGGTACCGCAGGAGGGATGAAGATCACCACCTTCCTGGTCCTCTTGCTTCTGGCTCGGAAGGAATTGTTGGGGCTACCGCATACTAACTTGGGAAAACGAACGATTTCACCAGACATTGTTCAACGTTCCTTTGGGACGGCGGTGATTTTCCAGTTGACCTTCTTACTGGGTCTGTTAGGAATCTGTTTGGTGACCCCGGATGGCCAACGCTTTATTTATCTGGTCTTTGAGGTGGTGTCGGCTCTAGCGACAGTCGGAGTGACGGCTAATGTCACCTCAACCTTAAATGGAGCGGGACTAGGCATTATCATGGTGCTCATGTTTATCGGACGGATCGGTCCCTTGACCCTTATGGTCAGCTTGAACAATTACAAGGCCAAGAAGGCAGACACCTTGCAGTATGCCAAGGCAGACATCATTATCGGATAGGAGAAACTCATGGCGAATCGGACCATTGGAATTTTAGGATTAGGAATCTTTGGACAGAGCGTTTTAAAAACCTTGCAGGACCAGGATGTGGATATCATTGCAATTGACGATCACGCAGATGTGATCAACCAGTATGAATCCATGATTACAACTGGAATTGTCGGAGACATTACAGAAATGGACCTCTTGGATGCGGCAGATATTGGGAACTGCGACACAGTCGTTATCGCAACAGGTGAAAATCTGGAGTCCAGTGTGCTGGCGGTCATGCACTGTAAGGCCCTTGGTGTTGAGCGAGTCATTGCCAAGGTCAAGAATGAAGTGACCAAGGAAGTCCTTGGGAAGATTGGGGCTGATTTGGTCATCCTACCAGAGGTAGAAGCAGGCATGTCTCTAGCTAAGATGATCCTCTTCCAACACGGGATTGAAGTTTTCCAGTTGGATGAAGCAGTGGTGGTAGCCGAGTTCACGGTTCCAGCCAGCTGGGTAGGTAAAAGCCTTCAAGACTTGGCGGTCAGAGAGGAGTACCATCTCAATATTATCGGCTATCGAGATGCGGAAGACCAATCGCTTCATATTCAGATTGGTCCCGACTTTGTATGGCCGGCTGAGGTACGCGTGATGGCAGTGACAGACAACCAGTATCTGGATAGAATCCAAGATTTGTTAGACTAATGGTGTAATGGAAACGGCCGAAAGGTCGTTTTTTTCTCCTCTAGGTTAACTCTTCTTTAAGCAATGATTGCTAAAGTAAGAGAAACAAAAATACTTCCATTGTGGGAATAGAAGGATGAAAGATGACATTTTTAAACAGAATACGACCCAAACAGCCCTTAAAAGAGCTCAAATGGTTTGATATTGGTATTGTGACGGCCATTCTCTTTGGGCAATTCATTATCCGCTCGACCCAGCTGTTTTTAGCCAGTTTTCAGCCAGTCGCGCAGACTGCAGTAGCCACAAGCAGTAGCAATACCGCAAGTGAAGGAGCTGCTTATTCCAGCAATATGACCTTGCAGTTGATCTTGCTGGCTCTAGCTCTTCTTTACTTGCTGCTCCGTCGCTTTGATTTTAAACAATTGCCGATCCGCTTCAAGTGGTCCACCTTGATCTGGGTGCCTTTGCTCTTTGCAGCGATGGGACTTTTTGGGGATGTGATCTCAACGGTTTCGGGTGAATACAATTACCTAAGCCCGAGTCTTTGGCCCTTTATCGATCCCATGCAGATCCTCCATAAGTTCATGGCTCTGAGTCCCATGGCAATCGCTTATGGTTTGCTCAATGGATTTTATGAAGAATTTTTCTTTTTGGGCTTAATGACTTCGGTGAGTGAGAAGAGCAAGTGGAAGGCACTGGCCTTTTCAACCCTGATCCGTTTTTCTTTCCACACCTATCAAGGGCTTCTCTGGGCCTTTGTGATTGGCGTCATTTATGGACTCTTTTATTACGTCATGTACAAGAAGGTCGTCAAGAATCTCTTGCCATTTTTCCTCATGCATGCCTTGGCAGATATGTTTGGCTCGAGTCTCATGTATCTCTTGATCAATTGGGGAAGTTGATCTTATAAAATTTTAGGAAAGTCTCTGTCAAGTGTTGACAGGCCTTTTTTTGAGTGCTATAGTAAAAACGTAAGCGCTTACCTAGCGAAACGAAGCAGATGAAAAGAGGGCGAGTCAGATGCCCCATAAAAAGAGGAGGACAGAAAAATGGCAGGACCAGTGATAGGTGGAGAAAACTATCGGATCTCCGTATTAACTGAATCTTTGGTGCGCTTGGAATACTCAGAAGATGGTGTTTTTGAAGATGGTCAGACGCAGGTTGTACAAAATCGAGATTTTGGACCTGTTGCCTGTGAGGTCGTAGAGACAGAAGAGGTCCTCGATCTTCATACAGAGCATCTCCACCTCCATTTTGAAAAGGGACCTTTTGCACCGGATCGGCTTTATATCGAGCTCAAGGGTCAGTATGCAGTCTATGGAAGCCGGTGGCATTATGGAGATCAGCCAGAGACCTTAAAGGGGACCAGTCGGACGCTTGACGAGGTCGATGGGGCTATGGAGTTGCAAGATGGGATCTTGAGCAAGGCCGGTTATGCTCTTTTAGACGATTCCGCTTCCTACTTGTATGATGACGAAAGCGGCTTTAGAGCACGGCCCTATCCAGAAGTGGATCTGTATTTCTTCGGTTATGGGCGTGATTATCTAGGCGCTTTGAAAGATTTTTACCATCTGACAGGACAGCCCCCACTCTTGCCACGTTATGCTCTGGGAAACTGGTGGAGTCGCTATTGGCCTTATACCAGTCAGGAGTATACAGATTTGATGGATCGTTTCAAAGCAGAAGGGGTGCCTCTAGCAGTCAGTGTGATCGATATGGACTGGCACAAGACGGCGATTCCTGCTCGCTTTGGAAGTGGTTGGACTGGCTATAGTTGGAACCGGGATTTGATTCCTGATCCAGCTGCCTTCTTAAATGGCCTGCATGAGCGTGGTTTAAAGGTGACCTTAAATGTCCATCCGGCAGATGGAATTCGCGCTTTCGAAGATGCTTATCCCATGGTCGCAAAACGCTTGGGACTGAATACTGAAAAAGAAGAAGCGGCTAGCTTTGACTTTTATAGTCCAGCCTTTCGCGAAGCTTATTTCGAAGATGTCCACCATCCTTTGGAAGATCAAGGAGTGGACTTTTGGTGGATTGATTGGCAGCAAGGTAGTCATGGCAAGATGGATCCTCTTTGGTTGTTAAATCACTATCATCATCTAGACAATTGTCGAAAAGGCCAAGCTGGTCTCATCTTATCGCGTTATGGGGGTCCTGGTAGCCATCGGTATCCGATTGGTTTTTCAGGGGACACTATTGTGACTTGGGAATCCCTAGCCTTTCAACCATACTTTACCAGCACAGCTTCCAATATCGGCTACACCTGGTGGAGTCATGATATCGGTGGCCATATGCGGGGCTACTATGATGAAGACTTGGCTCTTCGTTGGTTGCAGTTTGGGGTTTTTAGCCCGATCAATCGTCTTCATAGTTCTTGTAATGCCTTTAACAGCAAGGAACCGTGGTTTTACTCGTCTGAGACCTGTCGCTTGATGAAGCAGTATTTGCGCCTGCGCCATAGCTTACTGCCTTATCTCTACACCATGAATGTGGCGACGCACGAAGAAGGGCTGCCTTTGGTTCAACCCCTTTATTACCACTATCCAAATGAAGAAGAGGCTTATGAAGCGAAAAATCAATATTTCTTTGGCAGTGAACTCATGGTGGCACCGATTACCGAAGCACTGGATCCGGTCTTTCATAGTGCTTCTGTGAGTGTTTGGTTCCCAGACGGCGTTTGGTATGATTTCTTCCATGACTGGAAGTATGAAGGAAGAGGGAAGCTTACGGTCTTTAGGACCAGCCAGGATATTCCAGTCTTTGCACGTGCGGGAGCCATCATCCCTATGGATGCACAACCACAGACAGGAGTGGACCTTCCAGAAATGCTGGACTGGCATCTCTTCCCAGGTGACAATCGTTCCTTCGTACTCGTCGAAGGAGAAGGAGTTAGCAAGGTTGAAACCCGCGTAACAGTCGATTGGGATGAAAGAAAGATTAGACTGGATTTAACAGGTGATCTAGCCTTGCTTCCTGAAAAGAGACAGCACCGTTTCTTGCTCCATACCTTTGAGACAGCCCCTATTTTAGTGGACAATCAAAGTCAAGAAATTGCGATGGGTGAGCTGCAATCGCATCCGATTGCCAAAGAAGATCGGATGTTTGAGCTCTTAAAATCTGCCAACCTGGCCTATGATAGGAAGAATGAATTATTTGCGGCTTGTTCAAGAGCGAAGGATTGGAAACAGTTGATGAAGGTCATCACGCCTTTGGAGGAAGGCTTGCGCCAACGTCTTTTTGAAGTGATTTATTCCAGTGAAGAAGGAGAAGACTTGTAAACTCTTGCAATTTCACCCCTATTTTTGTATGATGAAAGTGATTTCACAATCATAAAGGAGAAGAAAAAATGGAACAAAAATGGTGGCATAATGCCGTAATTTACCAAGTTTATCCAAAGAGTTTCAAGGATAGTAATGGCGATGGCATCGGGGATCTCAAGGGGATCACGAGCAAGCTAGACTATCTGGAAAAGCTAGGGATTACAGCCATCTGGCTCTCACCAGTCTACAAGAGTCCCATGGATGATAACGGCTATGACATCTCAGATTACGAGGATATTGCCTCCATCTTTGGTACCATGGAAGATATGGAAGAATTGATCGCAGAAGGTCAGAAACGCAAGATCAAAATCATTATGGACTTGGTGGTCAACCATACCTCTGATGAGCATGCTTGGTTTATCGAGGCGCGTGAAAATCCAGACAGTCCAAAGCGGGATTTCTATATTTGGCGCGATGAGCCCAATGGTATTATTTCTGCTTTTAGTGGCTCTGCTTGGGAGTTCGATGAAGCTTCAGGTCAATACTACCTGCATAACTTTAGTAAGAAGCAACCAGACCTTAACTGGGAAAACGAGGAGCTCCGTCATCAGATCTATGACATGATGAATTTCTGGATTGACAAGGGAATTGGTGGCTTTCGTATGGATGTGATCGATATGATCGGTAAGATCCCAGATCAGGAAATCATCAGCAATGGTCCCATGCTCCATCCTTACTTGAAGGAAATGAATCAAGCGACCTTTGGCGATAAGGATCTGCTCACAGTGGGAGAAACTTGGGGAGCGACTCCAGAGATTGCCAAGCAATACTCCAATCCGAAAAATCAAGAATTGTCCATGGTCTTCCAATTTGAACACATTGGTCTTCAATACCAACCGGGTCAACCAAAATGGCACTATGCTAAGGAATTGGATGTGCCTAAATTGAAGGAAATTTTCACCAAGTGGCAGACGGAATTAGGAGAAGAGGAAGGCTGGAATTCCCTCTTTTGGAACAACCACGATTTGCCACGGATTGTGTCAACTTGGGGGGATGATGGGAACTATCGTGTCAAATCTGCCAAGGCTTTAGCGATTCTGCTTCACTTGATGAAGGGAACTCCTTATATCTATCAAGGGGAAGAAATCGGGATGACCAATTATCCATTTAAGAGCCTTGAGGATGTAGAAGATATCGAGTCGATCAACTATGCTCATGAAGCCTTAGAAAAAGGGGTTCCGCTCGAAGTGATCATGGACCAAATCCGCCATATTGGTCGGGACAATGCACGGACACCGATGCAGTGGAATGATGAAGCAGAAGCTGGCTTTACAACAGGTCGTCCATGGCTTGCGGTCAACCCAAACTACAAAGAGATCAATGTAGAGGCTGCCCTAGCAGATCCAGATTCTATTTTCTATACCTACCAAGCCCTCATTGCTTTGAGAAAAGAGTACCCTTGGCTTGTGACCGCTGATTATGAATTGGTGGACGCAGCAGACAAGGTTTTTGCCTACAAGCGGGTAGAAGGAGAGCAAGCCTATCTGGTGGTTGTAAATCTCTCCAGTCAAGAGCAAGACTTACCGCTTGTTAATGGGGTTGAAGAGGTTCTCATTGCCAATACCAAGGTAGAACAAGTCCTCGAATCAGGCAAGTTAGCTCCTTGGGATGCCTTCTGTGTCAAATTAGCCTAATAAAAGTAAGAAAAATAGAGGAAATTACTTCCTCGTAGAAGAGGCTGGGACAAAAGTCCTAGCCTCTCAATTGTTTTTGGATTGTCGAGCAAGACGCAGTGGTTGAGTGGGCTTTACTACGCTGATTTCATCAGCTTTTACAGCCCTACTCAACTGTGCGGAGGTGGGACGACGAAATCGAATTCTAACGAATTACCGATTTCTGTCCCACTC
>JAGZKI010000032.1 GCA_018365265.1 Streptococcus parasanguinis | reverse complement strand
TGGGACAGAAATCGGTAATTCGTTAGAATTCGATTTCGTCGTCCCACCTCCGCACAGTTGAGTAGGGCTGTAAAAGCTGATGAAATCAGCGTAGTAGAGTCCACTCAACCACTGAGTCTTGCTCGACAATCCAAAAATAATTGAGAGGCTAGGACTTTTGTCCCAGCCTCTTTTTTTGGCTCAAAGTGGCTATTTTCGACCCTGTCGCTGAAACGTATGAATATTACTTTTTGGGAGATTTGAGTGTATTATCTGTCATTTTTCTTGTAAATCCGTCTAGAATTTGCTATAATTGTGACTAATCGAATCAATCCTTTAATACTGTCCAGAGAGGCAGGCAAGGAGCTATGGAAATGAAAGGCCTGGGAAGACCAGCCTATATTTTGTGTATCTCCTTGTTGTGGGGGATTTTTTTGTATATTGAAAAGTGGTTTGATAAAAAAAGAAATCGCCGATGATGGAGCATGAAGCGCTCGCTTACAATCTGCTCATCGAAGGTAGATGTTTTTGTTCAGCCATAGCTTGTCGCATCTTAATTTTAGGAGGTTTTTACGATCGTGAATGACGTTAAATATGATGTGAATGATATGCCAAAACCTGGTTTATTGGTTGGTTTATCTTTCCAGCATTTGTTTGCCATGTTTGGGGCGACAGTGCTGGTGCCGATTTTGGTTGGGATTGATCCTGCCATTGCTTTGTTCTCATCTGGTTTGGGGACCTTGGCTCACTTGACAGTGACCAAGTATAAGATTCCTGCTTATATGGGGTCTAGTTTTGCTTATATTGCTGCTATGCAGATGTTGATGAAGACAGATGGAATCGCAGCAGTTGCCCAAGGTGCCATGGCGGGTGGTTTGGTCTACTTGTTTGTAGCTCTGATTGTTAAGCATGCGGGTAAAGACTGGATTAATAAGGTCCTTCCACCAATCGTGGTTGGTCCCATTATCATGGTAATTGGTTTGAGTCTTGCGGCGAATGCAGTCACTGATGCGACAACCTTAAATAAAAGCTATAGTGGTTATGCTCTATTGATTTCGATGGTGACCCTCTTTGCGGTTATCCTCTTTAACATGTATGGCAAGAAGATTGTCGGTGTCGTCCCAATTTTACTTGGATTAATTGTGGGCTATATTTTCTCATTGGCTCTTGGTTTGCTGACAGGACATAGTTTTGTCAATTTCTCAGAGGTAAGTGCGGCGCATTGGATTCAAGTTCCAAACTTTGACATTCCATTTGTGGATTATAGCTTTAAGCTCTATCCAAGTGCGATTTTGACCATGGCTCCGATTGCCTTTGTGACCATGACGGAACATTTTGGCCACCTCATGGTTTTAAATAGTTTGACTGAGCGTGATTACTTCAAGGATCCAGGGCTTGACCATACGCTTACTGGTGATGGATTGGCACAGATTATTGCTGGATTCTTTGGAGCTCCTCCAGTAACCTCTTATGGGGAAAACATTGGGGTTATGGCCCTTAGTAAGGTCTACTCAGTTTACGTTATTTCAGGCGCAGCAGTGATTGCGGTTGTCATGAGCTTTATTGGGAAGCTATCAGCACTCTTGCACTCCATTCCAACTCCTGTATTGGGAGGTTTGTCTATTGCCCTCTTTGGGGTTATCGCTGCTAGTGGTTTGAAAATTTTAGTTGAACATAAGATTGATTTTGATAATAAAAAGAATCTCTTGATTGCAAGTGTGATCTTGGTATCAGGGATCGGTGGTTTGATGATTGACCTCGGTGGTCTTCAAATCACTGGTGTGGCAACGTCAACCATTCTTGGAATTGTGTTGTATCAAATCCTTCCAGAACCAAAAGCTGACGAGGCTTAGTCCATTCTGGTAGTGAAAAAGTTTGAATGGATTTAAACATTATAAAAAACGAGGAACAAACTCTGATGGCAGAGCTGGTGTTCCTCGTTTTTTTATTGTGGATCGGATTTCCAAAGAGGCCTTCCTTCATTAGTTGAATGCATTTTTTAAAAGGTAATGCTTATTATCGTGGTGGAAGACCAAGGGCGATGCGCCCGTATCGGCTGATTCGTGTAATTTTCCAAGCGGGTGACCAAGTCACTTCAACCTTGACATCTTCGATCCCCTCGATTTCTTTTAGGCGAGCGACGATTTCGATCGGAAGGCTCTCAGCACAGCTACAAGCCGTATCGGTAAAGGTCATAACCACCTTGCAAGTGCCGGCTTCATCTAGATGGATCTCGTAGATCAGTCCCAGATTATAAACATCTAACTCAACATCGGTATCAAATACAAGCTCCAATTTTTCGATTAATGACTTCTCTAGTGCCAGGGCGCGGTCATTGATTTTGATATCCTCTCTCATCGCAAGATCCTTTCAGTGTAGTATGGCTTCCATTTTCTCATAATTCGGCTGATAAGGCAAGAAGAGAAAGAAGTTTTGAACATGTCGATCGAAGGAAATTCGATCCAGCCTCCATTTCTCTTCGAATTTGTGGTAAAATAGAGGCAAAAGTAAGACAAAGGATGAAGGCTATGAAATTACAAAAACCAAAAGGGACCCAGGATATCCTTCCTGGCGATTCAGCGAAATGGCAATATGTAGAAGGCTTTGCACGCAAGGTCTTTGCGCGATACAATTATGATGAAATCCGCACACCGATCTTCGAACATTATGAAGTCATCAGCCGTTCAGTAGGGGATACGACGGATATCGTTACCAAGGAAATGTATGACTTCTATGACAAGGGAGACCGTCATATCACACTTCGTCCAGAAGGAACAGCTCCTGTTGTCCGCTCGTATGTAGAAAATAAACTCTTTGCGCCTGAGGTACAAAAACCAAGTAAGTTCTATTACATAGGCCCAATGTTCCGCTACGAACGTCCTCAAGCAGGTCGTTTGCGTCAATTCCACCAAATTGGGGTAGAATGCTTTGGATCGAGCAATCCTGCAACGGATGTTGAAACCATTGCCATGGCAGCGCAATTCCTGAAAGAACTAGGGATTGATAATGTGACCTTGCACTTGAACACCTTGGGAAGCCCTGCTAGTCGTCAGGCTTATCGCCAAGCCTTGATTGATTACCTCTTGCCAATGAAGGATCAATTGTCTAAGGACAGCCAACGTCGCTTAGAAGAAAATCCGCTTCGTGTTTTGGATTCAAAAGAAAAAGAAGACAAGGCCGCGGTTGAACAGGCTCCTTCCATCCTAGACTATCTAGATGAAGAAAGCCAAGCGCATTTTGATACGGTTCGTCGGATGTTAGAAGACTTGGGGGTAGCCTATGTCATCGATACCAATATGGTGCGTGGCTTGGATTACTACAACCACACGATTTTTGAGTTCATTACAGAAATTGAAGGCAATGAATTGACAGTCTGTGCGGGTGGTCGCTATGATGGTTTGGTTGAATACTTCGGTGGCCCTGCGACAGCTGGTTTTGGATTTGGTATCGGTGTGGAACGGATCCTTCTCGTTCTTGAAAAGAAAGGCATTGAATTACCGATCGAAACAGGCCTAGATGCCTATATCGCTGTCCTAGGAGATGAAGTCAATGAAGCAGCGCTTAGCTTGGTTCAGGCCCTTCGAATCCAAGGTTTCAAGGCAGAACGTGACTACCTTGGACGCAAGCTCAAGGCACAATTTAAGTCAGCAGATGTCTTTGCGGCCAAAGCCTTGATTACCTTAGGAAGTAGTGAAGTTGAGAGCGGTCAAGTTACTGTGAAAAATAACCAAACTCGTCAAGAAGTAACGGTAGCTCTTGAAAACTTGAAGAAAGACTTCCCATCTGTTTTGGCAGAGTTGGGATTGGCTTGATCAAATCTTTCAGATACCTGTAAAAGAGATTCGCATGGGAGTAGGAGCAAAGTCGTTGCGCCTGCTCTCTTTTATCTAGCTTCTGTTTGCCGACCTTTGCCAAGATTTGGCGAAAAGCCGTTAAATTTTCTGACATTTATGATATAATGAGAAGACTACTAGTAAAGGAA
This sequence comes from Streptococcus parasanguinis, assembly GCA_018365265.1. GTDB lineage: Bacteria > Bacillota > Bacilli > Lactobacillales > Streptococcaceae > Streptococcus > Streptococcus parasanguinis_G. The sequence continues at coordinate 25,281 of JAGZKI010000032.1, read as the reverse complement.
TAAAACAGTCATGACATTAGTTTATCAATCAACACGAGATGAAAAAAATACTGTAACAGCTAGTCAAGCCATCCTTCAAGGATTGGCGACAGATGGCGGTTTGTTTACTCCAGTCTCTTATCCTCAAGTAGAGCTGGATTTTGATACCCTCAAAGACGCTTCTTACCAAGAAGTGGCCAAGCTTGTTTTGTCAGCCTTTTTGGACGACTTTACAGCAGAAGAGTTGGACTACTGTATTTCTCATGCTTATGACAGCAAGTTTGATACCCCAGCTATTGCTCCTCTTGTCAAACTCGATGGGCAATACAATTTGGAACTCTTCCACGGCTCCACTATTGCCTTTAAAGATATGGCTTTGTCGATCTTGCCTTACTTTATGACAACAGCAGCTAAAAAGCACGGTTTGGAAAATAAAATTGTCATCTTGACGGCGACTTCTGGAGATACAGGAAAAGCTGCCATGGCAGGTTTTGCCGATGTTCCAGGAACAGAGATTATTGTCTTTTATCCAAAAGATGGTGTCAGCAAGGTGCAAGAATTGCAAATGACGACTCAAACGGGGGACAATACCCATGTCATCGCGATCGATGGAAACTTTGACGATGCCCAAACCAATGTCAAACACATGTTCAATGATGTGGCGCTTCGTGAAAAATTAGCAGCCAACAAGATGCAATTCTCATCAGCCAACTCTATGAACATTGGCCGTTTGGTGCCTCAGGTTGTCTATTACGTATACGCCTATGCGCAATTGGTGAAGACAGGCCAAATCACAGCGGGAGAAAAAGTCAACTTTACCGTCCCAACAGGAAACTTTGGAAATATCTTAGCAGCTTTCTATGCCAAACAAATCGGTCTTCCAGTTGGAAAATTGATCTGTGCGTCAAATGAAAACAATGTCTTGACAGACTTCTTCAAAACACATGTCTATGATAAGAAGCGTGAGTTCAAGGTGACCACCAGTCCATCGATGGATATTTTGGTCTCTTCAAACTTGGAACGCTTGATTTTCCACTTGGTAGGCAATGATGCCACAAAGACCAAAGAATTGATGGGAAGCCTCGTTGCTACAGGTCAGTATCAATTGTCCAACTTTGATGCAGACATCTTAGATTTGTTTGCGGCTGCATACGCAGATGAAGCAGAAACTGCTGCAGAGATCAAGCGGGTCTATGAAGCGTCTGATTACATCGAAGACCCTCATACAGCCGTAGCATCAGCCGTTTATCAAAAATACCGGACCCAAACAGGGGATGCTGCTAAAACAGTCATTGCCTCTACAGCAAGTCCTTACAAATTCCCTGTTGTGGCAGTAGAAGCGGTGACAGGCGAGACAGGTCTAGGCGATTTCGAAGCCTTGGCTAAATTACACACACTCTCAGGTGTTCCTGTGCCACCGGCTGTAGACGGCCTTGAAACTGCACCGGTTCGCCATCGTACAAGCGTGGCAGTCAAAGACATGCAAGCAGCCGTAGAAGACTACTTGGGACTTTAATTCTCCCTATTAGAAAGATCAAAAGAGCCGTTTGGCTCTTTTATATACGCATGAATTCATACAAAAAAATCTTAAATATCGCCCTTCCTGCCATGGGTGAAAATTTCTTACAAATGCTGATGGGCATGGTGGACTCTTATTTAGTGGCTCACCTGGGCTTGATTGCCATTTCAGGTGTTTCCGTCGCAGGGAATATCATCACCATCTATCAAGCCATCTTTTTGGCACTGGGTGCGGCAGTTGCCAGTGTCATGTCCAAAAGCTTGGGTGAAAAAAATCAAGAAAACATTGCCTACCATGCGACAGAGTCACTGAAGGTGACCTTACTGTTGAGTGCTCTCTTAGGAGGAGCATCGCTGTTATTTGGACGCCAGATGATTTCGCTGTTGGGGACTGAAGCTGCAGTAGCCGAAAGCGGGGGGATTTACCTTTCCTTGGTCGGCGGGACCATTGTTCTCTTAGGCTTGATGACGACCTTGGGCTCCTTGGTTCGGGTGGCCAACAATCCACGTCTTCCTATGTATGTGAGCCTGTTGACCAATGTTTTGAATGCTCTATTCTCCTCTGTGGCCATTTTCCTTTTTGGCTGGGGCATTGTCGGCGCAGCTTTGGGGACGGTGCTGGCCCGTCTGGTGGGCGTCATCCTCTTGTGGCAAAAGGTCCAGCTACCTTTTGCACCCCTTCGTTGGGGATTGGATCGTAAGCTCTTGAACTTAGCACTTCCAGCTGCCGGGGAGCGGCTGATGATGCGGGCCGGAGATGTGGTGATCATTGCGATCGTGGTTGCTTTTGGGACCGAGGCAGTCGCAGGAAATGCCATCGGAGAGACCTTGACCCAGTTCAACTACATGCCGGTGTTTGGAGTGGCCACAGCGACGGTTATGCTCGTGGCACGGAGCCTGGGTGAAGGTGATCTTGAGCAGATTGCCCGCCTTCGAAAGCAGTCTTACTGGTTGTCCTTCGTGTTCATGTTACCCATTGCCTTGGGAATCTTTTTTGGGGGCACCCTTCTGACCCATCTCTACACACAAGATACAAAAGCAGTCGAAGCTAGCCTATCGGTTGTCCTCTTTTCTTTGTTAGGAACGCCGTTTACAGCAGGAACGGTCATCTATACAGCTGTTTGGCAAGGCTTGGGAAATGGGAAACTTCCATTTTATGCAACGACGATTGGTATGTGGGTCATTCGAATTGGAGCCGGTTATCTGCTTGGAGTAACCCTTGGCTTTGGCCTTCCAGGGGTCTGGACGGGGACACTGCTCGACAATGGCTTTCGTTGGCTATTTTTGAGTCAGCTATATAGACGAAAAGTAGGAGAGAAGAAAAAATGACAAAACAAGCCTTTATTTGGGATTTGGATGGGACCTTGCTAGATTCCTATGATGCTATTCTGGCAGGTCTTGAGGAGACCTATGCAACTTATCAGCTTCCCTTTGACCGAGCTAGCATTAAAGACTACATCTTGAAGCATTCGGTTCAAGATCTTTTAGTAGCCGTGGCGGAGGAGTATCATCTGGATGTAACTGACTTGAATCGTCGCCGAGCTGAAAGTCTAGCGGAGAAAAATGCCCAGGTCCTTCTGATGGATGGGGCGCGTGATGTCCTATCCTGGGGACAAGAAGCTGGAATTGAGCAGTTTGTCTATACCCATAAGGGAGAAAATGCCTTTGTCATCCTGCGGGACTTGGGCTTGGAATCTTTTTTTACAGAGATTTTGACCAGTCAAAGTGGTTTTGCCCGCAAGCCTGACCCAGAAGCTGCTAGGTATCTGATGGAGAAGTACGGGTTGGAGCCAGAAAATACCTACTATATTGGGGATCGGAGCCTGGATATTGACTTTGCAAGAAATAGCCAGATTCATAGTATCAATTTCTTGACGTCTGACTATCAAGGCAATCATCAGATGAACACCTTACTAGATATCCCAGGTATTTTAAACGCTGAAAAGAATCTGTAAAGAATTTGTTTTCATTTTGAAATAAAGTCGTAAGCTTTCTTTAAGAAATGTCCGCTATAATAGAAGCATAAACAAAGACCTCCTAACTTTGTTTAGAAAAATCCTAAAACTTTTCTTTTTCATAATAATCTCCCTAAGAGTCGCCCAATCAGGCGGCTTTTTTTGTGTGAAAGAATAGTGCAAGCTCTTTTTCTTGCCAGAGGATATGAAATGCTTTATAATTGATTAGTCAATTATTGATTTATCAAAAATGAATAGAGGAAGGGACATGGCAGAAATAAATGATTTGCTCTACCAACTACGCTTGGCAGATCAATCAACTACACAGTTATTTGAAAAGCGCCTAGGGATTAGCTTAACACGTTACCAAATCTTGCAGGATTTGTTAGAACAAGCGCCTTGCAATCAGATCGCGGTTCAGGAGCGCTTGCAGATTGATCCAGCGGCTTTAACCCGACATTTCAAAATATTAGAAAAGGAAGGATTTGTCCATCGGAGTCGAAATCCAAAGAATCAGCGGGAAATCTTAATTCATTTGACGGATACGGCCTATAATCGTTTGGTCAAACATCCCCCTCGCCATCATGTGGCGGTGAAAGAACAGATGAGTCGGATTTTGACTGCTCAAGAACAAGAGCAATTTTCTTACCTGCTGGACAAATTAGTATCTGGCATTGAACAAATAACAGTTGAATAAAAAGGAGAATCTACGATGTCATTACTGACGATTATTTTAGCGAGTCTTGCTGCACTGGAGCATCTATATATTTTTTATTTGGAGAGCATCAGAACCACATCTGATACCACAAGTCGGGTTTTCAACATGGATAAAGAAGAACTCGCTCGCCCATCTGTGACCTCTTTATTTAAGAATCAAGGAATATACAATGCCTTGATTGGTGCCTTCCTCTTGTATGGATTGTTTGTCTCTAAAAATAGTGAAGTTGTTACAATTTTTGTTCTCTTTATTATTGGAGCTGCTACCTACGGTGCGATGACAGCCAATAAAAAGATTATCTTGACCCAAGGTGGTCCTGCAATTTTGGCTTTGTTGAGTATTCTCTTTTTAGGATAAAAAGGACGGGCCACTAGGGCTCTTTAAGCTGATTTTATTAAATAAGTGTAGAAAAAAGTATAAAAAAAGACTAAAAATTTTATTGACTTTCTAAGAAAAAGGGTTATAATGGTAGCAACAGAAAAGTAATGAGTCGGCTATTTTCAGGGAGCTTGTGGGAATTGTGAACAAGCAATAGCGACTGATGAAAATTGGACTGTTATGATCAATGAATTCTAACCCATGTGAATTCGGTTGGCACCCCTTACCGTGCAACTCCTTGATAGAGGAGATAGAGATGTAGGGAAAGACCAGCTATTTTTCCCTATAAAAGAGGTGGCACCGCGGACATTACGCCCTCACACAGTTTTTGTGTGAGGGCTTTTCTATGTGCCTTAGCAAGCAAAGCGAGCTTAGGCACATAGATCCCAAAGCGAGAATTGAGCGATGGGATACCCTTGCTCGCCTTAGCAAGCGAAGCAGGGGCCAGCTGAATTCCTTAGAATAAAAGAGTTCTAAAAGAGAGGTTTCTGATATGAAAAAAGTTTTATCTGCTGATGTGTTGAGTCCAATTTTGGCTTATATGCGTTTGGATGCGCCCCATAAAATGATCTTGGAGTCGATCCCTCGTGAAAAAGAGAATGCGCGTTTTTCAATTGTAGCCTATCGGCCAGTCAGTGAAGTCAAGTTTGAACATGGCATTCTCTATTACAATGATCAAATTGTTGAAGAGGATCCTTTGGACTTTTTGAACCGCATCACGGTCAAAACGAAAACTTCCGAAGAACTCCCTTTTAACGGTGGGGCGATTGGATTTGTCGGCTATGACTTGATTGGTCTCTATGAGAACATTGGTTCCATTCCTGAAGATACGATCGGCACACCTGATCTCCACTTTTTCTTATATGAAAGCTATGTGATTTTTGATCACAAAAAGGAAAAGGTCTATGTGGTGGAAGAGAACCTCTATAGTGGGCGAAGTGAAGCAGAGCAAGCGTCGAGCTTGGAGCAAGTATTAGCACAATTGGCAAGACCTGCAAAAGAAGAGTTTCAGGACAAGAATCTGCATGCGCTTCATTTCCACAATCATTTGGAGCAAAAAGAGTTTGAAGAAATGGTAGCCCTAGCGCGGGACTATATTCGAAAAGGAGATATGTTTCAATGCGTGCTCAGTCAACGTTTTTCAGCTGATTTTTCAGGTAAACCATTGGATTATTACCGCAATTTGCGCGTGACCAACCCTTCGAATTATCTCTACTTTTATGATTTTGGGGAGTACCAAATTATCGGGGCCAGTCCAGAAAGCCTGGTGTCGGTCAAGGACCGAGTGGTGACAACCAATCCCATTGCTGGCACACGTCCCAGAGGGATTGATGAAGAGGCTGATCGGCAATTGGCAGCTGATTTGGCAGGGGATCCAAAAGAAGTCGCAGAACACCGGATGTTGGTGGATCTAGGGCGAAACGATATTGGTCGTATCGCTCAAAATGGGTCGGTTGAAGTGACCAAATATATGGAAGTGGAATTCTTCCGTTATGTCATGCACCTGACGAGTGTGGTCAAGGGGCATTTACTTCCTGGACTAGCCTCCATTGAGGCTCTGAAGGCAACCCTTCCAGCGGGGACCGTTTCGGGTGCTCCCAAGATTCGATCCATGAAGCGAATCTATGAGGCCGAAAAAGAGAAACGCGGGGTCTATGCAGGTGCTATTGGCTATCTCTCTGTGACGGGGGATCTCGATTTTGCTATTGCGATTCGAACCATGATTCTCAAAAATAAGAAGGCTTATGTGCAGGCTGGAGCAGGAATCGTTTATGATTCGATCGCTGAAAATGAATACCAAGAAACCGTCAATAAGGCAAAATCGATGACAAGGATTGGAGAAGAAGGATGATTTTATTAGTCGATAATTACGATTCATTTACCTACAATTTAGCACAGTATATCGGAAAATTTGATGAGGTCCAGGTGCTTCGAAATGATGATCCGGACTTGTACCAAGTTGCCCAAGAAGCAGATGCCTTGGTCTTTTCTCCAGGTCCAGGTTGGCCAAAGGATGCGGGCAAGATGGAGGAGATGATCCGAGATTTCGCAGGGATCAAACCAATCTTGGGGATTTGCTTGGGGCATCAAGCGATTGCGGAAGTTTTTGGAGGGCGCTTGGGATTGGCACCACAGGTCATGCATGGCAAACAAAGCCAGATCCAGCTAGAAGCTCCCTCTCCGCTATACGCGGGTGTTGCAAAAGAGGTCCCAGTCATGCGTTACCATTCGTTGACGATTGAAGACATGCCAGAGGATTTTGTCATTACCTCTCGGACGACGGATGACCAAGCGATTATGGGGATTCAACATCGTAGCTTACCGATTTATGGTTTTCAATACCATCCAGAAAGTATCGGAACGCCAGATGGGCTCAAGACCATCGAAAATTTTGTCAAACTAGTCAAGGAGCGGAAGATGAAACAAGTGCTTGCAAAAGTAGCAGAAGGAATGGATCTTAGCGGTGCAGAGTTAGAAGTTGCTATGGAGGAAGTCGTTGCTGGTCGTGCTTCAGAAGCACAGGTGACGGCCCTTCTTCTAGGTCTCAAAATGAAGGGGGAAACGGTTGAAGAGCGGACGGCTATTGCAAAAGTGATGCAGGCCTATGCAGTCGCTATTCCTACAGAAGTTCAAGGAGCGATGGACAATTGTGGAACGGGGGGCGATCGTTCTTATAGTTTCAACATTTCAACAACAGCTGCCTTCGTCCTTGCTGGTGGTGGCATCAAGATGGCGAAACACGGAAATCGTTCGATCTCTTCTAAATCTGGTTCTGCGGATGTGCTAGAAGCGCTAGGGATTAACCTTGATTTGGGTCCAGAAGACTTGGGACGAGTGTTTGAAAAGGCGGGAATTGTCTTCCTATTTGCTAAAAAACTGCATCCTGGCATGCGCTATATTATGCCCGCTCGCTTGGCACTAGGGGTTCCGACAGTGATGAATTTGACCGGTCCTCTCATCAATCCGATTCCTCTAGAAACCCAGCTATTGGGAACCAGTCGTCCTGACATGCTAGAAAGTACGGCAGAGATTCTAAAGAATTTGGGAAGGAAACGCGCAGTGGTGGTGAGTGGTCCACAAGGTTTGGACGAGGCAGGCCTTGATGGAGAAACCCAGCTCGCTATTCTGGAAGATGGACAGGTTACTTTATCCAGTTTTCAACCAGAAGATATCGGAATGGAGCGCATTGAAATTGATCAAGTACGAGGTGGAGACGCCAAACGCAATGCAGAAATTTTGCTCAGTGTCTTGAAGAATGAAGCGAGTCCCTTCTTAGAGGTGACGGTCTTAAATGCAGGCCTTGGTTTTTATGCCAATGGCAAGGTAGATTCTATCAAAGAGGGGATTGCCTTGGCACGTGAAGTGATTGCCAGTGGGGCCGCCCTTGAGAAATTGAGATTATTACAGGAGTATCAAAAATGAGTCAAGAATTCTTGCCAAAGATTCTAAAGGAAAAGGCGCGTGAAGTGGCTGCGATGAAAGAAGAGGAACTCCAACCTTTGCGCGAGACCTACCGCTTGTATGATTACCTAAAGAGTCATCCAGAAAATCTTCAGGTCATTGCGGAAGTGAAAAAGGCCAGCCCGAGTCTGGGAGATATTCATGTTGATGTGGATATCGTCGCGCAGGCTAAGACTTATGAAGAAAATGGGGCCGTGATGATTTCTGTCTTGACTGATGAAGTGTTTTTCAAGGGCAGTATCGAGTATCTCCGGGAAATATCTAGTCAAGTACGTATTCCCACCCTCAACAAAGATTTCATTGTGGATGAAAAGCAAATAATTCGGGCGCGAAACGCAGGGGCGACCGTGATCTTGTTGATAGTTGCAGCCTTACCAGAGGTTCGTCTGAAAGAGCTCTATGAGTTTGCGACCCATCTTGGCCTGGAGGTCTTGGTGGAGACCCATAATCTGACAGAACTAGCGGTGGCTCACCGGATTGGGGCTCAGATCATCGGGGTCAATAATCGCAACTTGGTGACCTTTGAGACAGATCTTCATACTAGCCTTGAATTGGCGACCAATTTTGAACAAGAACCGGTTTACATCTCTGAGTCTGCTATTTTCACAGCAGCAGATGCGCGCATGCTGGCTCCTTATTTTAGTGGCATTCTCGTTGGGACAGCCCTCATGAAGGCAGACAATGTGGCTGAAAAAGTAAAGGAGTTGCAGATTGACAAAGGTTAAAATTTGCGGACTGTCCACTCCAGAAGCTGTCCAGACAGCTGTTGAAGCTGGTGCGGACTACATTGGTTTTGTCTTTGCACCAAGCAAACGGCAAGTGACGCTGGAGCAAGCCCGGGAGTTGGCTACAGGCATTCCAAAGGGGGTTCAAAAAGTCGGTGTTTTTGTATCGCCACAAAGAGAAGAAGTGGAGCAAGCTTGCCAAGTTGTGGGCTTGGATTTGATACAAGTGCATGGGCCGATAGATGAAACCATCTTGCAAGACCTTCCCCGACAAACGATTCGCGCTGTTCAAGTGGGGAAAGATGCAGCTCTTCCTGAGACCAGTGCTGATTATCTGCTCTTTGATGCTCCTGTAGCAGGAAGTGGGCAGACTTTTAACTGGCAAGAACTCGAAACCCAAAATTTCACAAAGCCCTTCTTTATTGCAGGGGGCTTGACAGTAGATAATGTAGCAGATGCTATTCGCTTCTTTCATCCTTATGCGGTGGATGTATCCAGTGGGGTCGAGACAAATGGAATAAAAGATCAAGAAAAGATAAAACGATTTATAGAAAGGGTCAAGCATGGCATATAAACAACCAGATAAAAACGGATTTTACGGGCGGTTTGGGGGACGATTTGTCCCTGAAACCTTGATGACAGCAGTTTTAGAATTAGAAGAAGCCTATAGAGAAAGTCAAGCAGATCCTTCTTTTCAAGCAGAATTGGATCAGCTTCTGAAACAATATGTCGGTCGGGAAACACCGCTCTATTATGCTAAAAATCTTACCAAGTACGTCGGTGGAGCCAAGATCTTTCTTAAAAGAGAAGACCTCAACCACACAGGGGCTCATAAAATTAATAATGCCCTAGGACAGGTTTTATTGGCACACCGGATGGGTAAAAAGAAGATCATCGCAGAAACAGGGGCCGGACAGCACGGTGTTGCAACAGCAACAGCTGCTGCTTTATTTGATATGGAATGTACCATCTACATGGGGGAAGAAGATGTCAAACGCCAAGCTCTTAATGTCTTTAGGATGGAGTTGTTGGGCGCCAAGGTTCAATCGGTAACAGATGGATCGCGTGTTCTCAAGGATGCAGTCAATGCTGCCCTTAGAGCCTGGGTAGCAAACGTAGAGGATACCCACTATATTATGGGATCTGCTCTAGGACCTCATCCATTCCCAGAAATTGTCCGTGATTTTCAAAGTGTCATCGGTCGAGAAGCCAAACGCCAATTTGCAGAGCAAAATGGTGGTGCGCTGCCAGATGCAGTCCTAGCCTGTGTAGGAGGCGGATCGAACGCCATTGGGCTCTTTTATCCTTTTGTTGAGGATACCTCTGTTGCCATGTATGGGGCAGAGGCTGCTGGCCTTGGAGTGGATACAGACCAGCATGCAGCAACCTTGACCAAGGGGCGTCCGGGAGTCCTTCACGGTGCCTTGATGGATGTTTTACAGGATGCCCATGGACAGATTTTAGAAGCCTTCTCGATTTCAGCAGGTCTCGATTATCCAGGGATTGGGCCAGAGCATTCTTATTTCCATGACATCAAGCGGGCAACCTATGTGCCTGTGACAGACCAAGAAGCCCTAGAAGCCTTTCAGTTGCTTTCAAAAGTAGAAGGAATCATTCCGGCTCTAGAATCTAGCCATGCTATCGCCTATGCGGTGAAATTGGCCAAGGAAATGGGGCCTGAAAAATCCATGATCGTCTGCTTATCAGGTCGTGGGGATAAAGATGTGGTACAAGTCAAAGACCGCCTAGAACAAGAGAGAGGAGAGTAAGATGGGAAAGACCTTAACAGAGCATTTACAAAAGCTGAAAGACCAACAGCAAGGGATCTTTGTTCCGTATATCATGGCAGGAGATCATGAAAAAGGCTTAGCAGGTTTGCAGGAAACCATCCAATTTTTGGAAGAGCTTGGTGTCTCAGCTATTGAGGTTGGCATTCCTTTTTCGGATCCGGTGGCAGATGGCCCTGTGATTGAAGAGGCAGGACTACGAAGTTTAGGCCATGGGACGACGACAGAGGGTCTGGTGCAAACGATCCAGCGCTTAGAGACAGCTGTTCCTTTGGTCATCATGACCTATTTCAACCCCTTGTTCCAATATGGGCTTGAAAACTTCTTTAGAGATGTAGAAGGAACAGCGGTCAAAGGAGTGATTATTCCCGATCTTCCTCATGAGCATGCGGATCTGGTAGAGCCTCTATTAACGGATAAAGATATCGCCTTGGTACCGCTAGTGAGCTTAACCACAGGAATCGAGCGCCAGAAGAAATTGATCCAAGATGCAGAAGGATTTATCTATGCCGTTGCTGTCAATGGGGTGACGGGGAAAGCTGGGAGCTATCGAGACGATTTGGATCACCACTTGGCCCAATTACACGAAATAGCGTCCATTCCTGTTTTAACAGGTTTTGGAGTTTCCAGCATGGAGGATGTTCACCGTTTCAACAAGGTCTCAGATGGGGTTATTGTGGGGTCCAAAATCGTTAAGGCTCTCCACCAAGGGGAGACAGACGCCATCGCTCGTTTTATTTCTCAAGCAGTGAAGGGCTAGAAGCTTCATTTCATTCATCATCAGCTTGATTCTCCTAGATCAAGCTCTTTGTCTACTATTTTAAACATTCCCCTCGTTTGTCTTTACAAACGAGGGTTTCTCGTTACAATAGAGATAGTAATAAGAAAAGAGGAGAAGAGAATGATAAGCCTTGAAGAGATTGATCAAGTTGTCCAGTCAGGTCCTTTTGAACCAAGCTGGGACTCTCTTAGCCATCAAGTCTGTCCGGATTGGTATCGGGATGCCAAGTTTGGGATCTTTATCCACTGGGGCGTCTACAGTGTACCTGCCTTTGGTTCGGAATGGTATTCGCGAAATATGTATATCCAAGGGAATCCTTGTTATGACTATCATCGAGAGCATTTTGGAGACCAGGCCAGCTTTGGCTACAAGGATCTCATTCCTCTTTTTACAGCCGATCGCTTTGATCCGGCATCTTGGCTGGATCTCTTTCAAAAAGCGGGAGCCCAGTATCTTTTTCCAGTTGCGGAGCACCACGATGGTTTTCAGATGTATGCCTCTACTCTCTCGCCTTATAATAGCTTAGAAATGGGGCCGAGACGAGATGTCTTAGGAGAGCTGAGGAAGGAAGCAGAAAAACGTGGCCTGCACTTCTGTACGTCCTCTCACCGGGCAGAACACCAGTTTTTCTTTTCACATGGCAAGGAATTCACTAGTGACATTCCGCAAGAAGTCCCAAGAGACAGTCTTTATTGGCCAGCGGAGCCAGAGCCCAAGGATCATTTTGATCTGACTTCCAAGCCTTATCCAAGCAAAGAATTCTTGGAAGATTGGCTTTTGCGAACCTGTGAACTGGTGCGGGACTACCAACCAGAGCTCCTATATTTTGACTGGTGGATCCAGCATGAGAGTTTCCGTCCCTACTTGATGCGCTTTTTGGCTTATTATTACAATCTAGCAGCACAAGAGGATCGCAAGGTGGCTGTTTGTTACAAACAGGATGCCCTCCCTTTCGGTTCAGGAATCGTTGAGATGGAGCGGGGAGGATACGGAGAGACGCAAGCCTTTCCGTGGCAAATGGATACCGCGATTGCCCGTAATTCTTGGTGCTATACCCAGGATCTAGCCTACAAGACCAGTAAGGAATTGCTACAAAATTTAGTTGATGTTGTGGCAAAAAATGGCAATCTTCTGCTCAATATTGGACCCAAGGCAGATGGCACTATTCCTGAGCAAGACCAAGACATCCTCACAGAGATCGGGGACTGGCTGGCGGTAAATGGAGAAGCCATTTATCAGAGTCGGCCTTGGCGTGTGTCATCAGACGGACCGACCGAGGCCCAGGAAGGTTCCTTCTCAGATGGAGAAGCGCCACTCTATACCAGCCAAGATTTCCGCTATACCATGCGTGATGGTTTTCTTTATGCCATCCAGCTGGAACCAAGTGGAAGGACGGAAGAGCTGACCTTGCCGTCTCTCGCCTATGATCTCAAACAACCGAGAATTCTTCATGCGCGCATTCAAAAGCTAGAGCTCCTTGGAGAAAGCCAGCCCCTTTCTTGGAGCCAAGATGAGACAGGGCTCCATCTTCAGTTACCAGCTTGTAGGAAAAAACAACCGCGTGTTTTGCGCCTCAGCTTTTAGTTTTCTTGAAGCTTTCTATAAGGAATCGTTTAGGTTTCTCTTGTATACTGTACTCATCCAATAAGAAATGAGGTACAGAAAATGAAAATCTCAGTTAATTATCCAAAACGCTTTAAGAAATTGCCACAACAAGGTTCTTGTTACGGCGAATAAACACTTCTCTTCATTTTTCATAAGAAACTCCTAAAGAAGGCTCTACCCGAAAGGGTAGAGTTTTTATGTACCAGAGACCTTGTGATTCGTGGTATAATAGGCCTATGGAAAAAAAGAACAAATTACTACTCATCGACGGGTCTTCCGTCGCTTTTCGTGCCTTTTTCGCACTCTATCATCAAATTGATCGCTTCAAAAATGCCAATGGTTTGCATACCAATGCGGTTTATGGCTTTAACCTCATGTTGAGCCATCTATTGGAGCGCATCCAACCGACCCATGTCCTCGTTGCTTTTGATGCAGGAAAGACGACTTTTCGGACGGAGATGTATGCCGACTACAAAGGGGGCCGTGCAAAAACTCCAGATGAGTTCCGCGAGCAGTTTCCTTTCATTCGTGAGCAACTGGATCATTTGGGAATCCGCCATTATGAGCTGGCCCAGTATGAAGCGGATGATATTATTGGAACGCTGGATAAGATGGCAGAAACTACCTCGGTGCCCTTTGATGTGACCATTGTCTCTGGGGACAAGGATTTGATCCAACTGACGGATGACAATACGGTGGTTGAAATCTCCAAAAAAGGGGTAGCAGAGTTTGAAGAATTCACTCCAGCCTACCTCAAAGAAAAGATGGGGCTGACACCAGAGCAATTTATCGACCTCAAGGCCTTGATGGGAGATAAGTCGGATAATATCCCAGGTGTTACTAAGATCGGAGAAAAGACCGGGATCAAACTACTCCTAGAGTACGGTTCTCTCGATGGCATTTACGAGCATATCGACGAGATGAAGGCTTCTAAGATGAAGGAAAACCTCATCAACGACAAGGAGCAGGCCTATCTGTCTAAGACTCTCGCAACCATCGATACCAATGCGCCTATTGAAATTGGGCTGGACGATATCACTTATTCGGGACCTCATCTAGAAAATCTTGCCAAGTTTTATGAGGAGATGGGCTTCAAGCAACTCCGTCAGGCCTTGGATCTTAGTGGAGAAGAAGCGGCTCCTGTAGCCATTGACTATACAGAAGTCGAGCAAGTCGCTTCAGATATGCTCACGGAAGATAGTTTCTTCCATTTTGAGATTTTTGGGGACAATTACCATACGGAATCCATCATCGGTTTCGCATGGGGGACCAAAGGTCAGCTCTACGCGAGTACAGATACTGGTCTTTTACAAACACCGATTTTCAAAGAATTTCTCGAAAAAACGCCCCTCAAGGTCTATGACTTCAAGCGGGCCAAGGTCTTGCTCAGCCACTTGGGCATTACCCTTCAAAATCCCGCGTTTGACAGTCGATTGGCCAAGTATCTCTTGTCGACCGTAGAGGACAATGAGATTTCAACCATTGCGAGTCTCTATAGTCAGATTGCGCTGCCGCTGGATGAAGTCGTTTATGGCAAGGGAGCCAAAAAAGCTATCCCAGAAAAGGCGGTCCTATTAGAGCATTTGGCACGGAAAGTCGCTGTTCTACTGGATACCGAAGAGCCTATGATGGAGCAGTTGCAAGCCCATGACCAACTAGATTTACTCTATGATATGGAGCAACCGCTAGCAGCTGTTTTGGCCAAGATGGAAATCGCGGGGATCAAGGTAGAGCGCCAGACCCTAGAAGATATGCAGGTGGAAAACGAAGTGGTCTTGGAACGCTTGACTCAAGAAATTTACGAGCTGGCAGGCGAAGAGTTTAACATCAATTCTCCAAAACAATTGGGCGTCATCCTCTTTGAAAAATTGGAACTCCCTCTTGAATATACTAAGAAGACCAAAACCGGCTATTCCACAGCCGTTGATGTCTTGGAACGCCTAGCTCCTATCGCACCGATCGTGTCTAAGATTCTTGAATACCGCCAAATTGCTAAGATCCAGTCGACCTATGTCATCGGTCTTCAAGATTGGATTTTGGAAGATGGGAAGATCCATACCCGCTATGTACAGGATTTGACGCAGACAGGCCGTTTGTCCAGTGTGGATCCCAACCTGCAAAACATTCCTGTGCGTTTGGAACAAGGTCGTCTCATTCGTAAAGCCTTTGTCCCAGAAGAGGAAAACAGTGTCTTGCTGAGTTCGGACTATTCACAGATCGAACTGCGCGTCTTGGCCCATATTTCGGGAGATGAGCATTTGATTGACGCCTTTAAACATGGGGCAGATATCCATACATCGACTGCTATGCGAGTTTTCAATATTGAAAAACCAGAAGATGTGACGCCGAACGACCGGCGGAATGCAAAAGCAGTAAACTTCGGTGTGGTTTATGGAATTTCCGACTTTGGACTGTCTAACAACCTAGGGATCAGTCGAAAAGAAGCCAAGGCCTACATTGAGACTTACTTCGAACGCTACCCTGGTATCAAGGACTATATGGAGAGAGTGGTACGGGAAGCGCGTGATAAGGGCTATGTAGAAACCCTCTTCAAGCGTCGTCGGGAGATTCCAGATATCAATTCTCGCAACTTCAATGTTCGAGGCTTTGCGGAGCGGACGGCTATCAACTCACCAATCCAAGGATCTGCAGCAGATATCTTGAAAATTGCCATGATCCACTTGGATCAAGCGCTAGAAAGAGGAGCATACAAGACCAAGATGCTTCTTCAGGTGCACGATGAAATCGTTCTGCAAGTACCAAGTGATGAACTGGCAGCGATCAAAGAACTTGTCAAAGAGACCATGGAATCCGCTATTGAACTTGCAGTACCACTGGAAGCTGATGAGAACGAAGGCAAAACATGGTATGAAGCCAAATGAGATTAAGTTTGTTCAAAACAGAAAGCGGTAGGAAACTTTTCAGTTTCCTACCGCTTTTAACTACAAACACTTGCAATGCCTTCCGTATTGTTATACTATTTAAAGAAAGGAAACGCATACAAAAGGAGATTCATATGGCCTATTCATTTCGCAATCCTAGTGATGGCGTTATCAAACATTACTTAGAAACCAGCAAGATCATTGCTGTAGTTGGATTATCTGACCGTGAAGACACGACCAGTCATCGTGTCAGCAAGGAGATGCAAGAGCGGGGCTATCGGATTATTCCCGTTAACCCTCGTGCAGCTGGTGGCCAGATCCTTGGAGAAACGGTGTACGCTAGCTTACAGGAAATTCCTTTCCCAGTAGATATCGTCGATGTATACCGTCGTAGTGAATTTTTACCAGATGTGGCACGTGATTTCATCGAGACAGACGCGAAGATTTTTTGGGCACAATTGGAGCTGGAAAATCAAGAAGCAGAAGAGATTCTTCGTGGAGCTGGACGAGAAGATATCGTCATGAACCGCTGTATCAAACGGGAACACACCCGACTGATCCTCGGGGACTCCCTATACGGTTTATAAATGATAAGAAATTGACAGTAAAATTATAGAAGAAAACCCCAGCAGGAAACTGGGGTTTTATTATTACTCTTATTTAGCTTCATGGCTTGGATGGCCTGTAAAATGGCGTGGCCCTTGTTTGATCTGCTTGATTTGATCATAAAATGCAATTTGGCAGTTAATAAAGTAAGGCATGGTATAAAAGCCGATGACATCGCGCGTGAAGTAATTCAAGAAGTACCAACCAATCAAGGTTAGATCGAGCACCAAGCGATTGCTGCGGAACCCTTTCATGGTTTCACGACTTTGGCGAAGGACTCCAAAGGCTCCCTTGTAGTCGCCGTCTCGTAATTGCTCGTAGAGGATCAATTCGACCAAGCTGAGACTGTAGTATTGTGGCAGGTAAAAGAAGAGGCCAATCAGGCCAAGTATGACACCAGCAGTCATCAGAGGCATTTGTTGCATGAGAGATTGGAATTCAGGACTGGAAGCACTCAAAGTGCTAGGGTTGCTCACCTTATCGTAGATCGCCAAAAAACGAATGCTGGCGTAGGTGCTGATGAGACTCCCCACATAGAGGATGAGTCCCCATAAAAAGAGAACGGCTTGCTTCAAGATCAAGGTAGCAAATACAGAGGTAAAGCGATCTTGTTTAAAGATATCTAACACACGTGTTCGGTGTTCGATCTTGGGATTAATCGTATCTAAATAGCTAAAAGTCGCACCGACCACTAAAATGGAGATGACAAAGGAGACGACAGAAGGAAAGAGTTGCCGCTGGATCATGTAGATACTTGCTTGCTGCAAGGTCATATCCGGTAGTAGATCGACCAGATCTTGCCCACTTAAGAGGAAGTTAGCAAGAATGGTCAACAGGACCGGAAGAGCAAAAAGGATAGCTAAGCCCGGTTGCTGGACTTGCATGGTACGTGCCCGGAGGCGAATCAGTTTAAGGTTCATAGATGACACTCTCTTCATAGTAGTACTTTTTATTATAACATAAGTCCGTGACAGAGCCGGTAAAATTTGGTACAATCGTACAGGTGCTCACAGGAAAACTGTGACAGGAATAAGAAGGCTGGGACTGTTTTTCCCAGTACGGAGGTAACCATGACAGATTCACCGATTCAATATCGATTAATCAAAAAAGAAAAGCATACAGGTGCTCGTCTGGGAGAAATTATCACCCCTCACGGGACCTTCCCAACCCCAATGTTTATGCCTGTAGGGACTCAGGCAACCGTTAAGACCCAATCGCCAGAAGAACTCAAGGAAATGGGTTCCGGAATTATCTTGGCCAACACCTACCATCTCTGGCTTCGTCCCGGGGACGACTTGGTCGCAAAAGCAGGAGGACTGCACCAGTTCATGAACTGGGACCAGCCGATTTTGACAGATAGTGGAGGCTTCCAAGTCTATTCATTAGCGGATACCCGCAACATCACCGAAGAAGGGGTAACCTTTAAAAACCACCTCAACGGCTCGAAGATGTTCCTCTCTCCAGAAAAGGCCATCTCCATCCAAAACAATCTAGGGAGCGACATCATGATGTCCTTTGATGAATGCCCTCAGTTCTATCAGCCCTATGATTATGTGAAAAAATCAATCGAACGGACCAGTCGTTGGGCAGAACGTGGCCTGAAGGCTCACCGTCGTCCTCATGATCAAGGTCTTTTCGGGATTGTTCAAGGGGCTGGATTTGAAGACTTGCGCCGTCAGTCTGCCCAAGATTTGGTCAGCATGGACTTTCCAGGCTATTCTATCGGTGGCTTAGCTGTTGGGGAAAGCCATGAAGAGATGAATGCCGTGCTTGATTTCACAACTCCGCTCTTACCAGAGAACAAGCCACGCTATCTCATGGGAGTAGGAGCTCCAGACAGTCTGATTGATGGCGTTATTCGTGGAGTGGACATGTTTGACTGTGTCTTGCCGACGCGGATTGCGCGAAATGGTACCTGTATGACTAGTCAAGGACGCCTAGTAGTGAAAAATGCGCAATTTGCAGAAGACTTTACACCGCTGGATCCCGAATGTGATTGCTACACTTGTAAGAATTACACCCGAGCTTATCTTCGCCACCTCCTCAAGGCAGATGAGACCTTCGGCATTCGCTTGACTAGCTACCACAACCTCTATTTCTTGATCAACCTCATGAAACAGGTCCGTCAAGCCATCATGGATAACAATCTCTTAGAATTCCGTGAGCATTTCGTCGAAAAATATGGCTATAACAAATCAGGACGGAATTTCTAGAAATAGATAAATAGGAAGAAAAAAGACTACATCCATCTGAGAATAATAGGAATAACTGCTAGACGCAGTAGTTGATTGGTATCTTTGTTCGCTTGTTAAGCTCCAAAGATAACCTAATCAACTGTGCGGGGGCGAGACGACGAACAAATTGGATATAAATTTGTTCTGTCTCGCTCCCTTTTTCCTATATAATAGCAACTTTTTTAGCACTCTATTTCTTTCGAAAACACTTTCATCAAAAAAACGAAAAAAATCTTCTCAAATCCCTTGCATTGGGCCTTTGTTTGTGTTAAACTACTATGGTGCTGTGAAAAACAGCTATTAGCTTTGATGCAAGAGGTTGCGACACGCTCGGTTGCATTGCCACGCAACGCGCGTCGGTTTTCTTGTGGAGCTAGCCTATTATCTTAAATAGACGAAAAGGAGAAAAAGATGGCAAACAAAAAAATCCGTATCCGTTTGAAAGCGTACGAACACCGTACACTTGACACAGCGGCTGCAAAAATCGTAGAATCAGCTACTCGTACAGGTGCACAAGTTGCGGGTCCAATCCCACTTCCAACTGAACGTAGCCTCTACACAATCATTCGTGCGACTCACAAATACAAAGATTCTCGCGAACAATTCGAAATGCGTACACACAAACGTTTGATCGATATCATCAACCCAACTCAAAAAACAGTTGACGCTTTGATGAAGTTGGATCTTCCAAGTGGTGTAAACGTAGAAATCAAACTTTAATCTAAAGCTTGATCAAGAGCATGAAAAACGCTCGTTAAAAACTTTTTGAATAAAAAACTATAGAAAAGGAACTATTTTCTCATGACAAAAGGAATCTTAGGGAAAAAAGTGGGAATGACTCAAATCTTCACTGAAGCTGGCGAATTGATCCCTGTAACAGTTATCGAAGCAACTCCAAACGTTGTTCTTCAAGTTAAAACTGTTGAAACAGATGGTTACAACGCTATCCAAGTTGGTTTCGATGACAAACGCGAAGTATTGAGCAACAAACCTGCTAAAGGACATGTAGCAAAAGCTAACACGGCTCCTAAGCGCTTCATTCGTGAATTCAAAAACGTTGAAGGCTTGGAAGTTGGTGCTGAAATCACAGTTGACACTTTCGAAGCTGGAGACATTGTTGATGTAACTGGTACTTCTAAAGGTAAAGGTTTCCAAGGTGTTATCAAACGCCACGGACAATCACGTGGACCAATGGCTCACGGTTCTCGTTACCACCGTCGTCCAGGTTCTATGGGACCTGTTGCACCTAACCGCGTATTCAAAGGTAAAAACCTTGCAGGACGCATGGGTGGCGATCGTGTAACAATTCAAAACCTTGAAGTTGTACAAGTTGTTCCAGAAAAGAACGTTATCCTTATCAAAGGTAACGTACCAGGTGCTAAGAAATCTCTTATCACTATCAAGTCAGCAGTTAAAGCTGGTAAATAATAAGGAAAGGGGAATACAGTCAAAATGGCAAATGTAACATTATTCGACCAAACTGGTAAACAAGCGGGCGAAGTTGTTCTTAACGATGCGATCTTTGGTATCGAACCAAACCAAGCAGTTGTATTTGATGTGATCATCAGCCAACGTGCTAGCCTTCGTCAAGGAACTCACGCAGTTAAAAACCGTTCAGCCGTTTCAGGTGGCGGACGCAAACCATGGCGTCAAAAAGGAACTGGACGTGCTCGTCAAGGTTCTATCCGCTCTCCACAATGGCGTGGTGGTGGAATTGTCTTCGGACCAACTCCACGTAGCTATGCGTACAAACTTCCTCAAAAAGTTCGTCGCCTTGCACTTAAATCTGTTTACTCAGAAAAAGTTGCTGAAAACAAATTTGTAGCCGTTGATTCTCTTGAATTTACAGCTCCAAAAACTGCTGAATTTGCAAAAGTTCTTGCAGCTTTGAGCATCGATTCTAAAGTCCTTGTTATTCTTGAAGAAGGAAATGAATTCGCAGCTCTTTCAGCTCGTAACCTTCCAAACGTGAAAGTTGCGACTGCTACAACTGCAAGTGTTCTTGACATCGCAAATAGTGACAAACTTCTTGTTACTCAAGCAGCTATCTCTAAAATCGAGGAGGTTCTTGCATAATGAATTTGTATGATGTTATCAAAAAACCTGTTATCACTGAAAAGTCAATGGCTCAACTTGAAGCAGGCAAATATGTATTTGAAGTTGACACTCGCGCTCACAAACTTTTGATCAAACAAGCTGTTGAAGCTGCGTTTGAAGGTGTAAAAGTTGCGAATGTGAACACTGTAAACGTAAAACCTAAAGCAAAACGCGTTGGACGTTACACTGGTTTTACTTCAAAAACTAAAAAAGCTATCATCACGCTTGCAGCTGATTCTAAAGCAATCGAGTTGTTTGCTACTGAAGCTGAATAATCTAAGGAGGAAATATCGTGGGAATTCGTGTTTATAAACCAACAACAAACGGTCGCCGTAATATGACTTCTTTGGATTTCGCTGAAATCACAACAAACACACCTGAGAAAACTTTGCTTGTTTCTCTTAAAAACAAAGCAGGTCGTAACAACAACGGTCGTATCACTGTTCGTCACCAAGGTGGTGGACACAAACGTCATTACCGTTTGATCGATTTCAAACGTAACAAAGATGGAGTTGAAGCAGTCGTTAAAACGATCGAATACGATCCAAACCGCTCAGCTAACATCGCGCTTGTACACTACACTGACGGTGTGAAAGCTTACATCATCGCCCCTAAAGGTCTTGAAGTAGGTCAACGTATCGTATCAGGACCAGAAGCAGATATCAAAGTCGGAAACGCTCTTCCACTTGCTAACATCCCAGTTGGTACTTTGATCCACAACATCGAATTGAAACCTGGTAAAGGTGGAGAATTGGTACGTGCTGCTGGAGCTTCTGCTCAAGTATTGGGTTCTGAAGGTAAATATGTACTTGTTCGTCTTCAATCAGGCGAAGTTCGTATGATTCTTGGAACTTGCCGTGCTACAGTTGGTGTTGTCGGAAACGAACAACATGGACTTGTAAACCTTGGTAAAGCGGGACGTAACCGCTGGAAAGGTGTTCGCCCTACAGTTCGTGGTTCTGTAATGAACCCGAATGATCACCCACACGGTGGTGGTGAAGGTAAAGCACCAGTTGGACGTAAAGCGCCATCTACTCCTTGGGGTAAACCTGCGCTTGGTCTTAAAACTCGTAACAAGAAAGCGAAATCTGACAAACTTATCGTTCGTCGTCGCAACCAAAAATAATCATAAGCAACTAGCTTACACTTTCCGCCAGCTCGGTAGCGCTGCATAGCAGCGCAAGCCGCTGTGGTACTAAATTTTAAAGGAGAAAATTACAAAATGGGACGTAGTCTTAAAAAAGGACCTTTCGTCGATGAGCATTTGATGAAAAAAGTTGAAGCTCAAGCAAACGACGAAAAGAAAAAAGTAATTAAAACTTGGTCACGTCGTTCAACGATCTTCCCAAGTTTCATCGGATACACTATCGCAGTTTATGATGGACGTAAACATGTGCCTGTTTACATCCAAGAAGACATGGTAGGTCACAAGCTTGGTGAATTTGCACCAACTCGTACTTACAAAGGTCACGCGGCAGACGACAAGAAGACACGTAGAAAATAAGGAGAACATAAATGGCAGAAATTACTTCAGCTAAAGCAATGGCTCGTACAGTGCGTGTTTCACCTCGTAAATCACGTCTTGTTCTTGACAACATCCGTGGTAAAAGCGTAGCCGATGCCATCGCTATTTTGACATTCACACCAAACAAAGCTGCAGGGATCATCCTTAAAGTGTTGAACTCAGCAGTAGCAAACGCTGAAAACAACTTTGGTTTAGAAAAAGCTAACTTGGTAGTATCTGAAGCATTCGCAAACGAAGGACCAACAATGAAACGTTTCCGTCCACGTGCGAAAGGTTCAGCTTCACCAATCAACAAACGTACAGCTCACATCACAGTAGCTGTTGCAGAAAAATAAGGAGGTAAACTCGTGGGTCAAAAAGTACATCCAATTGGTATGCGTGTTGGTATCATCCGTGATTGGGATGCCAAATGGTATGCTGAAAAAGAATACGCGGATTACCTTCATGAAGATCTTGCAATCCGTAAATTCATTCAAAAAGAATTGGCTGACGCAGCCGTTTCAACTATTGAAATCGAACGCGCAGTAAACAAAGTTAACGTTTCTCTTCACACTGCTAAACCAGGTATGGTTATTGGTAAAGGTGGAGCAAACGTTGATGCACTTCGTGCAGCTCTTAACAAATTGACTGGTAAACAAGTACACATCAACATCATTGAGATCAAACGTCCTGACTTGGACGCTCACCTTGTTGGTGAAGGAATCGCTCGTCAATTGGAACAACGTGTTGCTTTCCGTCGTGCACAAAAACAAGCAATCCAACGTGCTATGCGTGCTGGAGCTAAAGGAATCAAAACTCAAGTATCAGGTCGTTTGAACGGTGCAGATATTGCCCGTGCAGAAGGATACTCTGAAGGAACTGTTCCACTCCACACACTTCGCGCTGATATCGATTACGCTTGGGAAGAAGCAGACACTACTTACGGTAAACTTGGTGTTAAAGTATGGATCTACCGTGGTGAAGTTCTTCCAGCTCGTAAAGACGCTAAAGGAGGTAAATAACCAATGTTAGTACCTAAACGTGTAAAACACCGTCGCGAATTCCGTGGTAAAATGCGCGGTGAAGCAAAAGGTGGAAAAGAAGTAGCATTCGGTGAATACGGTCTTCAAGCTACAACTAGCCACTGGATCACAAACCGTCAAATCGAAGCTGCTCGTATCGCCATGACTCGTTACATGAAACGTGGTGGTAAAGTTTGGATTAAGATTTTCCCACACAAATCATACACCGCTAAAGCTATCGGGGTACGTATGGGATCTGGTAAAGGGGCTCCTGAAGGTTGGGTAGCACCAGTTAAACGTGGTAAAGTGATGTTCGAAATCGCTGGTGTATCTGAAGAGATTGCGCGCGAAGCACTTCGTCTTGCTAGCCACAAATTGCCAGTTAAAACTAAATTTGTGAAACGTGAAGCAGAATAAGGAGAGGTCATGAAACTTACAGAAGTAAAAGAATTTGTTAAAGAACTTCGTGGTCTTTCTCAAGAAGAACTCGCGAAGCGTGAAAATGAATTGAAGAAAGAATTGTTTGAACTTCGTTTCCAAGCAGCTGCTGGTCAATTGGAACAAACTGGACGTTTGAAAGAAGTGAAAAAACAAATCGCTCGTATCAAAACTGTTCAATCAGAAGCTAAATAATAGACTAGGGAAGGAGAATTTCAATGGAACGCAATAATCGTAAAGTTCTTGTTGGACGCGTTGTGTCTGACAAAATGGACAAAACAATCACAGTTGTAGTTGAAACTAAACGTAACCACCCAGTCTATGGTAAACGTATCAACTATTCTAAAAAATACAAAGCTCATGATGAAAACAATGTTGCTAAAGAAGGCGATATCGTTCGTATCATGGAAACTCGTCCGCTTTCAGCTACAAAACGCTTCCGTCTTGTAGAAGTCGTTGAAGAAGCGGTCATCATCTAATCATACCTGAAAGGAGAAAACGTAAATGATTCAAACAGAAACTCGTTTGAAAGTCGCTGATAACAGTGGCGCACGCGAAATCTTGACAATCAAAGTTCTTGGTGGTTCAAAACGTAAATTCGCGAGCATCGGTGATGTAATCGTTGCATCAGTAAAACAAGCTACTCCTGGTGGTGCGGTTAAGAAAGGTGACGTTGTAAAAGCTGTTATCGTTCGTACTAAATCAGGTGCTCGTCGTAAAGATGGTTCATACATCAAATTCGACGAAAATGCAGCAGTAATCATCCGTGACGACAAAACTCCTCGCGGAACTCGGATCTTTGGCCCAGTTGCACGTGAATTGCGTGACGGTGGTTTCATGAAGATCGTGTCACTTGCTCCAGAAGTACTTTAATCAATAAAAAAACAAACACAGTCCCCTGGCATAGCCAGGGTGCCCATCGGGCGTAAGAATAAAAGGAGAATAAAATGTTTGTAAAAAAAGGCGACAAAGTTCGCGTTATCGCTGGTAAAGACAAAGGTGTAGAAGCTGTTGTTCTTACTGCTCTTCCAAAAGTAAATAAAGTTGTTGTAGAAGGTGTAAACATCATCAAGAAACACCAACGTCCAAATAACGAAAACCCTCAAGGTGCGATCGTTGAAAAAGAAGCTCCAATCCATGCTTCTAACGTTCAAGTTTTGGACAAAAACGGTGTTGCTGGACGTGTTGGCTACAAATTTGTAGACGGCAAAAAAGTTCGCTACAACAAAAAATCAGGCGAAGTGCTTGACTAATCACGAAGGAAAGGAGAAGTATAATGGCTAATCGTTTAAAAGAAAAATACCTTAATGAAGTAGTACCATCATTGACTGAACAGTTCAACTATTCATCAGTTATGGCTGTGCCAAAAGTTGACAAAATCGTTTTGAACATGGGTGTTGGTGATGCAGTATCAAATGCTAAAAACCTTGAAAAAGCTGCTGAAGAGCTTGCTTTGATCTCAGGTCAAAAACCATTGATCACTAAGGCTAAAAAATCAATCGCCGGCTTCCGTCTTCGTGAAGGTGTTGCGATCGGTGCAAAAGTTACCCTTCGTGGTGAACGTATGTACGAATTCTTGGATAAATTGGT
>JAGZKI010000031.1 GCA_018365265.1 Streptococcus parasanguinis | reverse complement strand
GCTGATTTCATCAGCTTTTACAGCCCTACTCAACTGTGCGGAGGTGGGACGACGAAATCGAATTCTAACGAATTACCGATTTCTGTCCCACTCTCTCTTTGTACAAAGTCGTCCTTGCAATTATTGTTTACCAGACTGTTCCATGTTCCAGAAGTCTGTCACGGCACCACGTGATGCTGAAGAAACGATATGGGCGTATTTACCCAGAACCCCACGGCTATAAAGTGGTGGCAAGGTTGTCTCCGCCTTGCGTTTTGCTAACTCTTCATCTGAGACATGCATGGTGATTTCTTTGGTATCTTGGTCAACTGTTACCAGATCCCCTGTGTGGAGATAGGCAATTGGCCCACCAACCTGAGCTTCAGGTGCGATGTGTCCGACAACGAGACCGTAAGTACCACCTGAGAAGCGTCCGTCTGTCAAGAGGGCCACCTTGTCCCCTTGGCCTTTCCCAACGATCATAGATGACAAGGACAGCATTTCCGGCATACCAGGACCACCTTTAGGACCTACGAAGCGGACAACAACAACGTCGCCATCCACAATTTCATCCGAAAGAACGGCTTCAATGGCAGCCTCTTCTGAGTCAAAGACCTTTGCAGGGCCCGTGATGTTACGGACCTTCACACCTGATACTTTGGCAACCGCTCCTTCAGGAGCCAAGTTCCCTTTCAGGATGATCAATGGACCATCGGCACGTTTCGGATTTTCAAGTGGCATGATGACTTTTTGACCTGGTGTCAAATCAGCGAAGGCTTCCAAGTTCTCAGCTACCGTTTTACCAGTACAGGTGATGCGATCCCCATGAAGGAAACCATTCTTAAGAAGGTATTTCATGACAGCTGGCACACCACCAACATTATAAAGGTCTTGGAAGACATATTTCCCTGAAGGTTTCAAGTCAGCCAAGTGAGGCACACGCTCTTGGAAATCATTGAAATCTTCCAGCGTCAAGTCCACGTTAGCAGCGTGAGCGATCGCAAGCAAGTGAAGGGTCGCATTGGTTGAACCACCCAGGGCCATGGTCACGGTAATCGCATCTTCAAAGGCTTCACGAGTTAAGATGTCAGATGGTTTCAGTCCCATTTCCAACATCTTGACAACAGCACGACCTGCTTCTTCGATATCGGCTTTTTTATCAGCTGATTCAGCAGGGTGAGAAGAGGAACCTGGCAAGCTCATCCCAAGGACCTCGATCGCTGTCGCCATGGTGTTGGCCGTATACATACCACCACAGCCACCAGGGCCAGGGCATGCATTACATTCCAGTTGCTTCACTTCTTCAGCAGTCATATCACCGTGGTTCCATTTCCCGATTCCTTCGAAAACAGAAACCAAGTCGATATCCTTGCCGTTAAGATTACCAGGAGCAATGGTCCCACCATAAGCGAAGATCGCAGGGATATCCATATTGGCAATGGCAATCATGGAACCAGGCATGTTCTTATCACAGCCCCCGATGGCTACAAAAGCATCCACGTTGTGACCGCCCATAGCTGCTTCGATAGAATCCGCAATGATATCGCGAGATGTTAGGGAGAAGCGCATCCCTGGTGTCCCCATAGCGATCCCGTCCGCAACCGTAATGGTGCCAAATTGGACCGGCCAAGCACCTGCATCTTTCACACCTTCTTTGGCCAATTTTCCAAAATCATGAAGGTGGATGTTACAAGGGGTATTTTCCGCCCATGTCGAAATCACTCCGACAATTGGCTTTTCAAAACTTTCATCGGTCATTCCCGTCGCGCGAAGCATGGCACGGTTGGGAGATTTTACCATGCTATCATAGACACTACTACGATGGCGTTTGTCTAATTCTGTCATGTCATTCCTCTCGTTTCATTTTTTACCATTATAGCATAAAAGTAGGCCCAAAGGCAGATCCAAACTTTGAGATCAACTGGGGAGGAGCAAGTTTTTCCAAAAATTTCAATTTTTTTGTCAAGTAACTTTACTTTACAAAAAAGTTTTGTTATACTGTTACAGTTGATGAAAATCAAACCTAATTGAATTTATATCTTAAAAGGAGAAAAACGAAATGGCAGTACCTGCACGTCGCACATCAAAAGCGAAGAAAAACAAACGTCGTACGCACTACAAAGTAACAGCTCCATCTGTAAACTTTGACGAAGCAACTGGAGATTACTCACGTTCACACCGTGTATCACTTAAAGGATACTACAAAGGACGTAAGATCGCTAAAGCTGCATCAGCTGAATAATAGAAGGGAGATACCATGCGCGTAAATATTACACTTGAACACAAAGAATCTGGTGAACGCTTGTACCTTACTTCTAAAAACAAACGTAACACTCCAGACCGTCTTCAATTGAAGAAATACTCACCAAAACTTCGCAAACACGTTGTGTTTACAGAAGTTAAATAATTGAGTTTAAAAAGTCGTTGAAAATCAATTTCAACGACTTTTTTCTTTTTGCCAAATGCAGTATATTGCACTCTATTTCAATTCAAGCTCTGGCTTTTTCCAAAAATTAAGTTGGGAAAATATTGTCTTTCCATGATATTTGCATTTAATGATATGAACGCTACTAAAATTATATATTATTATACAACTTTATATTTAATAATATAGGAAATCTCTAAAGATAGGGCTTTTATCACTCACGAAAACTTTAAAATATTCGAACCTCTTATCTGAACCTGAAATCAAAAGTTTAAAGTCTTTAGTTTCATTTTTCCATATATATTCTATCTCAAATTGATAACTATAGTCATACGCTACGTATCTATCTAACAGTCCATTAATTTTATTAGCAGCATATTTTTTGATTCGATCTTCTTCCTATAGAAAACCTGATTTTTATATCTTATCTATTTTAAGTCAATACCACTATGACCTTTTCTCACAGAAATCATAAAATCATGATAATCTCCTGGAACATCGTTTTCTGAATCAGCCTCAGTTAATCCCACATAATAAGAATCTTTTACTTCCTCTGCACTCTTTGAGAAGAAACCTTCTCTCAATATCTTTTGAGTTTTTTCTACTTGATAGGACATTGAGTCTTTGGCAAGCTGTTGTACGGCAAATGTTAAAACCATCTGCATTTGATTTTTGCTATACTCATCTCGATCATATGTCCCAAAAGTGTAGTTCACTACCCTTGCCTTTGGTTCCTTATAGTTTGATGCAACGACTGCATCAAACTGTTTTTGTACATCTTTGATTGTTTCATCTAAGCGTTTCAATTTTTCTCTCACGTCAGCGGAGTTTTTCGCGTCCCACGATAGCTGTATACCTTCCTTCTTCATTGATTCTAATTGAACTTCCATCCTTTCCCTGAGCTGTTGTTTTTGGCGATAAAAATTACGTTCATGAGCTTTTTTTGCAATTTCGAGTATCTGTTTGTCATTCTTCCCACTAAATTCACCAAGATCTATATCCAGTCCCAAATAAGCTACCACATTCCCTTTCCCATCAAAATGATACACAGCGGTAACTGCATCATATGGATTCAAAGTAACTTTTTCCCCATGATGGACATCAATCCATACAGAATCCGTTTTCAACTCTTCCGTCATTTTTATCCCTTTAATTTTAATATGTAACCCTTCACAAGCGACCAACACTACTGCTATCAATGATAGAAAGACTAATTTCATCCATGTCTTCATTCTAATTTCTCCAAAATTAAATTCCTCCAAATTATTATACCATATACTGATATTTATAGCTTTTTCTCACATTTTTTAATATACTTAGAAGAAAAATATCCATTGAAATAATCATACATACTACAACTCTGAGAAATGACTCCTTTGAAAAGTAATTCTTAATGGTAATATACATTCTGTTAGCTCTCTTCGTTAGTTTTATCATATCTTCAGTCTTATATATCAATTTTAAATGGTGGATCACTCTGGCTGTGAATGCAAGTTTTCTGTTCTCCTATCCAAAATCGAAAAACAACCGGAAAAGAAACCGTTCACGACTGCTTCTTCTCTGGTTGTTTTTCATTCTAACGATTTTTCCGGCTTAATTGATATGAGTACACCATAGGGATAACCACAATGGCGAGGATGCCCAGCACCAAAACATAAGAAAGTGCGAATTGAAGTCCTGCTTCAAGTAGAAGGATCAACCCTCCGAGGACCCACAACTTCCCTGCCAAGCGATGGGTTTTGTGCCAGTTATCTTCACTCTGTAAGGTCCAAGGCAGACGGATTCCAACCGTGTGATTCACTTTTAGCTTAGGCATGTAATTGCCCATGATTACAAAGATGAGACCCAGCAGAACCGAAACAAAAACTGATGGATTGGTAGTAGATCCTAGCGCCTTGCTATAGATGAGATAGGAGGTACTTAAGGAAACGATTGGGGTCAACCAGTAAATCGCTCTGATCATTTTTTCATTCATAGCGCTATTCTTAGAATCGCGACCGATCATAAAGATCATAAACAGATGCACCATGAGATCGAAAATAGGAAGACCAAACACAACCAGGGGTTTCGATTGGAAGTTATTGGCCTGGCCAGCAAAATTGAAGTGAATCGGGATTTGGTTAGGCAATTGCGACCAAATCATCAGCCCCCAAAGCATGGGGAAAAGTATCACCATAGAAGTTAATAGCAATAGTTTTTTATTCGTTTTCATCAGTAGAGTCTCCTTTCAAATCAACGAGCCAGACCATTAAATCCTCCAAGACAGAAGTATTGAGTTCATAGTAGATAAAATTCTTCTCTTTTTCCTCTCGAATTAAATCTGCCTGCTTGAGGAGGCTTAAATGATGGGAAATGGTCGCTCCTGCTACATCAAAGTGGCCAGCGATATCACCAGCAGATAATTTCCCCGCCTTTAGCAGTTCTAAGATACTTCTTCTTATCGGATTCGATAAAGCTTTAAATGTTTGCGCAAAATTCATTCTCTATCTCCTCTAATCTATTTAGAAATCTTTCTAAATAGATTCTAGTACTTTCGGATGGGTTTGTCAACTCTATTTAGAAAAAAATCTAAATAGTTTCTGTTGTAAAAAAATATCAGACCTAAGACCGATTCTTATAAACAGCGTCTTTTCTTAAGTTTTCTTTAAGAAATCAGCCTTATAATAAAACCATCAAATGAAGACCTCCTAACTTTGTTTGATAGAAAATCCTAAACTTTTTCATAATAATCTCCCTATAAGAGCCACCAAAACCGGTGGCTTTTTCTACGTACCTTTACGAGCATCAGCGAGTTTAGGTACGTTGACGCAGTTCGAACGATAGTGAGAACTACGATCCTTAATACGTTAGCGAACTTAAGTACATGGATGCCGTTCGGAACTACTTTTTACAGGACAACAAAATAACCTCCACGGGAGCTCTGATTTTCGATCATGACTCTCGGGAGGTTTTTTCATCTTTTATCTTTTTGACATTACATATCTTTGTGGATGCGATAAGTATTGTAAGCAGTGACTACATTAGCAACGGCGCTGACTCTTGAGCTACGTGCGATATCGGCTTGTAGGGCATTGGCTTCCTCTTGCAGGTTGACTTGTGTTTCTTGGAATTGTTGCATTTCAAGCAGATTATAGGCTTCTGGCAAAGTAGAGGCACGGCCTTCTGCGATTAAATTATATAGTCGGAAGAGGTCGTGGTAATTGTAAAATTTTTGCGGGAAACCTTGCATCCCTTGTTGGTAGGCTGGTTGGCTGATTTCCTGGTTATAAAGGGCCTGGGCATTGACAAGAGCTTGCTTGGCTGGGGCTACAAATACAAAATATTTGATCGCAATCAACCCACCCATCAATCCGAGCATCAGTAGAAAGCCGTGCATGAGGTGACTTTGTTCTAACAGAAAAATCGTAAAGGCAAAAAGAAGATTGAGGGCCAGTGTGACCGTGATTGGCCCATTGAGTCTCTTCGCTGCTTTATTTAAACGGTTTTGTTGCCGTTGAACTTCATCCCAAGCAACTGCTGCAGGGGCTGTTAGCACGCGCTTTTCATCTAATAGCTGTAAAATTTCTTGTGTCGTCATTGTAAATCTCCTTTTGTTATAAGCGTATCTTCTAGAATTGACCTTATTTTATCAAAAATCCCTCCCTAAAAAAGGGCCATGTAAACTATAGTTTCATTTTTCTTAAAAATCGAAGAATTTCTAGTTTTTTTGTCAAAAATTAAACTCTGAGTTTAATTCCATCCCTTTTTGAGGTATACTAATGGTATGCTAATTGAAAGGAAGTTCCCCTATGTCCTCATCTTCGCCATTTGGTCCAACATTTCGTAAGATTCGTGAAGCACGCGGTCTTTCTCTAAAAGAAGTCGCTGCAGATATTGTCTCTCCCCAGTTCCTCAGCCAATTTGAGCGTTCTCAAAAGGGGGTAACCATCGAGACCTTCTCTCGCCTCTTGCTGTCTATGGGGGTGGATTGGGACACCTTTTTGTCCCATTATCCTGGCTTAACCATTCAAAATTTCAGCCCCATTTTGATGAAACATATCAATCAAGAAAATATGGATTTTCTGTCCATCATTGAGCGCTTAAAACATGAAAAATCGCCTGTTGCCGAGGAGAACAAAGAGCTCTGGCAACTCTATTTGAGCTCGCTTGAAATCAATGTCAATAACGCGATGGGAAAAGAAATCCACCTGGAAGACGCACCTGTGTCGATTCAACGAATCGCTCAAGAAGTGCCTTTTGCCTATCAAAATGAAATTGAGCAAGACTTCACCATTGCCCTTTTATCTGTCTTGCCCTATGAAGTCGTCGCTAAGATTCGAAAGGAATCCTTGGAACTTTTTGAAAGCAGTTATTCTGCCTACTCTGCCAATGCATTGGCCTCTTTACTTTTAAACCTAGCCAACTATCTTATTAAAAAAGAACTCTACTTAGAAGCTCTGAATTTTCTTCAATCGATTAACCAGCTTCGCAAGCGCAAACCGATTTTAAACACCAGTATTTCCATGCAGTTAGAATTTATGCAGGTCTATGCCCTCCTTGGCTTAAATGACAAGGAAGGGGTTTACCGTGCCAAGCAGGTCCTAAAAGCCTTGGAAGGTTTGATTGCACTCGAAAATTTCGGAAGCCCGCTTGTTCAAATCAAAACAAAATTCATGTTGCGAGTCAATGAACTCAACAAAACCGGCATTGATTTCTTCAGTGAATAAAGATATCTCAGACCTAAGACCGATTCTTATAAACAGCGTCTTTTCTTAAGTTTTCTTTAAGCAAACCGCCTTATAATAAAACCATCAAATAAAGACCTCCTAACTTTGTTTGATAGAAAATCCTAAACTTTTTCATAATAATCTCCCTATAAGAGCCACCAAAACCGGTGGCTTTTTCTACGTACCTTAGTGAGTCAAGTCCAATAGGGGCGTAGACGAACTTAGGTACGTTGACGCAGTTCGAACGACAGTGAGAACTACGGTCCTTATTCCCTTAGCGAACGTTAGTGAGCTTAGGTACATTGACGCAGTTCGAACGACAGTGAGAACTACGGTCCTTATTCCTTTAGCAACGTTAGTGAACTTAGGTACGTTGATGCAGTTCGAACGCTAGTGAGAACTACGGTCCTTACCCTTCATTTGTACTAATACTCCAATTTATGCTCGATCTATGTTATAATGAAGAGAATTTTTGTCTGAGGAGGATTTATGAAAAAAACACATTCTACGCTATTCATCCCGGGCATCATTATGCTTGGGATTGTTTTACGAACACCATTTACTACGCTTCCGACGGTCTTGTCTGACATCGCTGCTGGTTTGGGGGTGGATGTGAGCTCTCTGGGACTATTGACTAGCTTGCCACTTCTCACCTTTGCCATTTTCTCACCTTTTGCGATTCAATTTGCTAAAAGGTTGGGGATTGAGCGCCTCTTTTTCCTAGTTTTGATCGCGATTACGATCGGATCTACCATTCGGATTATCAACCTCCCCTTCCTCTATCTGGGAACCATCTTGATTGGAGCTGGCATCGCCTTTCTCAATGTGCTGCTTCCAAGCCTGATTCAAGCGAACAGACCCCGCCAACTAGGCATTCTGACCACTTTGTACATCACTTCTATGGGGATGTCCACAGCGATCGCCTCTTCTGTCGCTGTTCCGATCACCAAAGCCACTTCTTGGCAAGGTTTGGTCAACATCTTGACAGCCTTGTGTGCTCTTGCTTTGGTCATCTGGATTCCTAACCTTCACTACAACCACCATCTAAAAAAGACGGCTACTACAGAATCTAGTAGCAAGTGGTATACCAATAAATATGTCTGGGCTATCATGATTTTTGGGGGCTTGCAGTCACTGCTTTTTTACACAAGTATGACTTGGCTTCCGACCATGGCTGTTCAAGCTGGCCTTTCAAAGGTTGAATCTGGACTACTGGCCTCCGTGTTCACCCTGATCAGTCTCCCATTCTCCCTGACGATCCCAAGTTTGACCACACGGTTATCCGATCGCAATCGACGCTTGATGCTTACGATTGTTGTCGGAGCAGGGATTCTGGGGGTAGCCATGCTCTTAATCCCGACCAGCAACTTCTTCTACTGGTTGGTATTAAATGCCCTGATTGGAAGTTCCGTTAGTTCGCTTTTCCCTTACCTCATGGTCGCTTTCTCTATGAAATCCAGCACACCTGAAAAAACAGCTCAACTTTCCGGTCTTGCCCAAACAGGTGGCTACGTCTTTGCAGCCTTTGGTCCCATCCTCTTCGGCTACAGTAAATCTCTCTTCCACTCTTGGACACCGGCTATCCTCATGCTCCTGGTCTTAACCATTATCATGGCGATTGCCCTTTATCAGGTGGAAAAAGTCGATCATATTTTATAACCATTGTCCGGCTGGAAGATTCGTCTTCCAGCTTTTTTGTGCACACAAAAAAAGAACTAGGCTCTAGGCCTAGTTCGATGTTTCTGGTTTGAATTATTCGGTAAATGAGATATGCACGTGGTCATAGTGGTTTGCTGTATCTCCACCACGGTCAGGCATTTGGTTCCAAGTGTTAGCTGGTCCGTAAATGTTGTCTACTGGCATGTAGAATTGTTGTTTCCAGATAACATATGAGATACCTGCACGGTCCATGTTGTCAATTGCATATTGGGCAACTTGATCCCCGAGTTGTGAACTGGTTGGTACCATTACGTCCACTGCAAGTCCTTTACCATGATCGTCTGGATCACCTGCACGGTAACCACCAATGTTTGTGATACCAAATTTTGCAGCGATTTCTTGACGGAAAGCTTCTGCTTGTGGTTGAAGGTTTGGATCAGTTGGAATCGTATTTCCGCTTGTTGGAGTTGATGCTACTGGTTGTACTTCAGGGGCAGCAGCAGTTTCTACTGCCGGAGCTTCGTCTGCAGGAGCTGGTGTTT
Source organism: Streptococcus parasanguinis (assembly GCA_018365265.1). Lineage (GTDB taxonomy): Bacteria > Bacillota > Bacilli > Lactobacillales > Streptococcaceae > Streptococcus > Streptococcus parasanguinis_G. The sequence goes on along the minus strand of JAGZKI010000031.1, from coordinate 20,205 downwards.
CAGCAGGAGCTTCTGGTTGAGTTGCTGGAGCTTCAGGAGCAGAAACTGAGGCTGTTTCTGGGTTTTGAGTTGCAACATTGGGAGCTGGAGCACCGTAGCTTGGTGTTTCTGGAACAGCCGGTTGTGCTGGTGTTTCTGCTGCTGGTACTTCAACTACAGGAGCTTCCGCTGGAGCTTCTTGAGCTTCCGCTGCTGGAGCTACTGGAACCGCTTTGTTATCTTCGTTTACTGGTTTAGACAAATCGTTGACAGCGACTGTTTGGTCATCAACTGTCACTTGGTTTGTTGTCAAGTCAGCACTTGCAACGGTTGCATCTGTCGTACCTGCTTGAGGAGTTTGGATTTCAACTGAAGTTACTTCTTTTTGATCATTTACTGTTGTTTTCAAAACAGTACCTGGGTAGATCAAATCCATGTTGCTGATGTTGTTCAAGTTTGCCAACACATGAACATCGATTCCAAGCGCTTCTGCGATCGAACTCAATGTATCACCATATTTGATGGTATAAGTTTGTTGGTTTTCACCGCTTTGTTGGATATCATGTTTGATTTCATCTACTGAGCGAGCTACCCAATCTTCAAGTGTTTCTGCAGTGGCTTTTGTAAAGGGAATCACTGCAAGAGCTACTGTTGAAGCGATCAAGGCTTTCGTATTAACTTTTAATTTCATCTTTTATCCTCTTTTTTCTTTGTTTTTTTGCTCAAGATTTTCTTGGACAAATTAACTACCATACTATCTTATCACAATTTAAAAATAATAAAAGGCCTTTTTGGCTATTTAACAAAACTGTATTTTTCTTGTAACATTTCGTCTTTCTTGTCACATTGTTACAAACTAGTAACATAAAAAGAGGGTGGTGGAAGAAGAGGGCGAGGGCGTAAAAAAGCCTCATCAAGGAGCGGTTCCTCGATGAGGTTCTTGTCTTTTTTAAGTAATTGAGGCCGGCTGAAAAGCTGGGTGAAAAACGCAAACTGTAATAGTACTAACTTCAAAGGCACAGTAGCTGATTGGATTTTTCTCTCGCTTTAAGAGCTCGGAAAAATCCTAATCAGCCTTGTGGGGGCAGGACAACGAAGCATTCTATACAACAGTGCTTCTGTCCTGCTCCCTATTTTCACTTTGCATTTTACGGGCTTTGTATCTTATAACTGAACACGCCTACAACTCTTTGGAAAAAGATAAATCCAACTAGAAGCGGACGCTTCGTCGTTGGATTTCCTATTTTCCTTTGAGTTGCTTAACGGCTTTGTATCTTATTTTACCTTCATGATTCTGACGAGGTTGGCGCGTTCGGCTTCTTCGAGTTTCATTTCGATATAGTAGATGGTCTCTTTGAGGTCTGGGATGGTCGCATACTCAAGTCCATTCACTCGACGGCGGGTTTTCTCGATTTCATCTGCCATAAGTTGGCAGCTTTTTTCGATTTCCGCTAACTTGAGCAAATCTGGGAGTAGATCCCCCATTTCTTGGATGGTGCTATCCATTTGACTGTTGGAGGCGAGGTAGCTATAAACCACGTCCCCTTCATCATCTCCGTATGGATTATCGATACGGGCATGGAGCTTGGGCACGCGCACACTCATGACATTTTCTTCCTCGATATGGAGCATCACTTCTCGAGTGGGTACGGCGAAGATTTCTTCTACCATGAGGTCGCTCTCTAAAGACTTGGCCATCACGAAATCTTGCATATTGCCCACCAGCGCTGCCTCCACCTTTTGGCGCAGACGATTATTCTCACGCACTGCTTCAATAAAACGGCGCATGAGTTCATCCCGCTTATCCTTGAGCAACTTGTGCCCCCGGGTTGCTGTCTTGAGGCGCTCTTTGAGAATATTAAGCTCCATCCGAGTTGGTTTTACATTTAATCGTGCCATAGGCTAATCCTCTTTGTTTGGCAGATACTTGTCAATCATCTCATCCTTGATCCGTTTAAGCTCTGTTCGTGGAAGGATGGATAAGAGTTCCCAACCGAGATCCAAACTTTCCTCAATCGTCCGATTGGTAGTGAAACCTTGGTTGATGTATTCCTGCTCAAAGCGGTCCGTAAATTTAACATAGAGCTTGTCGGTATCTGACAAGGCAGATTCCCCAAGCACTACAGCCAGTTCTTTGGCTTGTTTTCCTTGGGCGTAGGCTGCAAAGAGCTGGTTCATGGTCGCCGCATGGTCTTCCCGAGTCTTGCCTTCACCAGAACCCTTGTCCTTCAAACGGGAAAGGGATGGAAGAACATTGATCGGTGGGCGGTAACCACTATTGTAGAGATCGCGAGATAGAATAATCTGACCTTCGGTGATGTAGCCTGTCAAGTCAGGGATAGGGTGGGTGATGTCATCTTCTGGCATGGAGAGGATCGGGATTTGGGTCACAGATCCTTTCTTTCCAACCAAGCGTCCTGCACGTTCGTAGAGGGTTGAGAGGTTGGTATAGAGGTAACCTGGATAGCCCCGACGACCTGGAACTTCCCGGCGGGCAGCAGATACTTCCCGAAGGGCTTCACAGTAGTTGGTCATGTCGGTCATAATAACCAAGACGTGCATATCTTTTTCATAGGCCAAATATTCGGCAGCTGTCAAGGCGATCCGAGGAGTGGCAATCCGTTCGATAGCTGGGTCATTGGCTAGGTTGATGAAGAGGACAGAGCGGTCAATCGCACCTGTCTCCCGAAGGTCGTTCATAAAGAACTCGGCTTCTTCAAAGGTAATCCCCATGGCCGCAAAGACCACGGCGAAGTTTTCTTCCGAATTAAGAACCGTCGCTTGACGAGCAATTTGAGCTGCCAACTCCTTGTGAGGAAGACCAGAACCTGAGAATACTGGGAGTTTTTGGCCCCGAACCAAGGTATTCAAATGGTCAATGGCTGAGATCCCTGTCTGGATAAATTCATCTGGATAGTCCCGCGAAACAGGATTGATGGCTTGTCCATCAATGTCCAAGTACTTCTCTGGGATAATCTCTGGACCGCCATCGATGGGTTTGCCCATCCCGTTAAAGATGCGTCCGACCATGTCTTCAGACACAGGGAGTTCTAGGGGACGTCCGGTAAAGCGAACCTTGGCTTTTTCCAAGTTGATCCCGCTAGACCCTTCAAAGAGCTGGACCATGGCCTTGTCTTCTTGGACTTCGAGGACTTGTCCCTGACGGGTTGTTCCGTCATGGAGCTTGATTTCTACGAGTTCATTGTAGTGAACCCCCTCGACCTGATCGACAATCATCAAGGGGCCAACAACTTCGCTGACAGTACGGTATTCTTTAATCACGCTCATTGTCTACTCCTCCTTTTGCGACGATTTGGTGTAGGGTTTCTACGATTTCTTCTTTCAAGGCTTGAATGGTTGCCAACTGATCCTCATGGATGAACTTGCTCCGGGCAATGCGGTCTCGAAGGGCCACGGTTCCTTCCATGATTTCTGTGAAGTAGGCCCCTAATTCCAACGCTTTTTGACTTTCTTGGTCAAAGGTCAAAATGTTGGTCAACAAGGCCACCTGCTTGCTGAAAGAGGTATAGGTATCGACCTCATCAAAGGCATTTTGTTGCAGGTAGTCTTCGCGGATCATCTTGGCCGCATTCATGGTCAAGCGGTCCTTTTCAGACAAGGAATCCAGACCAACCAGGCGAACGATTTCTTGCAATTCACTTTCCTTTTGAAGCAAGTTCATGGCACGGGTCACTTTTTCAGACCAGCTGATTTGTTCATGTAGATCGATATAGCGACCAACTTCATCTTGGTAAAGAGAATAAGAACTCAACCAGTTGATGGCTGGGAAGTGGCGGCGTTGGGCCAATTGAGCATCTAAGCCCCAGAAGACCTTAACAATTCGCAAGGTATTTTGCGTTACCGGCTCTGAAATATCTCCACCTGGAGGAGAAACGGCACCGATGGCGGTAATCGAACCTTCACGCGCAGTGATTCCAAGTGTCTTGACCCGACCTGCACGCTCGTAGTATTCAGCGATTCGGCTACCAAGGTAGGCTGGGTAGCCTTCATCCCCTGGCATTTCTTCTAGACGACCAGACATTTCACGGAGAGCTTCTGCCCAACGAGAAGTAGAATCCGCCATGATGGCAACGGAATAGCCCATATCACGGAAGTATTCGGCAATAGTAATCCCTGTGTAGATGGAAGCTTCACGCGCCGCTACTGGCATGTTCGAAGTGTTGGCGATCAGAACAGTCCGTTGCATGATGGATTGACCAGTCGTTGGATCGATCAATTCTGGAAATTCATTCAGAACGTCCGTCATTTCATTTCCTCGTTCCCCACAACCAACGTAAATTACGATGTCTACATTGGCAAACTTAGCCACCTGGTGTTGCACAACTGTTTTCCCAGCTCCGAAAGGACCAGGAACAGCTGCAGCTCCACCTTTAGTCACAGGGAAAAAGGTATCGATGACCCGTTGACCGGTGACCAAAGGCTCTACTGGAATCAGTTTTTGTGCAAAGGGACGGCCTCGACGAACGGGCCATTTTTGCATCAGGGTCCCAGTAAAGAGGCTACCATCTGCCTGCTCGATCTCATAGACCGGCTCTTCCACTGTGTAAGAACCTGCTGCGATCTTGGTCACACGTCCACTGACTCCAAATGGCACCATGATGCGGTGTTCCACCATATTGGTCTCCTGAACGGTACCGACGATGTCTCCTGCGACTACCTCAGTTCCTTCTGTTACACTTGGTTCGAAGGCCCATTTGGTGTCCCGATCTAGATTTGGAACTTGCACCCCACGAACCAAAAAGTCACTGGCAGTCACTTCTTGGAAGCGTTCCAAGGGGCGTTGGATCCCGTCAAACATCTGAGAGATCAAGCCTGGTCCCAATTCAACAGAAAGGGGAGCTCCGGTTGTGACCACTGGTTCTCCTGGACCGACTCCAGATGTTTCTTCATATACTTGGATAGAGGCTTCATCCCGCCGCATCTCAATAATTTCGCCAATCAAACCAAGATCGCCGACCCGGCAAATGTCTTGAATATTGGCCTCCTGCATCCCTGATGCGACCACCAAGGGACCGGAAACTTTGATAATTTTTCCTTGAGTCATGTATTCCTCCTGGGAATCCTTTGTTTCTTTGTTTTACTTTTGTACTATCTCTCTTAGAGATTGCTTTTGTTGGCCATTGGCATCGAAATTACTTGGATCCAACCAGGCTTCGAAGCGCTGTTTGATAGCTGGCCATTCTTGGTCAATGATAGACAACCAGTCTGTATCACGGGTACGACCTTTATAAACAATAGCCTGACGGAAACAGCCTTCATAGGTGAACCCTAAGCGCTCAGCTGCTTTGCGAGAAGCTTGGTTTAAAGCATCGCATTTCCACTCATAGCGGCGGTAGCCTAAATCTTCAAACACGTAGCGCGCTAACAAATACTGGGCTTCCGTAGCCATGCGTGTTTTTTGGAGCGCTGGTGAGTAGGTCACTGCTCCGACTTCGATCACCCGGTTGGCTTGATCGATCCGCATGAGAGAGAAAGTTCCCAAAGCCTTGCCTGAATCTTTGTCTACAATCGCATAGTAAAAGCGACCTTGGGCTGTCATGAGATCATCTAATAGATGGTCCCACTCCTCTTCATTGCGGGCAGGGCCTTTGAACAGAAAGGTCCACATCGCTGCTGGAGAGTCCGGCCCGTAGACCTGATAAAGATCTGCTCCATGTTTTTCTTTTGAGAGGCGCTCGATCACGGTATAGCGACCTTCGATCCGCTCAATAGCTGGCAGACGCCCCGGAGTAAAATCCGGCAGTGCATCGCCAATCGTTTGGCCAAATTCATTTGTTCTCATAAAATATCTTGTCCTACTGCTTTTTCGACATTATCACGAATCCGCTGTTGGCCCAGTCCTGTAGTCCCTCTATGGGTCGGGATAAGGATCAGAGCCGGTGTCAGCTGCTGGTCGTAAAACGCCACTGTATCTGGAATGGCCTGAGCAATATCCTCTGTCAAGTAGATAATCCCGAAGTTTTCCCGACTGAGTTTTCGCAAGGTATTGATCGCTTCTTGCGGCTCTGTGACCGGATAGGTTTGAAAGCCAATCAGGCGAAAAGGAAGGATGGCGTCCCGATTGCCCACAACGGCGATCTTATAGGTCTGTTTGTCCATAAATCGGTCTCATCCTTTCTTTGATGTCTGCTAGCGGAAAACCATTGTCCAAACCAGAGAGGACCAAACGAAGGTTGGTTACCTCTAACTCTTTTCCGTAAAGATAACGAACAAGGGGTAGGGGTCCATCGACTTCAAAACGGCCAGCGTCTAGAAGACTGAATTTCACCAAACTTTCTAAATACTCCAACTCTACGGTCTTTAATTGACCGGTGCGCATCTTTTCTTCATAAGTCTCTAAAGCGAGATCGTACTCTAGCGGATTGACTTGATAAAACCAGGTCAACCACTGACCCGATTCCAGCAGGTCGATCACCTGATGGGCACTGAGGCTCCCTTCATCTGAGAGTAATTGGTGCATAAAGCTATGCGGTTTTTGCTGATCCAAGGCCCGCTTAACTGTAATCGCATTGTAAAAGTCAATGGTCACGTCCACCAACTGCTTCAGAATCGGATGATCTAGGCTGTCCCCTAAGTATCTCAGGTGTTTAAAATAAGCTAAGTCCATCCCGATTTCGAGGACCCGCAAGTCCTGATAGTCTTGGAATTCTTGCCAGGTTGCAGCTACTTCTTCCGCCATAAAGGCTGGGCAATGCTCTGCAGAAAAGGTCGCCACCAAATGCTCGAGCACATCGAGAGAATAAGGACCGATAGGGATCAATAAGTGCCCCAACTTGCGCTCTGTCGCCTTGTGTTTTAGATAAACCTTGAGATTATGATAGGTGTATTTCAAGGTAAACAGGCTAACCAAGTCTGACTGAGGGCTTACCTCAAAAGCCCATTGGTATTCTGCCAACAAGGCTGCCATCAGACGGGCTTCAAGGGCTGATAAATCCTTGATCTCCTGGCTATCTAGAGCATAAGGCGTTCCTTGTAGCAAGCCTTCTCGGCTCTCGCTTGAGGGACTTGCAAGCAACTGCTCGAATTGACTGGGACTGACAAAACTAGCCTCACGTACGCTGATTCCTGTATTGACTTGAGAATAGGTCCGTTCGCTCATTGCAACCTCCTAGTTCTCTTCATCTGTGAAAATGCTGGCTGCCATCTGGTAGCTTTCTTGCTCCCAAATGGAATCCACCAAATCACGGTAGAGATAGTTGTCATCAATCTTCCCAACCGACAAGACAAAGCCTGCTTGAGCTGGGATTGTTGCATCTGCAACTGTCACATTCTGATGCGTCTGCTTCAATCTCTCGAGAGCTGCTGAATCAAATTTAGCAGCGCTCACTGCCCCAAAGGTCAGGGTCACAACTTGTCCCTGATAGCGCTCTAAGACCGCATCTACAAACTGCATTTCCTTTTCAAGGGGCCAAGCCACCATCGCTTCATAAGCATCTGCAAAGAGATCCTTTAAGACTCGTTGCTTGGTGACAAGGGTTGATTGGCGTTTTTTATTTTCGATTTGTTGGGTTTCACGTTGCAATTGACGTTGAATCCGCTTGAGCTGCTCGGAGCGTTGATTGAGTTTATCTTGGATCAAACGCTCTTCTTGTGCAGTCTCTTCTTTTAGGATGGTTTCCTTGGCCTCTTCTAAGAGTTTACGCCCTTTTTCGTGGGCTTGGGCCAAGATCGAATCCTTTAATTGGGTTTGTTCATCCATATCGTTTTTTCTCCTATTGCATGCGTCTTGTGTTTTTCGCCTCGTAAGGCGAATCCATCAAAGCTAGGTCTTAGCCGACGCGTAGGGTCAATAGGAAGGACACAACGAAGGCCAAGATGGCGTAGGTTTCAACCATGGCCGCAAGGATAACCCCTTTCATCATGTCTTCAGGGCGTTTGGCCAAGATTTGCATCCCTGCTGTCGCAACATTTCCTTGGTGTTTGGCTGAGAAATAACCAACGATCGCAACTGGAAGAGCTGTAAAGAAGTAAGCGACCCCTGTTTCAAGTGGCATATCTGGCTTAATTTGCAACCAGATCAAGATCCCGATAACGAAACCGTACAAACCTTGTGTACCTGGCAACAATTGCAAAATCAAGGCTTGGGCAAATTTTTCAGGTTGTTCTTTCAAGAGCGCTGCTGCTGCTTGACCCGTTTTACCAACCCCAAGGGCAGATCCCATTCCACTGAGTGCAACGGCGATCGCCACACCAAATGCTGCAAAGAAGGCGCCCCCATGGGCTGAAAAATATGATGCTAAAGATTCCATGAATATACTCCTATTTATTAAAGATAATACTTATTTTTTTGTTTTAATATAGCGTTCAGAAGGTTTGAGAGGACGAAATGGCTTGCCTCCTCCTTCGTAGAACTTACCGAAGAACTCCACAAAGATCAAACGGGCTCCATGCACATATCCTGACAAGAAGGACAGGAACATATTAATGGCATGTAGGACGATAAAGAGCAGAAGCCCTACCGTAAACCGTCCAAGCGGTGGAAAGAGATTGACAATGAGGTTAAAGGCCGAACCGATACTGGCTCCAGACAAGCCCAAGGCCATCAAACGGGTAAAGCTGACCAAGTCTCCGACATAGCCACTGACATTATAGAGGTTAAAGAGACCAGAGGCTAGACCGGATAGCTTCTTGGCACTGACAATGGAAACAATCAAGATCCCAATGGCATTCAAAATAGCCAGCCACTTGCCGATCGGAACTAGAAGGCTCATCCCTGGCAAGATATTGCCTACTGCTAGAAGCATTAAACCAAGTAAGATCAAGACCCAAGCAAAGCCAGCATTATAGGCTTCCGTGTAGTCTTTGAGGCGAACATTTTTCATTCCTCCTAGGAAGAGGCCCACTAAGACAGTGACAAAACCAAAGACCACTGAGAGGATCAGGATGGTCATGGCGTTACTGGTCGTACTGATCAAGGCAAAAGGCATCTCAAATCCAAAGAAAGAGCCATAGACCACACCCCAAAGGGCAACTGAAATTCCGAGGAGGCTGAAGAAACGAAGGTTCTTGGCTGTACCAGGCTTGAGCTTGAAGGCTTTATGGGCAAAGCCTGTCGCCACCGTTAGCAACAGTCCATAACCGATATCTGCGACCATCATGCCAAAGAAAACAAAGTAGAAGAGAGAAACGATCGGTGTCGGATCTTTCTCGTAATACTTAGGCAGGGCGTACATCTCTGTGACTAATTCAAAGGGCTCTACCAAGGCATTATTTCGCAACTGGATCGGAACGTCATCCCAATCTTTTTCCGTCACATCGCGCGTCTCTAGTAAGACCCGAGAACCAAAACCTTCTTTCAAGAAGTCTCGCAATGAGGCCACTTGGGAGGTTTCAATCCAACCCTCTAGGGCTACCAAGCTTTGCGTGCTGGCAAGAAGCGACTTGGCTTCCTCACGAGCTCCCGAACTCAGCAAGTAATCCATCTGGTACTTAAGCTGGTCCAACTCCTTCTGGGAGTTTTGTAACTCGGCTAGGGTTGCTGCAACTACAGCTTCTTGCTCCTTAATTTCTCCTTCTAGGCGATCCAAGTAGGCGGCCGGGACCTGCTCTTCTTCATAGTCCAATTCTTTGAACCCATGGTCTTCCAGAAGCTCCTGAACAGCTACACGATCTCCCGAACGATACAAGATGACATAGCCGTGTTCAGTTTCAGACGTAAAGACTTCTTCTAACTTCAGCTCAGGATGAGCTTTTAAGGAAGAACGAACGGCGTCTGTATCGCTATTGGGAATGGTCCCGATCAAGCCATGCACATAGTGAAAAGTAGCGAGAGCAGCTGGCGTCACCTCTAACGGTCGCCATTTTTCTAAGCGCTCTATCTCTCCCTTTGCATCCGCAATCTTCTGACGAGCCTTATCTAACACGTGCAATTGGCGTTTCAACTTGGTCAATAGGAGATCCTCGTCTCGAATCATCCCATGGGCCTGCAAGTCATCAAAAGACAAGCTTAAGGGTTCTTCCTTTAGAGCTTGCAGAGCCTTCTTCTCAGGCATGTAAGGCTCTAGAGTCTGAATCATTTTTTCAACTTGTTCTTGACGTTTTTGCAGCTCTACCAAGGCTTGACGATTGTCCTCTGTCAAGGGTTGAGACAAGGTATTTGCCTCAAAGGCAGCCTGCCATTCTTCATGCTCACTGAGGTCATAAATCTGGATTTTTGCCTCAGACTGTAGCGCTAGTAGGAGACTGTCCAAGTCATCTTTGGGTAAGATGAGGGACAGTTTTTGCATCTGACTAACGGCCATAGCTTGCTACCACCTTTTCTACAATGGCTTCAACTAACCCAGCTCGCTTATCGGTCATCGCCTGTTGTACCTTGGCATCATTGCGCGCAACCGTTTCTTCCAGATCTTTCGTTAAACGGACGAGTCTTTCCTGGGCGTTTTTTTCTGCCTCTGTGACCAATTGCTTGGTTTCCTCATCGTAATGCTGTGCCACTGTTGCAAGGCGATCGCGCGAATCCGTACGGACTTGCTCGACCTGATCTTCATAAGTAGCGATCACTCCTTGAGCAGCCTGTTCGATCTCTTGCATCATCTCGAGTGTTGCATTCGACATCGTCACACCTCCTTATTCAACTATTGTTCTTCCAACAACAGTATAATTACCTTAGATTATACCATATTTTACATGGTTTTGATCGGGAAATTAGGGATCGATCGCTCCTAAAACGACCGTATTTTAAGACAAGTTTTTCCCTTGATCCATTAAAAATTTGGCTACCGCTCCCAATCTTCCTGCTTCATTTCCTAATGTAGCCGTTACAATTTCTCGCGGTAAGAATCGTTTGTCCTGAACTGCATGATACAACTCATTTTGCAACAGAGGTAGCAAAACATCTGAGCGAGCAAAGATGCCACCTCCTAAGATCATTTTCTCTGGATTTAAGACATAAGAAAGAGTAACCAATCCTTGTGCCAAATGATGAACGTATGTTTCTAAGACCTTCAAAGCAACTGGATCACTCTTATCCACCGCCTCAAAAAAAGTTTTACCGGTTTGATGGTGTAAGCCAGATGCTTCCTCATACATCTGAACAAGTGCTGATGCAGACGCTAAGGATTGCCAATCGGCATTCCCAATCGGTAAATATCCGATTTCACCTGCTGTGAAATTATGCCCGGACAAGATTTGTTCATTGGTGAAAATACCACCACCGATACCGGTCCCAACCGTAATCATAACAGTAGAATGGCTATTTCTGGCTGCACCTTTCCACATTTCTCCTAACAAGGCGCAATTGACATCATTTTCTACTGTGACAGGGATGGAAAATCGTTTCTGAATCTCGCTGGAAAAGTCAGTCCCACTGTAAGAAGGAATGGTATAACCTGCATATACAATTTTCCCTGATTGGCTGTCGACCACACCTGCTGTCGAAATCGCAACCCCGTCTAAATCAAGACTAGATTGATAGCCGGAAATGAGGTCACAAATTTGCTCCAGTATCCCATTTGTCTGGTTCTCATGGCATATCTTGGTACTCTGTTCTGAAAAATATCCCAAAGCATTGCCTTCTTCATTATATACATCTGACTTAATGGATGTACCTCCAATGTCAATTCCTAAAATATTCATTGTCCATCCTCCGTTTTATGTAAATTGAGGGCCGAAAGTGTATTGGTGAATATATGATTCCTTCTCTCTCTATCCAAGTCAACATAATAGGCATAAAAAATATCGACTACAACTAAGACTGGAAATTGTGGAGATATGAGCGTACCTTGAGGCAAACTTTCCTTTACTGCCACAGACACCAGTTCATCACACCGCCCTTTTAAAAACGCACTTATTTTCGATGTTATTAGAACAGTCCTAGAACCTTTTTGCTTTGCTTGATACACAGCATCCAGAATTTCTTTTGTCTCACCTGATAACGAAATTCCAATAACCAGACACTCATCATCCAGCATGACTTTATTGACTCGTATCATGTGGTCATCGGTAATCGCCTTACAAATCATTCCCAGCCTCATAAAGCGAAATTCCATCTCACGTGCTACAAGACCTGAACTCCCAATTCCGTATATATATACCCGCTTAGCCTTGTCTAACATCCGACTAACACGCAAGAACTGCTCTTCATCAATCAAAGAAAAAGTCTTATTTAACAACTCTCCATAATCAGATAAGACACTTTTTGTAATATGTCGACTGACATTTTGGATGTCCTGATTTGACTCCTCAAACTCATAAACAAATTGACGATATCCTGTGAACCCACACTTCTTAGCAAATCTTGTCAAAGAAGAGAGGGAAACATACAATCGTTTAGCCACTGATTTCGCAGATAAATCATCTTGCATGACATGATCAGATAAAAAATAGTCAGCTATTTTCTTTTCTAAATCTGTTAAGCTTTCATAGACTGACTCAATAACAGGTTGTATACTTTTTTCTAATGTAACCATTTCTCCTCCACTCTGACAACATCTTCTAAAAACGGGGAAAGAGGCTGGGAATAGTCTCCAACCTCCATTAACAATTCATGAGAACATCCATCATCTTATAAGACCTTTCGATCCACTCAATGAGAGAAATCAGTAACTAGATAACAAGATCCTTCTCTCAAAAATTGTTCTATTACTCCCGTTCGGAATGAAAAGAATGAATAATGCACGCTATAACCGCACTTTAAATACTATCTTGCGAATATCTTGAGCCTGATCCACTTTCAAACCTGTCTTATGCGCATCATTTGGATCTAATAATAAAATGGCACCAGGTGTGAAATGAATATCAAACATCGAATGGCCAGACATTTGTTGCCAATCCTCTTCTTTCACATAATCTTCCAAGTTCATATTGGACAGAAAATTATATGAGATTCGTTCTTTACCTTCGAATAGAACATGAACGTCATAGTAGTCTCGGTGACTTTCCCACACACGATGTTCTTCATCCGTTGTTTCCATTTCAATCACATTGTAAAAGAAATCATCAGAGACTGAATGTGTCCCCTTTTCATCTTGACTGACATCATGTGTTTTTAAATAATCTACAACTTTCTTGAGTGCAGGGTGTTGAATGTCCCGTGCAATCACTGCATCTTTATATTGTACTAATTCCATACTGGAACTCCTTTCGAATTCAACCTGGGCTTCTTAGAAATAGCAAGCAACATCTTCTGATTGCTCTTATTCATTGAAATAGGGCCTTATTTTCTTATCGTATCAATAGCCTATAAAATGACAAGAATTTACTATTCTGTTTTACAATAGTTAAGCATTTGTGATTTCTGAAAGACTTACTTTTCGATCTTCTTTAACTGATAAAGTACATGCATCAGCGGTAGCGATTGATTCTAAAGCAGCTACACCATTGAGAAGTTTTTCGTATTCTTCTGTAATTTCTCCACCTTTAATGATGTCATGTAGATATTCCATTTCTTTATCAATACATGTTTGTAACCATAATGGGCAACGTACTCCTGGTTTACCGTACGCAATTGCTCCATCCATACCACGACCGGTATAGATAGCTGTACGGTCATCATCTTCCTCTTGAGTTTCATGTACTAAGAAGTGTGATTCTCCTTCACCTTTAACACGAAGAGTACCTCCAGTATTGAACAAGTCAAGTTTGATAGCTCCTTCAGTTCCTTGAATCAAGACGTAGTGTTCACCCCAACGGAAAGCATTACCATATTCCAAAACAGCATAACGATCATCAGAGTATTCTAGGTTTACAATGAGCATATCATCTTCATCACCAAAGTTTTCACCTTTATGATATACATTGCCTCCTACCATTGTCGCTTTTTCAGGAAGTCCTCCCATGATGAACTGAATGCAATCTAATTCATGAATATGGTGGTACAAATGTCCTCCAGATTGAGAACGAAGTTTCTTCCATGATACAGTTGGTTGTTGTTCTTCCCAACCTGTACGAGCGGCATGGCAATAAAGAACTTTACCGATTTTACCTTGAGTAATCAATTCTTTAGCATGGTGTACACCATTAAAGAAGTTCATGATGTGACCAGCCATAAAGATAACATTATTTTCTTTACATGCGTCAACCATGACTTTACAATCTTCATAAGACAATGCAATTGGCTTTTCACAAAATACGTGTTTGCCATGTTGAGCAGCTTTCACAACAGGTTCACGGTGAAGGTAGCTAGGTGAAGCTACGATCACACAATCAATATCTTCACGTGCTACAAGTTCATCTAAACTTGCACAAACATCTGATCCCAACTCTTGAGCAACTTCTTCTCTATGATTTGGGTCAAATACCGCAACCACTTTTGCATCTTCAATTTTGTTCATTGAGCGAGCCAAATCAGCTCCAAAATATCCAGCTCCAACAATACCGTAATTTACCATAATTTTTATCCTCTTTCTATATATTTTTAAATTTCAGCTTTAATTCTTTTTCAAATCTTCAATCTTAAATGTTATATATGGTACAACATTTTTCATATGAAGTTCATTACGATACCATGAATCAAATTTTTCAAACATCAATCCAATACAGTACCTAAGGTTACATATTGTTTAATATTTTTTTCATTTTATTTTTCCTCGTTTAAAACTTTGATAACAAGTTTTTTAACAGTTTCATCATTGCAATGAATCTTTGGTTGGTGAAGATCTTCTTCAAAAGTCACCAACATATTCCCTGGAAGCAATTCAACAATTTGATAGTCTTTGCTATCGTAAAAAGCAATATCCTTCTCTTCGCTAAAAGGTACACGTGACTGAGCACGAACTGGGGAAGTTACTGCCATTTTTTCTGTATTTTCAACAACAATATGAATATCTAAATATTTCTTATGAGTTTCAAAAATATCTCCTGGGACTCCATCAGCTAGATAAGTCATACAATTTGCAAAAACATTTTCCCCGTCAATATCAATTTTTCCATCAACTAAATCTGTCAAATTTGTATTTTCTAAAAAATCACAGACTTTTGAAAAATGTTTATTGACAGAAGCATATCGTCTAAAATCAGATTGTTCAGAAATAATCATATTATTTTCTCTTTTCTATTAGTGACTAGTGACGAACTTCCCAACTTGAATCCGCTTTAATTTCTGAAATATCATAAATCGTTGTATATTTAGGTGCAGATACTTTATTTTCAGTAAGAACAGATACAATATAACCTGAAACTACTGATACAGAAATTGAAATCAATGAATATGCCCAGTAGCTAACAGCTGTTGGAGGAAGGAAGTATTTAATAAATACCATAACGATGGTTGATACAATCAGCGCTGCATAAGCACCTTGTTTATTTGCTTTTTTAGAAACAAAACCAAGAATGAATACACCACCAAGTAGACCAAGTACAAGTCCCATGAAACTATTGAACCATTCGTATGCAGATTTAATATCTGAATGAGCCATGATAATGGAAACAACAATTGAGAATAAACCTACTGCTAGAGATACGAATTGTGCAATTTTCGTACGACGATCGTCTGACATATTTTTAGAAATGACATCTTGAATATCCAATGTCCATGAAGTTGCAACAGAGTTCAAACCTGTTGAAATAGTTGATTGAGCTGCTGCATAAATCGCTGCCAAGATCAAACCTGTGACACCTACTGGTAACTGGTATGCAATAAAGTACATAAAGATTTGGTCTTGAGGGATATTGCTAGCTGCACTACCTGCATTTTGTACTTGATAGAATACGTACAAGCCTGTACCGATCAAGTAAAAGACTGTTGCAGTTGCAAGTGACAAGACACCATTTGTGAACAACATTTTATTAAGTTTCTTAATATTTTGTGTTGTAGTAAAACGTTGAACCAAATCTTGAGATGAAGCATAGGAAGACAAGATTGTAAAGCCTGAACCCATCACAATTAAGAAGATGGAGTTTGAAAGCAAGTTAGGATCGAAAAGTTTTTCATTTGCAGCAAGGAATTTCCCGTTTGCTAATGTTTCTGCTACTGCACCAAAGCCACCTTTAATATTAGCCATCAGTACAAATAAAGCTACAACGACACCACTAATCAGAACCACACCTTGAATAAAGTCTGTCCATAATACGGATTTTAGACCACCAGTATAAGAATAAACAATTGCAATTGCACCCATCAAAATAATCAAAATATTGATGTCAATTCCTGTCAATACTGATAAACCAGCTGATGGGAGGTACATAATGATAGACATACGTCCCAATTGATAAATAATAAACAAGAGTGCTGAAATAATACGAAGTGCTTTAGAATTAAAACGTTTATCCAAGTAATCATATGCCGTATCGATGTCTATCCGTGCAAAGATAGGTAAGATAAAACGAATTGTCAGTGGAACAGCTACAACCATCCCTAATTGAGCAAACCATAAAATCCAGCTACCTGCATAAGAGTTACCAGCGAGTCCCAAGAAGGAAATCGGACTGAGCATTGTGGCAAAAATGGATACCGAAGTAACATACCAAGGAACCGAACCATCTCCTTTAAAGAACTCTTTTCCTTTCATCTCTTTTTTAGAGAAATAGATACCTGCAACCAATACCACAAGTAAATAAACAATCAAGATAATTAAGTCAATTATTGTAAATCCTGTTGTGCCCATAACATATCTCCATATTGATTTTATTTATTATAAAAATTCTTTTCGTGCTTGTTGAATAAGTTCTGCTGCTTCTTTTGCAATTGCCAGATCTTCTTCATGCAAGGGTTCGAGTGGGGCTCTTACAGAACCAAGATCTAATTTTTCATTTAGACGGAGAATTTCTTTGATCACTGCATAAAGATTTGCTCGACCACTGACCATCTTATAAATGACATCATTGATCGCATATTGCAATTCTTTAGCTGTTTCAAAATCGGATTCTTTGATCAACTCATTTAATTTTAAGAACAAATCAGGCATCACCCCGTAAGTACCACCAATTCCAGCTTTTGCACCAATAACGCGGCCACTAATGAACTGTTCATCTGGTCCATTAAAGACAATATGGTCATCTCCTCCATCAGCTACAAACATTTGAATATCTTGTGTTGGCATAGATGAATTTTTCACCCCGATCACCCGTGGATTCTTGCGCATTTCAGCATACAGGTCGCGTGTGAGGGTGGTACCAGACAGTTGCGGAATATTATAAATGATAAAATCTGTATTTGGTGCAGCCTTGCTCATGTCATTCCAATAGCGAGCAATCGAATAGGCAGGAAGACGGAAGTAAATAGGTGGGATAGCAGCAATAGCATCTACTCCAAGACTTTCAGCATGCTTTGCAAGTTCAACGCTATCTTTGGTATTGTTACATGCGACGTGGGCAATAACAGTTAGTTTTCCTTTAGCGACCGCCATTACATTCTCTAAAATCAGCTTACGATCTTCAACACTAAGATAAATACATTCTCCAGAAGATCCGTTGACATAAACCCCTTGTACTCCTTTATCAATATGGTATTGAGCCAAAGCACGTACTCTTTCTGGGCTCACTTCACCATTTTCATCATAGCAAGCATAAAACGCTGGAATAACACCTTCATATTTCTTCAAATTTGTATTTGTCATTTGGAAACCTCTTTCTTTATTTTGTTGCTTCTACAAATTTTTTTGTAATTAATTGTGGACGTGTAATAGCTGAACCTACGACAACACTATAGGCACCTAACTCCAATACCCTATGGACTTTATCAGGGGTATCTATGTTACCTTCTGCAATTAATGGATGAGATAGTTTACTAAGAGCTTTGCGAATAATTTCAAAGTCATTTGATTCGATTTTATCGCCCTTACTTTGCTTGGTATAGCCTACCAATGTTGTCCCAATATAATCAAAACCTAATTGGTCAGCCGTAAGCATTTCATCAATAGTAGAACAATCTGCCATCCACAATTGATCCGGATATTTTTTCTTTACTTTTTGGAAAAAATCTTCTAAGCTTTCGCCATTTGGTCGTGTAGAGGTTGTGGCATCTATCGCAATGATATCCGGACGAACCGTCATGAGTTCATCTACCTCTCTCATAGTTGCCGTGATATAAACATCTGCATCTACGTAATCTCGTTTTATGATCCCAATGATCGGTAAATCCACCGCTTTTCGAATCGCTGCAATATCAACAACAGAATTGGCGCGAATTCCAGATGCTCCGCCCTCCTCGGCAGCTACTGCCATACGAGCCATAATAAAATCACTATGCAATGGTTCGTCTGGTAGAGCTTGACACGAAACAATCAGCTTATGCCGTAACTCTTCCATGATTTAATCACCTGCTTCTTTTTTTAGTTTGTAAGCTCTTACACCATTAATCATAATACTTTAAATATGTATTTTCAATACTTTCCCTATAATTAGAAAGTACTTTCTAAAAAATCCTAGTAATTCCTATATTTTTATTGTATACCTATTTTATTTATTATACAAATACTTTATGTTATTTATAAAGGCTCTTTCTTATCAAGCTATGAGAATGGGTTCTTTCACAACGTTACCTTACTTTCCTATTTATTTCTTATAGCTACAATTTTATGATCTCTATTTCTAGCCTTCTATTTCTGAAAGTAAATTTAGTCTTTTGAGCACTTTTAAAATTATTATTTCACCCTTTAAATACTGATACTAGTTTCAATGTATTTTACTTGCTTTTACTTGAATAAAAGGGTGTCTCCATGTTATAATGTGTAATATATTATAGGAGCATCCTGTTATTTCATCCTGTGAGAAAGGAGGATTGCTGTGAAACAAGATCAAGATTTACGAACCATTATCGCCAGCCATGAAGCTGAGTTAACGGATATGGAACGCGACATTGCCCAATATTTTTTATCATCCGAAGCACGACAGCACTCTCTGTCCTCTTCTCGTGTAACTGAGTTACTCCATGTCTCAAAGGCTGCCTTAACGCGTTTCTCTCAAAAATGTGGTTTCACCGGCTATCGAGAGTTTGTCTATCACTTTAACGAAGAAACCAAAAATCAAAAACAGGTACAAGAACATGACGAACTCACTCTCAGCGTCTTGCAACGCTACCACCATATCGGTAATGTCACTGAAAATTTCGTCAAAGATCCTCAATTAGAGCATGTAGCAGATTTAATTGATCAAGCAGATCGGATCTATTACTTCGGGATTGGAAGTTCCAGCTTGGTGGCTCGGGAGATGAAATTGCGCCTTATGCGACTTGGTGTGGCAGGGGAAGTCGTGACTAATCAAGACGGATTTAATCAGACCACCAGCATTCTAGATTCCTCCTGCTTAGTCATTGGATTTTCTTTATCAGGTAAGACGAGTGCTATTACAGACAGTTTGTTGAAAGCCAAGAAAAACGGTGCAAAAACAGTCCTTGTAACTGCCAATCCTGCTGGTATCCACCAAGATTTCACTGAAGTGGTGCCAGCTGCACCTCTTCCAAGCAATACCTATATCGATCGCATCTCGGCGGTTCTCCCCTTACTAATTGTGGTCGACCTCATCTATGCCCATTTTCTTAATATCAACCGAGAACAAAAAGAAATTGTCTTTAATAGCTACTGGGAACACAAAAAACTCTCTAGTCAACGTTCTCGAAAATCTTAATATGGTCTCCCTATTTAAAAAACCAAGAAGGATGAGATAAAACTCATCCTTCTTGGTTTTTTTGATTATTCTAAAGAAGTATTTCTACTCTATAATATTGAAACCATCTCATCTACCTAGGCCATCTTTTGAGTTGCTTTTTCCTTTACGACGAATACAACGCCGATAGAGCCGACGACGGCTCCAAGCAAGATCCAATAGACCATATCCGACGAAGCCATTGGGCCTGCCAAGAGACCTGCTAGTAAAAAGAGATCGATATACAGTCGGGTATCGCGATAGAAGGTCCAATTGAAATGGTAGCTACCTTCTGGATACTGACGTGTCGATACAGCCGGTTGAAAGACCTGAAGAAGAATCAAAATCCCTACAAAAGCAAGATAAGCCAGGCTAACTACCGAAAGCGGAGCCCGCATCGTCAAAGCTACAGCCGCTAAAAGCAAGACCAAGATCCAGAAATGGAAGTCCATCCAGAATTCACGATGATAACAAAACCGTTTCATAAGATCACACCTTTCTCTTTATGTAATCGTTTTCTTTACTTCTATTATAAGACAAAAAATTTATTTTGCAAGGAATCATGGGCTATTTGGGGTTGAAAATAGGGAGTGGGACAGAAATCGGTAATTCGTTAGAATTCGATTTCGTCGTCCCACCTCCGCACAGTTGAGTAGGGCTGTAAAAGCTGATGAAATCAGCGTAGTA
>JAGZKI010000030.1 GCA_018365265.1 Streptococcus parasanguinis | reverse complement strand
GCTGTAAAAGCTGATGAAATCAGCGTAGTAGAGCCCACTCAACCACTGCGTCTTGCTCGACAATCCAAAAATAATTGAGAGGCTAGGACTTTTGTCCCATCCTCTTTCTTTTTTCCCTCCAGATTTTTGCTAAAAAATATGATATAATGATGAAAAAATAAGAAAAGAGAAAACCATGACCATTCCAAGTTTTGGTGAAAAAAAACAAGATGTGACCTACGTCAATCGCTATGGTGTCTACGCCGTTATTCCCAATAAGGACAAGGATCAGATCATCCTCGTTCAAGCTCCTAATGGAGCCTGGTTCTTGCCCGGCGGGGAAATCGAGGCAGGTGAAGATCACTTGCAAGCTCTGAAACGGGAACTGATCGAAGAATTAGGTTTTACCGCTGTTTTAGGACAATACTATGGCCAAGCAGATGAGTATTTCTATTCCAGTCATCGCGACACCTACTACTACAATCCTGCCTATATTTATGAAGTGGTAGACTATACAGAGACTCAAAAACCACTGGAAGATTTTAACAGTCTTGCTTGGTTTCCTGTAGATGAAGCTATTGAAAAACTCAAACGTGGCAGTCACAAATGGGGCATTGAACAGTGGAAAAATACCCACAAAAAATAAAGGAATTCTTTCACAAAAAATAAAAAAGTGCTATAATAAATGAAGATAGAGGTTAGGAGGAACTCATATGAAGCTCATTAATACCACAAATAGTCATGCTGCACTGGTCAAAAGCCAACTTGCCAGCACTGACGCCTTGCTTGTCGAGGTTTATTCCGCGGGCAATACCGATGTTGTTTTTACACAGGCCCCAACACACTATGAATTATTGATCAGTAACAAACACCGAGCTATTCGTGAAACTGAAGTAGAAAAAATTCGTGAGTTCTTTTTAAAACGTAAGATTGATCTTCAAATCATTGACCAATCCGCTATTAAAACCCTCTACTCCGATAAACTAATTGAAATTTCCTTTCCAATTACTAAGTAAGGCCAATTTGCCTTACTTTTTTCTTTCCCTAATACATAAATCTCTACACTATTCTAGCTATTAAAAGAAGTTCCTTTATGGAACTTCTTTTAATGGCTTTTATTTAGCTTCAAATCCTTCTGCGACTGCGTCTGCAAAGTTCTCTTCGACGATGCTTGCACAGTGATCACAGATGGTTGCGTGGTAGTGGCGTTCTGCAGTTGTTGGATCGATACGACGGCAACGGTCACAAACTTCACCAGCTGCACGTTCAACAGTGAAGGAAACATCTTCGAAGGCCACTGCACCTTCTGGAGCTGCTCCTTCTGCAATGGTCAACTCAGAAACAATCAAGAGTTGAGCGACATTGCTATCAACAGCTCCAAGAAGTGTTTTCACCACTTCATTTGGATAAACTGTCAAGTGAGCTTCTAGTGATTTACCAATCACTTTTTCATTACGTGCTTCTTCCAAGGCTTTTTGAGCTTGACCACGGAAGTCCATGAAGGCTGACCAAGTATCCAAGATTTCTTCTTGGTTGGCAAACGTTTCTGCTTCTGGCAATTCTGATAATTGAACAAAATCCTCTGCTTCAAACTCAAGGTATGACCAGATTTCTTCAGCAGTGTGAGGAAGAATTGGCGTCAAGAGTTTAGTGATTTTCACAAGGATGTCATAGAAGACTGTTTGCATCTGACGGCGTTCAAGAGATTTCGCACCTTCGATGTAGACAACATCTTTGGCAAAATCAAGGTAGAAGGCTGACAAGTCAACGTTGATAAAGTTCACTAGTGCTTTGTAGATCGTCAAGAACTCAAAGTTTACATAAGCGTCACGAATCGTCTTAACAAGTTGGTTAAAGCGGATGGTCATGTACTTATCAACAGAACGAAGTTCTTCGTAAGCGACTGCATCCTCAGCTGGGTTAAAGTCAGATGTGTTAGCAATCAAGAAACGAAGGGTATTACGGATCTTACGGTAAGTCTCTGAGACTTGGCTCAAGATATCCATAGAGATCCGTACGTCGTTGCTTGAATCAACACTGGTTACCCAGAGACGCAAAATTTCCGCACCAAATTGTTTTTCAACGTCGCTTGGGGCGATGGTATTTCCAAGAGATTTAGACATCTTCTCATCTTTACCATCTAATGTGAAACCTTGAGACAAGATTTGCTTGTAAGGTGCTACACCATGGTTCGCCACAGAGGTGATAAGTGATGAGTTGAACCAACCACGGTATTGGTCAGAACCTTCAAGGTAAAGGTCAGCTGGGTAAGTCAGATTTGGACGATTCACCAAAACACCATTCCATGATGAACCTGAGTCAAACCAAACGTCCATGATATCTGTTTCTTTCTTGAACTCGCCATTTGGTGAACCTGGGTGAGTAAATCCTTCTGGCAAGAGGTCTTTGGCATCACGTTCCCACCAAATGCTTGAACCATGTACTTCAAAGAGTTGAGCTACATGCTCGATGGTCTCAGCAGTCATGATTGGTGTTCCGTCTTCTGCATAGAAGATTGGAAGAGGCACACCCCAGGCACGTTGACGAGAGATGACCCAGTCACCACGGTCACGAATCATATTGTAAAGACGGACTTTCCCCCATTCTGTATGGAATTTCACTTTATCAATAGCATCCAGGATTTCTTGACGGAATTTTGAAACAGAAGCAAACCATTGTGGCACGGCACGCCAGATGATTGGTTTTTTCGTCCGCCAGTCAAATGGGTAGGAGTGAGAGATTTCTTCTTGAGCAAGAAGCAGATCGCCAAGTTTCTCAATAACCGTTGGAACAACCTTGTCATAGAACTGACCTGCAAAGTCAGGTCCAGCATTCTCCATCATGATTCCGCGTTCATTAACAGTAACAGCAACTTCGAGGCCATTTGCAATCCCTACATTGTAGTCATCCTCACCAAAACCAGGAGCCGTATGGACGATACCGGTACCTGAATCAAGGGTTACATGCTCACCAAGGATCACCAATTCATCAACTTCTGTATCCCATGGGTGTTCTGTAACGATGTGGTTCAATTCTTTCCCTTGGTAAGTCGCAAGGACTTCATCATTCTCCCAACCGAATTTTTCAGAAAGGCTTGGCAAAAGCTCAGATGCTACGACATATTTACGATCAGATCCAGCAGGTTTCACTACGACATAATCAAACTCTGCACCTACCGTCAATCCACGAGAAGCTGTAACCGTAAATGGAGTTGTTGTCCAGACAACAATGTAGGTATCTGTATCTAGGACACCCTTACCATCTTTAACTTTGTTAGCATAGTAAAGAGAAGTTGATACCAAATCATGGTATTCAATCTCTGCTTCAGCAAGAGCTGATTCAGATGACCATGACCAGTAAACTGGCTTGGCACCACGGTAGATATAACCCTTATTAGCCATCTCACCAAAGACACGAATTTGGGCTGCTTCATAGTCTGGAGTTAAAGTCACATATAAATTTTCCCAGTCACCTGACATCCCCAAACGCTTGAAATCATCACGTTGTTTATAAACTTGAGAAAGAGCGTACTCACGACAAAGTTTTAAGTACTCAACCAAGTCCATTTCTTTACGTTTCACACCTTGTTTTGCCAAAACCTGCTCAATTGGCAGACCATGAGTATCCCAACCTGGGATATAAGGGGCGTTAAAACCTGACATAGACTTAGAACGAATGATGATATCTTTTGAGATATGATTCATGGCATGTCCAACATGGATATTTCCGTTTGCGTATGGAGGGCCATCATGCAAGACAAAATGAGGTTTCCCTTCATTTAGTTCTTGACGACGTTGATACAATTTTGCATCTTCCCATTCCTTTTGCCAAACTGGTTCTTTCGTTGGAAGACCAGCCCGCATTGGAAAGGCTGTTTTCCCAAGATTCAATGTTTCTTTGAGTTTCATTGTGTCTCCTTATTGATTTAAAAAGCTATAAAAAAAAACACGAGCATCCTAAAAAGGACGATTGCTCGTGGTACCACCTTTGTTCGAGAAGTCGCAAGCGACCTTCTCCTCTCATCCCGTAACGAGGGAAACGTCCGTTCTTACTCAAGGGTTCAGAACGAATACTGTAAAAGGATCATCCATTAAGAGGGAGTGCAGATCTTCCACCATCATCTGCTCGCTAGACCTATCATTAATGGACCTGTTTTTACAAAATTATAAAATATTGACAGATTCACGATTTGCATCATCTTCAGGTTGAACAGTTTCTTCAACTGCAACAACTTCTTCATTTTCATGACGAGCGTGCTCTGCCTCTTCTAAAGCGGATTGAACTTTTTCATTCAAACCTTCAAACGCTTGTGTCGCACCCAATTCTAAGTTAGCTGCTTCAATGCGTTTTTGCAATTCTTCGATTTCAGCTGGAGAGAATTGACGAGTCAAATCAATGTTCTCATCTTCTGCATGATGATGGTGAACAGATTCACCCAAAGCTTTCTCAACAATTTCACGGAAAGCTTCATCACTTGTTTGAATATACATAGCTGTTGGGCGAAGAATTTCATCCCATTCAGGCGTATCGATAATGCTCAATTGGCTTTCGATTGTTGATTTCAAACGTTGATGGAAGACGCGTGTCTTGTTCTTCAACTCCTCTGTTTCAACGGCAACCTTCTTGGCGTTATCCGTTGCATGACGAAGGATTTCATTTGCTTTTTGTTTTGCTTCATCTACTAAATGCTGTGCATCTTGTTCAGCTTGACGAACAATATTTTCAGAACGTTCGTTAGCTGCTTGTTTGACACGTTCAGCAGTATCTTGTGCAATCAAAACAGATTGACTCAATGAATCTTTCATTTCATCAAAATAGTTTAAGCGTTCTTCAAGAGCTTGAATTTTTGCTTCTTGATCATGATTTAAACGAACAAGATCTTCATAATCGCGAACAACGATATCTAGAAATTCTTCTACTTCGTTCGCATCATACCCTCTAAATTTAACGCCAAAAGTTTTATCTTTAATTTCTAAAGCAGTAAGAGCCATAACTCCTCCTCATTTTTTACTTAAGAGTACTTCAACAGTTACTTTATATTTTCCACTCTTTGAAATACCATTTTCAGAAACAATTTTAAGACGCCCAAAGCGTCGAACACTGACTAAATCATTCAGACCGACAGCATAGCTAACATTGGAAGTAGTCGCATAGTTAACTTTCACTAGACCAGAACTAATCAACTGACTAGCTTGTGAGCGCGAAAGCTTGAAGGTCCCAGCAATCACCTTGTCTAACCGAAAACTCGACACGAGAATATCTCGCTGCTGGCTTTCTTCCTCTACGATCATTTGTTCAGAGAGAGGAACTTCCCTCAGCTTAACAGGTACCCGAGAAATTTTCTGTATGTGATCCATGAAATAGGCAACAAAACGTTGTTCAACAAATACTTGGATCTTTCCATCACTCGTCAGAATATCTCCAAAGGACTTACGCTCCACACCCAATTGGTGAACAATGGTCCCCAGTACCTGGGAATGGGTCAAGTGATGAAATTTTGAAGCATAGACCATTTCCAATAGGGCCAGATCAAAGTCACTTGGATCCAATTGGTAATAATCCGGAGCAACAATAACCTTGGCATACTCTATTTTCTGCTCATCACTGGAAGCAAAGACCTGTAATTGGTAGCTTGCCGCAACATTTCGTAAAATAGTGACCTGATGAGGGTTTAAAAACCCCGTCACCTCAACAGAATAGCGTTCCACCACTCTTTCAGACAATTCAATACACCGATCAATAAATTCGTGATCTTCTCGATTGAAATGTTGGTAAATCTCTGTCTGTCCCATCGTATTCTATCCAATCAAAAGTAGGAACAAGCGGGCTAATAACTGATTCATCAAGTTCAAGACCAAAAGTCCTACAAGAACTGTAAAATCCAAGCCTCCAAACTGTAATGGTAACTTTCTAAAAAGGCTCCCAAGAGTACTCTGAGGTGCCCCAGGGAACCAAGATAGTAAGGCAAAGATAACAAGAATGATGGAATAGATTTGAATGATATTGGATAAGTATTGAAAGATAATCATCTTAACGATTACGTTTCATATCATAGTCAAATTCTGTCACTTCCACATCATTTGGAAGGCGGATATCTTCAATGTTAACGACTACATTAATTGGAGTCAACAAGTACATGGTACTTGCCACACGACGAAGATTTCCTGCTAAAACATAACGAGCTCCATCCAAATAATCTAAACAACGACGTGCTTGTACTTCTGTCATATATTGGAAGTCAATCAAGATACTCTCATTAGATAGTAATAGATCAACAATTTCAGTTGCTTCCTCGTATTTGCGGGGATAGCGTACATCAATGGTAATCTTTTCATCTGTATTCGCACGATTAGCAGCCAATTCACGTTGACGTTCATGCAAGCGAGTAATATTTTCAGATGTATTTTTCGTTGTTGAAACAGGTTCCTTGACAGCTACTGTAGATACAGGAGTTGTAACAGGTGTGACAGGAGTCGGCTTCGGTTTTACTGATTCTTTTTGACTAATCTGTGGACGTGGAGAAGTTACTTGAGGAGTCGGCTGTGGCTGTGGAACTGGTTGAGTTTCCGCCCCAGCTGCCTTTGCCTCGCGAACTTCTACTTCTTCACCGTCTTCTGTGAAGTAGTCAATAAAGTTGTTAAATTTATCTTTTAATGACATAGTTCTTTCCTATTTAAAAAATGATGTCCCAATTCTAACATAAGTCGCTCCGTTCGCAATGGCTACTTCAAAGTCACGACTCATACCCATACTTAGTTCTGAAAAAGGCATATTTTTTAATTGTTTCTTTTCTAGTTGTTTCTGAAGTTGGTGAGTTTTTAAAAAAATATCCTGCAACTCTTCTTGACTAGCCTCAAAAGGAGCCATCGTCATTAAACCAACAATTTCAATTTTGTCCAGCTGTGCGATTTCCGCTAAAACATCATCCAGTTCATCGGGTGCAAATCCATGCTTACTTTCTTCACCAGAAATGTTCACTTGGAGGAAACACTTGATCGGGTGTTCTGCTCGCTTTTGAATTTCTTGAGCCAGCTTCACCGAATCCAAGGCATGAAAGTAATCGACGAGATTGATCACGTCTCTTACTTTCCGCCGTTGGAGGCTCCCAATCAAGTGCCAAGTGAGGTCATAGTCTTTTAGAGCTTGATACTTTTCTAGAAATTTATCGACACGATTTTCACCGATATGTTGGATACCTGTTTTCACCAGTGCTTCTGTTGTGGCAATATCTACATACTTGGTGACAGCTATCACATTGACTTGATCTTGACGGTTAGCTTTGTTTCTTGCTGTTTCTACTTGTTGCCGAACAAGATCAGCATTCTCTACCAGATTCATGATTAACGATTCCGGAAGAATGGTGGTGTTTCCAATTCATCATCATCTGAAGATGAATCTACGTAACGATCAACTTGATGTGTTGATGTTGGTTCAGTTTGGCGAACGATATTCTCACGACGAATATCCCAATCACCAAAGGCTGAGCCACGGTTTGGTTCTACCGCTGGACGACTTGGACTTGTTGGCAATTCAACATCTTGTTTCAAATCAAATTCACGGTCAAATGGTGCAGCTTGTGGGCGTTGTTCACGTGGTCCTGTTTTATAAGGACGTTGTGAAGAAGCGATTCCGCTGACGCGTTCTACCTTGTCTTGACGGACACCAGTTGCAACAACTGTCACTCGGATTTCATCTTTAAGAGATTCATCAATAGATGTACCCAACCAGATGTTCACTCCGTGACCTGCAGCTTGGTTTACAATTTCTGAAGCTTCTTCAGCTTCGATCAATGTCATATCCAAACCACCTGTTACGTTGACGATCACGTCTTCTGCACCATCAATTGTAGTTTCAAGAAGTGGAGAGTAAATGGCTTTACGAGCCGCTTCGATAACGCGTTCTTCACCGCTACCAACACCAATACCCATGAGGGCATTCCCTTTGTTTTCCATAACAGTCTTCACGTCTGCAAAGTCAAGGTTGATCAATCCAGGGCTTGTGATCAAGTCAGTGATCCCTTGAACACCTTGACGAAGAACGTTATCTGCTTCACTCAAAGCTTCAAGAAGCGGTGTCTTCTTGTCTACAATTTCAAGCAAGTTGTTATTAGAAATAATCAACAAGGTAT
Organism: Streptococcus parasanguinis; assembly: GCA_018365265.1. Classification (GTDB taxonomy): domain Bacteria; phylum Bacillota; class Bacilli; order Lactobacillales; family Streptococcaceae; genus Streptococcus; species Streptococcus parasanguinis_G. Next base: position 21,874 of record JAGZKI010000030.1, on the reverse strand, counting down.
CTACATGTTCGCGAAGTTCGTTAATCCCTTCAATAGCGAAGTTCCCACGTTTTGAACCTTCAAACCCGAATGGACGAGTAACAACTGCTACTGTCAAAGCACCAACTGCTTTAGCAATACGAGCGATAACTGGGGCAGCACCTGTACCAGATCCTCCACCCATCCCTGCAGTGATGAAGACCATGTCTGCACCTTGCAAAGCTTCTGTCAATACTTCTTCGCTTTCTTCAGCTGCCTTACGACCAACTTCAGGTTGACCTCCAGCACCCAATCCACGAGTCAATTTTGGACCCAATTGGATAACTGTTTCAGCCTTAGCACTTGAAAGTGCTTGAACATCTGTATTAGCTGCGATGAATTCTACACCGGCAACGCCTTCGTCAATCATACGATTGATGGCGTTACCGCCACCGCCACCGACACCGATTACTTTAATTACTGCACCTTGTGCCGCTGCTGTGTCAAATGAAAATGTCATAAATACTTACACTCCTTAATCAAACATATTACCGATCAAATTTTTCATTCGGTCTGTGAATGTAGTTTTTGGTTCTTGTTTGCTATCATTGCTTGCTACTGGAATTTCTTGAGCATCTACTGGAGATTCAATCTTCTCAGCATTGTACGCAGGTACTACCGGTTGTGCTGGAGCAGCAGGTTGTGGTTGTACTTGTGGTTGCACAGGACGATCAAATTGAATCGGTTGTTGACGCAAGACTTCGTCTCCATGAACCGCAGCTTGAGCAATAATATCTACATCTGTCAAATTGCCTGCATATTCAGACAAGCTAATCACATGGGCAAAAGCTGGATTGCGAATTCCAATTTGATTTGGAACAAACAATTTCACATTTACACCAAAGACTTCTTGAGCCAATTCTTCAACTCCAGGAAGGATTGCTCCTCCACCGATAATCACAATACCTCCAGGAAGATCCAACAAATGTCTTCTCTCAAGGTCTTGCTTGATTTGCTCAAAGATGTGTTTGATACGTGCTGAAATGATTTCAGCTAAGTACTTCTCAGTCACTTCAACTGGCTCTACTTCACCGATGACTTCTACATGGAAGACTTCGTTTCCAGCAGATGGCACATAGGCTTCACCGTAGTTGAACTTCAAGCCTTCTGCCAATTTTTGAGAAGTCTTCAATACTTTAGAAATATCTTTGGTAACGTAATCGCCACCTTCTTGGTAGATATTTGTAAATTGAAGTTCTTGGCTACGCACAGATGCCACTGTTGTTTGGCCACCACCCATATCAATCACCGTTGCTCCGAATTCACGTTCGCCTTCGTTCAAGACTGTTTTGATCATCGCAAGCGGTGAAATGATGATGTTTTCAACTTGTAAGCCTGCACGTTCAACGGTTTTACGCAAATTGTGCAAGATGGTACGAGGTCCTGTATAAAGAAGACCACGCATTTCAAGTCGAATTCCCATCATTCCGCGTGGGTCGCGGATTCCTTGGAAACCATCAACCGTGAATTCCTCAGGAATGAAGGTGATTACTTCACGATCCGGTGTCATGCTTTTTGTGAGTGCAGATTTGACAACATTTTCAACATCTGCATCTGTGATTTCTTTCGAATCACTTGTGACTGGAATCATCCCTTGAGTTGCTTCGATTTGTAGTAAGTTTGCAGGCAACCCAACATTGACTAGATTGATTGAAATCCCTGCTTTTTCTTCAGCTTGGCTGATTGCATTTTTAATTGCATTTGAAGCAGCTTCGATATCTACTATAATTCCATCTTTGACGCCAGCACTTTTTGCATTGCTGACTCCAATTACATTCATTTCTCCATTGACATGTTCTGCCACCAATACTTTTATTGAACTAGTACCGATATCTAAACCTGTAAAAAAGCCGTCTCTAGCCATTACACCAGTCCTCTCTCTTTATTTGTTTTCACTTTACATCTATTTATAGCCCTTTTAGTTGGAACTATCCAAACTTCATTATATCACAAAGAAGCCTAAAATGGACATTTTTTCTTCAATTATTTGAGATAATTTATGGGCTTTACTCATTCCCAGAAGAATTCTCTCCTTCTGGATTCTGTTCTTGATTGTGTTCTTGGCTTGCTTCCTCAGAATGTTCTTCTTGCTTTTCTGTACTTTCAGCCTTTTCTTTTTCTGCTTGCTCTTTGGCATCTGCGATGGATTGTTCACTATAGCTGAAAACTCCAGCCTCCATATCAATGGTGGAATCATCGTCTAATTGCTTACTGATAGCTTTATAATAAGGAAGCTTGCGGGTAATTTGGGAAACAGGCACCAAGATTTTATTATCATTTTTCATGGTAATGGTTACCAAATCCTTGGTAACCTTGCTCGGTGTCAGATCAACCGAAACAATTTTATCCGTAATGGAAGAAGAAATAGACTTCATTTCTTGGACAAATTGTCTAACCAATTCTCGATCTGAGAATTTCAAACTAATATAGGAGGACGGCAATTCCGAAGCTGGAGTTACTGTCTCAACGACTTCTCCATTTTCCAATACTGGATAGTGATCTTCTCCAGTCACATAATAAGCAACCACTTTGTGTTCCACGATATTGACTTTAAAGGTCACTGGGAATTGATAATGCATGTGCACTTCTTTGATCCATGGACTAGCCGTTTTCATATTTTGTTCATAGACCGATTTATGAAGGAAAGTCGTCAGAGTATAATCTTCTTCTTTGATGCGACTTTTTTCATACAAGAGTTGCTGATCAACCGCTTTATTCCCTGAAAATTCAATCACTTTCTGTGTGGACAAGGGGCTTAAAAAGTAGATTGAGAGAAGGGCGACAATCGAGCTGATTCCGATAACCGGAAGGGCACGATAGATGTGGCGTTTTGCCACTGTCGGTTCCTTCTTTGGTTTTTTCGTCTTCAAGCCTTTAAAAAATGAAGGCTTTTTCTCTTGTTTCTCTGAAGGATCTAGCTCCTCTTTAGCCGGATCAACTTCTTCTCCTTCTGAACTTTCTCCATCCGCATCTGGATCCTCTTCGGCCTCAGATTCATCTTCCTCTTCAGACTCTTCTATTTCTTCAGATTCTTCCTCTGAGACGGAAGCTGTCTCTTTTTCTGAAAGGTCTTCGTCTTCTTTTGCTTCTTCGCTTTCAGTTTCCTCTGTTTCAGCTTCTTCCGCTTTTTCAAGCGCTTTTTTTTCTAAATATTCCTTGTTTCTTTTTTGCCAGGCTGACAATTCTGTAATTTTGTCATCCGTTGGCGTTTTTTTATTGTCGTCCGTCATCTTTTCCCTTACTGATATCTTTTTGAAGCAGGCCGTAAAAATCGTCTAGTGAAAGGAGTTCTGTCGATTTTTCCATTGCTTGGTGGTAGACTTGGCTTTGCTTCAACATTTCTTGAATGGTTTCATTGAAGGTTTCGAGCGTCAATTGATCTTCCTGCAATTGCTCTGCATAACCTTTATCCACAAAATATTGGGCATTTTCAATCTGATCGCCACGGCTGGCTTCTTTTCCTAGCGGTACAATCAAATGGAGTTTGTTCATGGCTAATAGTTCAAATAAGGTATTGGCTCCACCTCTAGTCACCACTAAATCAGCCTTCTGGAGCATGGGCAAATACTGATCGGTTACATAATCCACTCGATACAAGCCACCCTCAGCCTGATTCAATGTTGAATCACCCGTCAAATTGATGATATTGTAGTGCTGCAAGAGCTCTGCTTTGTGCTCTGTCACAAATTCATTAAAGACACGCGCACCGGCTGATCCTCCGACAAAGAGAAGGGTAGGCAAGTCTTTTCGGAAACCTTTTGTTTTTTCTTCTAAAACTTCTGAAGTTGGCGGAATATGATCTGTGACCTTGGTTACCGCACCGATATGCTCACTCTTTGTCAAACCATGTGCTTGCTCAAAAGTCGTGTACATCTTGGTAGCAAATTTATAAGCAATTTTATTGGCCAATCCCATAGAAAGATCGGACTCATGGATATAGACAGGAACACGCGTGAGTCGGGCTGCGATCACTGGTGGCACAGAAACAAATCCTCCTTTTGAGAAGAGAACTTGTGGGCGCACACGAAGCAGGATTGCAATGGACTGGAGCGTCCCCCAAGCCACCTTGAACACATCCATCATATTTTGGAAAGAGAAATAGCGGCGCAATTTCCCCGTTGCAATTGAATGGAAGCGCACGTCTAAGCCAGACTTTTTGATCTCTTGGTATTCGATTCCTTTTTTGTCTCCAATATAATGGACTTCCCATCCATCTTCGATAAATTTTGGAATCAAGAGGAGATTAAGGGTCACATGTCCCACGGTTCCCCCACCAGTAAACATTATTTTTTTCATCTTATTTCAACCCTTTTACTGTAGCAAGGAATTCATCCCCACGCACTTCAAAATTCGGATACATATCCCAGCTGGCATTGGCAGGACTTAGTAGGACAACATCTCCGGGGCTAGCCAAGTCGAAGGCTTTCTTTGTAGCATCCGCTACATCTGCCGCATCAACATAAGAGACGCCAGCTTTATCTGCTGCGCGTTTCACTCGAGGAGCTGATTCCCCTAGAATCACCATTTCCTTTAGACCAGCAATGTGAGGTACCAATTCATCAAATTCATTGCCACGATCGAGCCCTCCTGCAATCAAGATCACCTTGTTGTTATCAAAACCAGAAAGGGCTTTTTGTGTTGCTAAAATATTGGTCGATTTACTATCATTATAGAATTTGACACCTTGAATCTCATCCACATATTGAAGGCGGTGTTTCACTCCTCCAAAGGCCGATAAGGTTTCTTTAATGACTTCATTCTCGACTCCTCGGACTTTTGCAACCGCAATCGTTGCCAAGGCATTTTCTACATTGTGGCTACCTGGAACACCCAGTTCATCTGCACGCATAACAACTTCTCCCTTAAACTTGAGAAGTCCATCTTCCAAATAAGCCCCATCCACTTTTTCGACCGTTGAAAATGGAAGGACCCTTGCCTTGGTTTTTGTAGCGAGTTCCTTGGCCAAGTCTTGGTTGAAGTTCAAGACAATGACATCTTTTTCTGTCATATTCTTTTGAAGATTCCATTTAGCAGCTACATAATTTTCAAAAGAACCATGATAGTCGATATGGGTTGGCATGAGGTTGGTAATCACTGCAATCTCTGGATGGAAGGCTTCAATTCCCATCAATTGGAAAGAAGACAATTCCATGACCAGAACTTCTTTTTCTGTTGCTGTTTGTGCAACTTGGCTGGCTGGAAAACCGATATTACCAGACAATAGACCACCTTGACCAGCAGCCGTCAAGACTTCTCCGATCATGGTTGTCGTCGTCGTTTTTCCGTTTGATCCTGTAATCCCAATAATTGGCGCATCCGAAATCAGATAGGCCAATTCCACTTCAGTGAGGACTGGAATGCCCTTTTCAAGCGCTTTTTCGACCATCGGATTCGTATAAGGGATTCCTGGATTTTTGACCATGACTGCAAAGTCTTCATCCAACAACTCCAGAGGGTGACCTCCTGTCACAACTTTAATCCCTTCTTCCAGTAAACTTTGTGCTGCTGGATTTTCTTCAAAAGGTTTGCCATCATTGACGGTCACAATCGCTCCTAAGCGATCCAACAAACGGGCAGCTGACTCGCCTGACTTAGCCAAACCTAATACAAGAACCTTTTTATTTTCAAATTGTTTCACAAATTTCATGATTTCTTCGCTCCATTTTTATCACTCTCTATTTTACCTTTTTTTAGCAAAATTAAAAAGCCCAAAGGGCTTTAAAAATCACGTCACCGTTTATTTTTTCTGTTTGGTCGTCATTTTGGAAATATCTACCAAAGCCAAGTAGCCAACAAAGGCTAGAAAGGCACCGACAAAAAACTCGGACGGTAGTTGGAATATCTGAAAAATGGCGAGACAAGCAAGAACGATAAAAGAGACGATCAAGACCACCATTGTGACACTGTTTAAGGTACCACGAATACTTTTGGGGGTCATAAAAAGGTAAAAAAGGAGAATCAAAATCCCTAAGATAAAATAGACCATTTTGTTTCTCCTTTCTTTTCGTATTATTCAGCAGCTGCTGATTTTTTCTTTTTATTTGCTTTTTCGCGTTCTGCTTTGTTCAAGATTTGTTTACGCAAACGGATAGATTCAGGTGTTACTTCCATGTACTCATCGTCGTTCAAGAACTCAAGAGATTCTTCCAAGGTCAAGATACGAGGAGTCTTGATAACCGCTGTTTGGTCCTTAGTAGCTGAACGAACGTTGGTCATTTGTTTAGCTTTCGTAATGTTTACGGTCAAGTCGTTCTCACGAGAGTTTTCCCCGATGATCATTCCTTCGTAAACTTCTGTACCTGGATTGACAAAGATCGTACCACGTTCTTCGATAGACATGATAGAGTATGTGGTTGCTTTTCCGTTATCGATTGAGACAAGAGCACCACGGTGACGTCCACCGATTTCTCCTGGAATCACTGGCAAGTATTGATCAAAGGTGTGGTTCATGATTCCGTAACCACGTGTCATTGACAAGAACTCTGTTGAGTATCCAATCAAACCACGCGCTGGAACAAGGAAGACCAAACGAGTTTGACCGTTACCAGTTGAGATCATATCCAACATTTCACCTTTACGTTCAGAAAGGCTTTGGATAACAGATCCTTGGTATTCTTCTGGTGTGTCGATTTGTACGCGCTCAAATGGTTCACATTTGACACCATCAATTTCTTTGATGATAACTTCTGGACGAGATACTTGCAATTCGTATCCTTCACGACGCATGGTTTCGATCAAGATAGACAAGTGCAATTCCCCACGACCTGAAACTGTCCATTTATCAGGTGAATCAGTTGGGTCAACACGAAGAGAGACGTCGGTTTGCAATTCCGCTTGCAAACGTTCTTCGACTTTACGAGAGGTTACCCATTTTCCTTCGCGACCAGCAAATGGTGAGTTGTTAACCAAGAAGGTCATTTGAAGGGTTGGTTCATCGATGTGAAGGATTGGAAGAGCTTCAACTGCGTCTGTCGGTGTGATGGTTTCTCCAACGAAGATATCTTCCATACCAGAAATAGCGATCAAGTCTCCAGCTTTGGCTTCTTGAATTTCACGACGTTCCAAACCAAAGAAACCAAAGAGTTTGGTAACACGGAAGTTCTTAGTCGTTCCATCCAATTTAGAAAGGGTTACTTGGTCCCCAACTTTTACAGTACCACGGAAGACACGTCCGATACCGATACGTCCAACGAAGTCGTTGTAATCAAGCAGGGATACTTGGAATTGAAGAGGCTCATCTGAGTTATCAACTGGAGCTGGGATGTGATCAATGATGGTATCAAAGATCGGTGCCATTGTGTGCTCTTGATCAGCTGGATCATCTGAAAGTGAAGATGTTCCGTTGATCGCTGATGCATAAACAACTGGGAATTCCAATTGGTCATCATCCGCACCCAATTCGATGAAGAGTTCAAGAACTTCGTCTACAACTTCTTCTGGACGAGCAGATGGTTTATCGATTTTGTTAACTACAACGATCGGAACAAGGTCTTGTTCCAAGGCTTTTTTCAATACGAAACGCGTCTGAGGCATGGTTCCTTCGTAAGCATCTACGACCAATACAACCCCATCAACCATTTTCATGATCCGTTCCACTTCTCCACCGAAGTCCGCGTGTCCTGGTGTGTCCATGATATTGATTCGAGTTCCGTTATAAGCAACGGCTGTATTTTTAGCAAGGATTGTGATCCCACGTTCTTTTTCAAGGTCGTTTGAGTCCATTGCACGTTCTTGCAATTCTTTACGTTCATCCAAGGTGTGCGATTGTTTCAACAATTCGTCTACCAAGGTTGTTTTACCATGGTCAACGTGGGCAATGATCGCAACGTTACGAATATCTTCTCTTAATTTTGTCATGATTTCCTCTATAAAATTTTAAATAATATTTCTAACTGAACAATTATACCACAGTCCTATCTAAAAAACACAGTTCAGCTAGTTGTAAATGTTTTCATCTTCATTTCTTTTCTCCGACTCGATTTCCTTTTCTTTTCATGATACACTGATGATAAGAATTTCAGAAAAAGAGGCTCCCATGAGATTAGATCAATTGATGGCAGACCATCAGTACGCTCGTAAAGACATCAAACAACTTTTGGCCCGAAGGCAAATCTTGGTCGATCACCTACCAGCTCAAAAGCTATCCCAAAATATCGACCCTGGACTCCAACAGATTCAAATCGGGGAACGAATCATTCAAGAACCGCGTCACCACTACTACATGCTCCATAAACCAATCGGGGCCGTGACCGCCAAAAGAGACGCCCACCATCCAACGGTGATCGAGCTAGTGGATCCTCAGCAAGAGTACCCAGACCTCTATCCTCTTGGTCGCCTCGATCGCGACACCAGTGGTTTGCTCCTCCTCACAGATAATGGCCCCTTAGGCTTTCAACTGCTCCATCCCCAATACCATGTGGAGAAGGTCTATGAGGTAGAAGTCAATGGCCCGCTTTATGCAGCCCACATCGAGCAATTTCAGAATGGGATTTCATTCACAGACGGTCCTATCTGCAAGCCGGCTTCCTTGACCATTCTAGAAAGTACCCCCAGCTACAGCAAGGCCCAGGTCCGAATCTCAGAAGGAAAATACCACCAAGTGAAAAAGATGTTTTTAGCCATTGGGGGCAAAGTAATGACCTTAAAACGCTTGTCTTTTGGCCCCTTCACCTTGGATCCTCAGTTAGCCCCTGGAGAAAGCCGACCTTTGAATGAGGTAGAGCTCACATGGGTCAAAGATTTCCTTGAAAAAACAAGATAAAAAAGCTCTAACCACACATTTGCTGCAGTTAGAGCTCTTTTTATTAATTAAGCGTCTTTTTTCACTTTCCCATTCCAAGAATCAAGACCATAAGACAAGACATAAATGTCTGTATAACCTTTTTTCTTGAGAAAGAGAGCCGCATTGGTTACACGCGAACTACGGCTATTTTCATAGAGCAAAATTGGTTTGTCTTTGCGCAAGGCTGCAAGACTCAATTTCAACTGAGTTGAAGGAATGTTGCGTGCTCCTAAAATATGCTTGGCATGAAACTCAGCCGGCTCTCGCAAGTCAATCAACTGCCCTTTACGAATCAGCTCTTCAAAAGTAGCATTGTCCACAAATTTAGCAGCTTTACGGATGCGGAAATAATTAAATGCCATCCATCCAAATACTCCTAAAATAGCCAACCAAACAATGATATTTCCCATCACTCTACCTCACTCTTTTTCAAAAATTCTAATTCTTGCTTGTGTTCTCTTCTTAAAACGGTATCGGCTTCTAAATAATCGAGCCGCTCCATCAGGCCTGCATCATAAAGACGTTGAAGCTCAATTTTCATCAATTCGATGTCATAGAGGCGCTTCCCTACGTAAATGATGATTCCAAAACGTTTTAAAAATTGTTGAACATCATACAGGTTTTTCATGTTCATTATTGTATCAAATTTAGAAAGGCTTTACAAGATTTTCAAGCAAATGATGAAATTTTCCGATTGCTTTACGAATAAATAAGTATGATCAACTTTTATTTTTTTACCATCGGTACTTGCATCGCCTCTTTTTTGGGACTAGTTGTCGACCGTTTCCCAAACCAATCCATTCTCGCTCCTCGCAGTCATTGTGATCACTGTCAGCACGTTCTTGGAGTTTGGGATCTCATCCCCATTATCTCGCAACTACTCCATCGTTTTCGCTGTCGCTATTGTCATCAGACCTACCCATTTTGGTACTGCCTTTTTGAGGTCTGGAGTGGCCTGCTCTTTTTAGCCTACGCCAATGGTTTCCTTTCTCTGTCTCAACTTCTAACACTACTGGGAACTGCCGTTTTAGCCATCTATGACCTTCGCTTTATGGAATACCCTTTATTCATCTGGTGCTGTCTCCATGCCCTGGTCCTCTTTTTATCCGGTGGTAATCTCCTCATGCTGGTCTTTTTACTCCTTGCGATCGGAGCTCACTTTTTCTTTATCGGAATGGGCGCAGGAGATTTTCTCTTACTAGCTACCTTTTCGCTAAGCTTTTCTTCTACCCAGATTCTCTTTCTCATTCAGATCGCATCCATCCTAGGCATCCTCGTCTTTGCTCTCAAAAAAGAAAGAGACCGGATTCCCTTTGTTCCCTGTCTCTTTCTCAGTTATCACGCTTTACTACTTTATACGATATTTTGCAGATAAGTTCTTCTTATTTTGCAGCTTTCGCTTCTAGATAATCAGCGATGGCAGCTACGTCCTTGTCCCCACGTCCGGAAACATTGATGATGATGATCTTGTCTTTATCTAATTGTGGAGCACGTTTGACCGCTTCTGCAATCGCGTGTGAGCTTTCAATGGCTGGGAGGATCCCTTCTGTCTTACTGAGAAGAAGAAGAGCTTCTACTGCTTCATCATCTGTCGCTGCTACATATTCGACACGACCAGAATCTTTAAAGAAAGCATGCTCTGGACCAACCCCTGGGTAGTCCAAACCAGCAGAGATCGAGTAAACTGGCGCTACTTTTCCATCTTCGCCAAAGACTGCATAGGTCTTCATCCCATCAACCACACCGATAGTCCCTTTGGTCATGGTCGCTGCGTGTTGATCGGTGTCCAAGCCATGACCAGCTGCTTCTACCCCAATCAAGCCGACTTCCTCTTCTGCGACATATTCAGAAAAGGCACCGATGGCATTAGAGCCACCACCGACACAGGCAATCACATAGTCTGGCAAACGACCTTCTTTTTCCAAGATTTGACGTTTAGATTCTTCACTGATCACCTTTTGGAATTCATGCACAATGGTTGGGTAAGGGTGAGGGCCAACAGCAGAACCCAAAACGTAAAAGGCATCCAGATCCGCCATCCATGCTCCAAACGCAGCATCAACGGCGTCTTTCAAGGTCTTAGTCCCGGTTTCAACCGCATGAACGGTTGCCCCCATCATTTCCATGCGGAAGACATTCAAGCGTTGGCGTTCCACGTCTTCTGCCCCCATGTAGACATCACAGGCCATACCGAACTTAGCTGCCGCAGCTGCTGTAGCTACACCGTGTTGACCAGCTCCTGTTTCAGCAATCACGCGCGTTTTGCCCATGCGCTTAGCCAAGAGGATTTGCCCCAAGACGTTATTTAATTTATGCGAACCTAGGTGATTCAAGTCTTCGCGCTTCAAATAAATTTTTGCTCCACCTAAATGATCTGTCAAACTTTCCGCAAAGTAGAGTGGTGTTTCGCGTCCAGAATAATCTTTCAAATAATGTTTGTATTCTGCGATAAATTCTGGATCATTTTTATACTGTTCAAAGGTTTCCTCTAATTGATTGAGCAAGTTTTGAATGGGTTCTGGTACGAAAGATCCACCAAATTGTCCGAAATAGCCTTTTGTTTCTGTCATGATTGTGTCCTCTTTTCTCTATCTTCAATCTTGTTTATGATCTTTTTCTCTCGCGGGCCCTTTGAGCTGCAGTCTCACTGGGTTCCTATGAGATACAAAAAACCTCACACAGAAAAATCTGTGTGAGGACGATTCGATACCGCGGTGCCACCTCAATTGTAGGAAGCTATTTTTTCTCCTACATCTCTAACCTGTCTAACAACAGGGTGCACGATAAGGTGTGCTCACCGAATTTTTATTGTTTCAAATTCATTATCATAAACGCATCAGCCCATTTCAAGATTCACCACTGCTTGTTCACAATCACCACAAGCTCCCTGGAAGTGAGAAAAATCTCTACTTTTCTGATGTCTTGAAGCTATTATAGCTCCCGCTTCTGATTTTGTCAACAAAAATTTTAAAAAGTGGTTAAAATGTTCGGATTTTACATTTCACCATTTTTTGCTAGCAATCGTGCTCTGAAATACTGAAAGCCTATATAAGCCAGATAAGCCCCTAAGGTATTGGTCCACAAATCATCTAGCTCAAAGACACGATTGGCATCAAACAAGAGATCTAACAGAACTTGGCTGCATTCAATCCACAAGCTCATCGCAAAGCCGAAGCACAAGACCCGTTTGCGGCTCCTCAACCAGGGCCATAGCCAGAGAAGTTGAAAGACCAGCGGGCTTAACAAAAAGATATTGGCTATATTTTGGAGGATGACCTTAATGAGTTGGAGGACACTGGTGATCTGACCAAGATTCATCACCGAATTAAGAGGAACCAGCAGGACGACGATGCGACCGAAATGTTGAATACCCGGTGTTTCCATACCTGGCTCTGGCTGTTGGGGCAAAAAACACATCAGACACAAAAGGATAAAATAGAAGAAGCTGCCACTCCGTAACAGCCTTCTTCCTCTTTTTGTTAGTTCTGTATGATCGATCAGCCCTTGTTTAAGGTTGCGCATGTTCAACAATCGCTTTCTCCCGATCCCGTTTCATGGTATTTGAACGCAATTGGCCACAGGCTGCATCAATATCTGTACCGTGCTCTTGACGCACTACACAGTTAACACCTTGTTTTTTCAAGGTATCATAGAAGGCCATGACCCGTTCTTTTGGACTCCGGCTATATTGGTCATGCTCACTGACAGGATTGTAAGGAATCAAGTTAACATAAGACAATTTCTTGATATTCTTAAGCAATTCTGCCAATTCTAAGGCTTGCTCGAGCCCATCATTGACTTCATTGAGCATGATATACTCAAAGGTCACCCGACGGTTCGTAGTCTCAATATAGTATTCAATCGCTGCAAACAATTTTTCAATTGGGAAAGCTCGGTTGATCTTCATAATGCTAGAGCGCAAGTCATTGTTTGGTGCATGAAGAGACACTGCCAAATTGACCTGCACACCTTCATTTGCAAAATCACGAATTTTATGAGCCAAACCAGAAGTAGACACGGTAATATGGCGAGCACCAATCGCTAATCCCTTGTCATCGTTGACCGTCCGGATAAATTTCAAGACATTGTTATAGTTGTCAAATGGTTCTCCGATCCCCATGACAACGATATGGCTGACCCGTTCATCTTGGCCACGTTCGTCAAAGTATTTTTGAACCAACATGATTTGAGACACGATTTCCCCATTGTTCAAATCGCGTTGTTTTTTGATCAAACCAGAAGCACAGAAGGTACAACCGATATTGCATCCTACTTGAGTCGTTACACAGACAGATAAACCATAGTGCTGACGCATCAAGACGGTTTCAATCAACATGCCGTCTGGCAATTCAAAGAGGTACTTGACCGTCCCGTCTGCTGACTCTTGCACAATCCGTTGCTTAAGTGGGTTGACGACGAATTGATCATTTAACTTTGCAATCAAGTCCTTAGAAAGGTTGGTCATTTCTTCGAAGGACTGGACGCGTTTGCGATAGAGCCATTCCCAGATTTGTGCTGCACGGAATTTCTTTTCGCCGTTTTCTTCCGCCCAATCAATCATATCTTGGCGTGTTAAACTATAAATGGATGGTTTCATTCTTTCTTACTCCTCTTTTTGTCGAATCACAAAATGACGTTTGTTGTCTGTCTTCGTTGTCTTTTTAGTCTCAGCAGACGGTCTTGTTTTTTTCGAGTTTTTGGCTGGTTGTCCCTTGTCGCGTTCTCGTTTTTGGAAACGATCTTTTTGTTTGCGATTGCGCGAACGCTTCTTAGGCTCTCTTTCTTCTGATTGAGCTTTTTTGACCGGTGATTTCTTATCAAAAGAAGCTCGATGGGGCTCCTTATTTTCAAGGACAAAATAAGCACAACCATAGCTACAATATTCTAACAAATAATCGTCTAAACGACTTAATTTATCCATCGTTGCAACATCGCGCTCTTCCTTATAGAAACCACGCAAGCGCAACTGCTCATTGCTCCAATCACCAACAATGTAATCAAACTTGGTTAAAATCTCAGAAAATCGTTGACCAAAAACAGTCGCATCAAAAGCTTCCTTCTCATTTTTCAACAGCTCAAAGGAGAGGTTTTCTGAAAGGATCTGGTCTCCTACCTGACGAAACACAGGTCCAGGAAATTTATTGTAATTATATAATTCAGGGTCAATCTCTTTTCGCATAGTGTTCCTTCATCAAAATCTATTTACTGTAACACTTTATTCTATCATAAATTTGATGACTTGCGTCAGATTTGACTAGAAAAGAGTTGAAATTCCTTTGAGAGCTTCCAAAAGGAAAAAGAGACAAAGAAGGCAATCTTTGTCTCTATACATGTTCATCAGATGATGAAAGGGGCAAAAAAAGAGTAATTTTCGTATAGCTATTGGCCTTAGAATCAATCTCCATATGATAGGCTTCGCCAAATTGAAGATGCAATCGTTGGTCCACATTTTTCAAGCCAACACCTCCTAAACGAAGAAGGGTTTGGTCTGTTGATCCTGATCGGTCAAAGCCTTGTCCATTGTCAAAAATCGATACGCAGGCGTAGTCTCCACTGACTTCAGTTGTCACTCGAATGAGACCTGGCCGATCGATCTCTTTAATGCCATGGTAAATCGCATTTTCCACTAAGGGCTGAAGCACTAATTTGGGGATCTGATAGTCGCCCAACCGTTCATCTTCTAGAATTTCATAATTGAGCTTTTCACCATAACGTTGCTTTTGAATGAAAAGATACTGCCGGACATGGTCAATTTCATCTCTCAGTAGGATTTGCTCCAGGCCTTGGTTGAGAGCCAGTCGAAAATATTGAGCCAGAGACTTGGTGATGTCGACCACGCGCCGACTATCATTAAACTCTGCCATCCAGACAATCGTATCCAAGGTATTGTAGAGGAAATGCGGATTAATCTGAGCCGAAAGTGCCCGCAACTCGTACCGACGTGCGTTCTGCTCCTCTTCCTTAACCTGTTGCATGAGGTTATCGATTTGGTCCAACATGGCATTAAACGCTTGAGCGAGGGCCACCAATTCTGGAGATCCTTTGGCTGCAGCTCTCACGTGAGCATCTCCTGCTCCAATCCTCAAAATGATAGTCTGAAGGTCTCGTAAGGGTTTGATCCACAAACGCAGAACAAAGCCGATTCCTATTAAACACATGATCAAAGCTAGTAATCCTAGACCAATGAAAGAATACAGGAGCTGCGACTGCAGCATCTGAAGTCCTTCAAGCGAAGCCACTCCAATCAAGGTCCAATCGCTATCTGGAATTGGAACCTGATAGATAAAATTCTGCCCTCCTTTGGCATAACCATCTTTCACAGCAATATAGGGCTGCATGGCCTGCATTTCTTGGCTGGAGGAATAGACCGCCTTTTTAGGATGGTAGACAAACTCATGCTTTTGATTAATGATAAAACTAAAGCCTTGTTTCCCTAGTTGAAGGTGATCCAAGTAAGCCTGAAGGCTATCGTAACCAATATCCAAACGCACTACTCCGAGATTTTGACCAGTCTGATCGACCACTTCTTGGGTAATAGAAACCACCCATTTTTCTTTTTCCGAGGTCAAAGATTCCTTTCGAGCTGGCGTCAAGACCGGCATGGCTCTTTCCTTAATCGCCTCTTGATACCAGCTTTCATTCATCATATCTGATGAAGTCTGCATGCTGATTTTGGAATCTGTCGCTACCAGACGTCCATCCTTGGTCACCAAGACAGCTGAGACCAAGTCCGGATCTGTTTCAATCATCGTTCGCATCAGGTGTTGAACCGTTTCTTGATCCGCACTCTTGTCTTGGGCAAATTGGCGAACAGCCTGTTCCTTGCTAAGCACCGTTGTGGTCTGCTTTAATTTTTTTAGATAGGAGGTGATAAACTGACTACTTTGATCGATACTATTTCTTGTCGTCCGCTCTGTTAGCTGGCGGATCGTCCCTGAACTCGTTTGATAATAGAGGCTGCCGATAAGACCAAAAAGTAGGAGAATGAATAGAAAAAAGTAGAGGACCAGCTGAATCAGCAAGGGATATCGTTTCATTCATGCTCTCCTTTTTTGTACTGCCTTGGTGTCACCCCAACAACCTGCTTAAAGCGTTGAGAAAAATAGTTCATATCTTCAAAACCAACCTGATCGGCAATCTCATAAATCTTTAGATCTGTCGTGAGAAGCAAGAGTTGAGCCTTCTTCATTCGCTCCTGGATGAGGTAGTCTTGGAAGGGGAGTCCCAATTTTTTCTTGATCAATACGCTTAGATAAGAGGGACTGAAACCAAGTTGATAGGCCAGATCCTTCAGGGTTAACTGGGAATCTGCTAAACGAGCATGAATAGCTTCTTCCAAGTCTGTCGAATAACCATGACTGACCAAATCTTCGACTTGCGCTTTCTTACGCTCTTGATCAAGTTTTCCTTTCACCTTTGCTAACATCTCTTCAATATCATCTTTTGAAAAAGGCTTCAGCAAATAATCATCTGCACCTAACTTGATGGCTTTCCTCGCAAACTCAAAGTCATCATAACCTGTCAAAAAAATGATATGACAAGACGGAGACTGCTCTTTGACGAGATGGGCTAGATCCAAGCCATTCATTTGTGGCATATTGATGTCGGTTAGAAGGATATCGGCTGGTTGCTCTTGAAACTTCTCCCAAGCCTCACGCCCATTTTTAGCCTGGTTGATGACGGTCATTCCAAACTGTTCATAATCCACTAAGGAAGTCAGTCCCTGCCGGATAAGCTCTTCATCTTCCACAATCATGATCGCATACATGTCTTTCACCTACTTGTTTTTGCTATACTTATTATAGCAAATTATAGACTGAATTGTCTCAGACATAGTCCAATAAATAACCGTAGCCCTTTTCTTTCATTTCTGCTTTGGGAATGAAGGTAATAGACAAACTATTGATGCAATAGCGAAGGCCGCCTTTTTCCTTGGGACCATCGGTAAAAACATGGCCAAGATGAGAATTTCCCACACGGCTCCGAACTTCTGTCCGAGTCATATTGAAACTCTTATCCTCCTTATAGATGGCCACATCAGGACTAATAGGCCGACTGAAACTTGGCCAACCACAACCAGAATCAAATTTATCCTTAGAGGAGAAGAGAGGCTCACCGGTCACGACATCCACATAAATACCGGCATCAAACTGATCCCAGTAACGATTGGAGAAGGCCCGTTCGGTATCATTTTTTTGTGTCACCGCATACTCTTCAGGAGATAACTTCTTTTTGATCTCCTCATCGCTTGGCTTAGAGTAGCGACTAGCATCAATAACAGGATAAGAAGCCTGATTAACATCGATATGGCAGTACCCATTTGGATGCTTCTTTAGATAATCCTGGTGGTAATCCTCAGCCTTGATGAAATTAGTCAGTGGCTCTTTTTCCACCGCTAACGGTTTGTCGTATTTTTTTGCTACCTCTTCAAAGACTTGGTTAATGGTTGGAAGGTCTTCTTGGGAGACATAATAGACACCTGTTCGGTATTGTGTTCCTTGATCATTTCCTTGTCGATTCTTCGACGTTGGGTCGATAATCCGGAAATAATGCAGGAGCAATTCTTTCAGAGATACCTTCTTGACATTGTAGGTGATGTGAACTGTTTCGGCATGCCCTGTTTGAGGGACTAATTCATACTTGGTCGTTTCTCCCTTTCCATTGGCATATCCTGATACGGCATCAATCACACCTGGAACACGGGAGAAATATTCCTCTACGCCCCAGAAGCAACCACCAGCCAAATAAATTTCACGCTGATCCTTTGGATCAACCGTTTCATTTGTCTCTTTTTTGACTACTGGAGTCTGACTCATCGATGCTTTTTTGATCTGCTCAGTCGTCGCATCTGATGTATCCAAGGCCATGGATCCTTTGACAAGGAAAAAGATTCCAAAACAAAATAGCCCCACTAAAAGAATGGAAATGAGTTTCCATTTTGTTTCCATTTTATGTCCTCCTTACTTCATTTCTTTTAGAGTCTGGACGATGTCTTCCTTGCTCATATAACCGATATGGGTCTTAGCGAGAGTTCCATCGCTTGCAATAAAGAGAGCAGATGGATAAGAGCGAATCCCATACTCTTTGAGCAAGTCGCCCTTACTGTCCATTAAGACTGGGAAATCCTTGTAATCCAAAGACTGGTACCAGTTTTTGAAATCTGCTTCCGATTTTTCACCATTAAAGGTTGGAGCTACAACGGATAAGACCACATAATCTTTACCCTCCTCTGCCTTTGCTAAATCATTTGTGTCGCCTAATGTTGAAAGACAGATAGAGCACCAGGAAGCCCAAAATTTGAGGTAAACTTTCTTTCCCTTGTAATCGGATAAGCGGTAGGGCTTGCCATCTACTCCTTGCAGGTTAAAATCCTTCACTTTCTTGCCAGATGTTTGCCTATCCCCAGCTTTGGCTGTTTGTTGGCCCATATCCTTATTGGAAGTAGCCATTCCTTGACTCGAACAAGCCCCCAAAAGTCCAGTACACAAGAATCCTGCAGCTACTAAAGCTAATTTCTTCATCATTATTACCTCTTAAAATAAGGAGAAAGTCATCCTCAGATGACCTCTCCCTTCTTTCATTAGTTGTCTGATTTCATATCAGATGATCCACTCTTTTCGTCTTTCATTTCTGAATCGCTGGATTTCATCTCATCCTTTTTCATATCGTCCTTCATTTCAGAACTGCTGTCAGACATCATAGATGAATCTTTCATGTCTTCTTTTTTCATTTTATCATCGGACATGGATGAATCCTTCATGTCATCCTTCTTCATATCGTCCTTCTTCATATCGTCCTTCTTCATATCGTCCTTCTTCATCATACTACTATCGTCCGTTTTTTTCATGTCTGAATCTGATTTCTGTCCAGAACAAGCTGCTAAAGTGACGATGCTAAGTGTAGCAATAGAAAGTGCAAGAATTTTTTTCATGATTTTTCTCCTTTAATCATTCAAGATTAGTGAAACAGGGATGCGAGGCTATTAAGATTTCCTAGCATCAGCAAGATGCCCATCAAGATGATGAGGGCACCACCAATTTTTTTCAAGGTTCCCATATGGGGCTTGAGTTTAGCAAAATGTTGTAGAACCCAGCTAGAAGCCAAGGCCAAAAGCAAGAAAGGCAGAGCCAAACCTAATGTATAGACCAGCATCAGGAGAGCACCTTGTAAAGCACCATCTCCTCCAGAAGCGGCAATGGCTAGAACCGAACTCAAAACTGGTCCGACACAAGGGGTCCAACCAAAACTGAAGGTGACCCCTATCAGAAAAGCATTGAAGAATTCATTGCGCTCCCGATTCTTATTGAGTTGGATGGTCTTTTGCTTTTGGAGTTGTCTCAGATTGATCACTTCCATTTGGTGAATCCCTAATAGGATCACAATCCCTCCTAGCAGATAGCGAAACCATGGAGCATAAAGCACCTGGCCAAGGGCCCCTGCACCGTATCCTAGAATCAGGAAAACAGTTGATAGACCTGCGATAAAACAAAGAGTCTTCACCAAGCCATACCAAGAAATTTCTCTTCCAAAAATTCGAACAGTTTTCACACGTTCAGAATCCAATAGAATCCCTACATAGACTGGCATCAGTGGCAAAATACATGGGGAGAAAAAGGATAGAACTCCCGCTAAGAATACTGAAATGGAAAACAAACTGGTTTGAATCATTTCACTACCTCCCTTTCTTTCTGATACCAGTATAAAGAAAAAATCCCTCTAAAAATAGAGAGATTGATAAGCAAAAACTTGAATTTGATTAGAAGGTGAATCTTCCTATCTGCCAACTCTACCTCGTACTTTCAAGTACGAGACTGATCTAACAAGATACTTCTACTTCTTTTTCAAATAGTCAATAGCATCTTGAAGGGTTTTGACGGGGACAATTTTCATCTTCGAATGAATTTGTTTCGCTGCTTCTTTAGCTGTTTCATAGTTTGATTTGGCCTTGGGATTGGCTTTCTTTTCTTCTTTGGAAACTGGGTTATTAGGGGCAAAGAAAATTTCTGCTCCTTCTTTATCGGCTGCGACGACTTTCTTGTCAATCCCACCGATATCGCCAACCGTTCCATCTTGGTTAATGGTTCCTGTCCCTGCAATATGGCGTCCCTGACGAAGATCTGGATCAGCCACTTGGGTGTAGATAGCTAGGCTAAACATCATACCGGCACTTGGTCCACCAATCCCTTGAGTCGCAAACTGGACAGGAACATCGCCTTTGGCTTCAGTCCGGTCGATCAGGCTAATCCCGATTCCGTTTTTCCCGTTGGATAATTTGATGATCTTCCCGTCTGCGGTCTTGGTTTGTCCATCCTCAATATAGGTCACCGAAACGGGGTCGCCAATTTTTTGAGAACCAACATAATCAATCAATTCTTTGGAACTCTTAAAGGTCTTGCCATTCACACCGGTGACGGTATCCGCAATGTTCAAGATTCCCTTAAAGGTCGAGTCATCTGCTACCTGCATGACATAAACACCAAGAAAGTCCATCTGGGTTTCTTTTCCAGCTGTCTTTAACCCTTGGTAGATAGCCATATTTTGCGAGGTTTCCATATAGAATTGGTTAATCCGCGTAAATTCTTGGCTCGAACTACCACCTGTCATATCCTTGGCAGAGTAGATATCTGTAAAAGGTGTCGCCCAAGCATAGATCAAATCAGCCGGGGTCGCTTCTTTCACTGCCACGGTTACAAAGTCATAAGACCCTGACTTGGTATCCATTTTTCCATCCACTGTCATGACCGATCGAATATCTTCTGCCGTGCCCGGCATCTCAATATAATAGGGAAGGCGAATCACAAAAGCAGCTAGCAAGAGGAGCAAGAAAAGAACGCCTGCAATCGGCCATCGGTATTCTTTCAATCGTCCTTTTTTCTTTTTTGTAGGCAAGCTTGGTTTATTCGCTTGTGTCATCTTTGATTTCCTCCATTACACTCTTTGGTACATAAGGTGAGATATCCTGCTGAAAAGCCAGCAACTCTCGAATACGTGTTGAACTAATGGCCTGGTAAGGAGGCTGGGCATAGAGATAAACCGTCTCCAATTCAGGCGCCAACTGATGATTAAAGTAATCCATATTGGCTTCGTATACCAGATCCTGTGCATTGCGCAAGCCCCGGATCAAGGTGATGACCCCAAGATTGCGCGCCACTGTCACAGCCAACTCTTGAGTTGACGTCACAATTTCAACATTTTCCAAATGAGCCAAGGCCCCTTTCACCATGCGCACGCGCTGCTCAATGGAAAAGAGTCCGACTTTTTCCGAATTATAAAAAATTCCTACATAGACACGGTCAAACAAGCGACTAGCTCGCTCGATCAATTGCACATGCCCAATGGTAATCGGATCAAACGATCCTGTAAACAATCCACTTCTATCTGACATATACTGTTACCTTACTAATTCCATAGATTTTTTCTTTCCAGATTCCCACTTGTCCGATTTCCTCAGGAAGTTCTACGTGTTTATCGGTTTCGCACACAATCATGACGTCCTCTGACAAGAGATGGCGCTCGCACAAGGTTTCGATATCGCGAACAATCTCTTCCTTGGCATACGGAGGGTCCAAGAAAACTAAGTCAAAGGTGCCCGTTAGGAGGCCCAAGGCTTGCTTGGCCTCCATTTTTAGCAGTTGAAACCGTTCCTTTTCCTTGGTCATGGCAATATTGGCTGCTACAATCTCCTGCGCTCTACGATCTCTTTCCACTAGAACGGCCTCTGACATGCCTCGAGAAACTGCTTCGATAGAGAGCCCACCACTTCCAGCATAGAGATCCAGCACTCTTCCACCATCAAAGTAAGGACCAATCATATTGAACATGGCCCCTCTGACCTTATCAGAAGTCGGCCTGGTTGTTTTTCCTTCAAGTGTTTTGAGGGGACGTCCCCCATAGGTTCCAGATACTATTTTCATAGGGACCATTATACCAAAAAAAATCAGAAAATTGCGATTTGATATGGTCAAGCGACAATTAAAAGAGGCTGGGACAAAAGTCCTAGCCTCTCAATTATTTTTGGATTGTCGAGTAAGACGCAGTGGTTGAGTGGGCTCTACTACGCTGATTTCATCAGCT
>JAGZKI010000029.1 GCA_018365265.1 Streptococcus parasanguinis | reverse complement strand
GCTGATTTCATCAGCTTTTACAGCCCTACTCAACTGTGCGGAGGTGGGACGACGAAATCGAATTCTAACGAATTACCGATTTCTGTCCCACTCTCTTATTATTTAAAGAAGACAACATCAGGATTTGGAGTAATATAGAGAAGTTGGTCGTTTTCAAAGACCAGTTGGATGGTGTTATTTTTATAGGTGTAAATGGTATAGTCTACTCCGGATTTAGAAGCTTGTTTGAGATCAACAGCTCCCATCAAAAAGGCATGCGCTTGTTCTTCTGTTATTTTTCCCTCATGGTAGAGCGCTTTAATATTTTCTAATTCGGTATTTTCAAAAGATTCGGCAATATAAGCAGGGGCTGTTATTTGTTTCTCTGGATTCCCAAGAATTGTTTGGACAAGGGCAGTGGTATATCCTTCATAGTCCGGCGTCTGGGCAAAAATAGTATCGCCATTTCTATAGTAGGCCACTTTTAGGTTTCCTGTCGCATAAATCTTATCTTTTGGAGCTTCTTGAGCATTTTTAGGGAGTCCTTCGGTTGTGACGCTGTCAGAAGAGGGCTGCGTTGTGGTTGAAGGAGAGCTAGAGGAGTTGCTTGAGCTATTTAAACTAGTTGAACGACTCGGGTGGCTAGAACGACTCGAGCTACTTTTTTTAGTGTTTTTCTTTTTTGAGCTGGTAGTAGTTGGTTCTTTTTTAAAGTCGATCTTAAGGTCCGGCACACAGGCTGATAGAAAAAGAAGAGATAGCAAGAGTGTGAAGAAAAGAGGGAGTGTTTGTTTTTTCATCATGTTCCTTTCGATAAGCTGATTGATTTTCTATTCTATCATAAAAAGGGTAACAAAAAAAGGTCAGGAAGAAATCCTGCCTTTATTTGTTATTATGGATGCCCACCTCCAGGTCCACCGCCTTGAGGTCCGCCACCGCCTCCAGGCATGGAATTGACAATTTCTGTTTGTTTTTCACCATTGATATAGATATCTCCACCGGTGTAGGTAGCAGTACCATCAAAGTCGAATCCAGATTGACCTGTTAATTTAATGGTTCCTCCGGTAACGGTGATATTTCCATTCGAATCGATTGGATCGGTGTCCCCTTGGCCAACTTCAACGTTGAGGGTTCCACCATTCATGGTGAAGAAAATTTCATCTTGGTTGGCATTGGCATTAGCCGCATTGACCCCGTCATCGGTTGCATAGATGGTGATATCTCCACCGTTGATGGTGATCGATTTTCCTTCGAGACCTTCGACAGACTCGGTTACCTTATAGGTTCCGCTATCGATGATCAGATCACCAGAAGCATGGATGCCATCGTCTCCTGCTGTGATGGTCATTTTGTTATCTGAAAGGTACATGGTTCCGACCGAAGTATCTTCATCATTATCCACCTTGACCGCATCTTCATCTGCGTCAATGGTCATGGTCGTGCCAGTGATATTGAGTTCGTCATTGACATTGAAGGCATCTCCTACAGCCGTGATTTTATAGGTTCCACCCGTGATGTGGAGGGTATCATTAGCCTTGATCCCATTGTTCTTCTTGGCATCAATGTTGAGCGTACCTGAACCATTGATGGTGAGGTCGCCTTTAGAGAAGATGACCGCATCGGCATCTTCATCACTGTTTGAACTGGAATCAGACAAGGTATTAGTCGTGCCATTTGCTAGAGTCAGGTAGACATGCCCCGCTTTCGTAGCAGAAATTGGTGCGTTGGTGTTGGACATAGTAACACCTTTTAAGACGATATGAACATCATCTGAGTCACCTGCTTCGACTTTGATTTGAACCCCATCGGATTCACCAGAGATGACATAAGTTCCGGCCTTCGAGATGGTCACAGTTGATCCAGAAACGGCTACGCCATCCCCTGAAACAGTTGCAGACGAACCAGATAGTTTTACAGTAGAGGCTTTACTTTCATCATATGAGGTATCTGAATCTTTTTCGGTAAAATAGTCAGATTGCTTGGTTTTAGTCGTTTTCTTTGAGACACTAGAAGCAGTTGTTGTTGCGCTTGTTGTAGCTGATTGAGATGATGCTTGGCTACACGCTGTTAGTAGGGTGAGGGTTGCGGCCCCCGTTAATAAAAATTTCCATTTGTTTGATTTCATGAACTTTTCCTCTCGTTCAATTGATATGCTCCTAGTCTAAAGTTGCTAGCTGAAAGTTTCCTAAAGTTTTTCTGAAAGGAACCTTAACTTTAGTTTTCTTTAAGTTTGGCTTAATGACCAGTTAAGAAAGTCCCATTAAACTAGAAAGCACGTAAGTCGTATTCATGCTTACTGAAGGTTAGAAACAATAGATCCCCCTTAAAGGAGAAGAAACATGAAAAAAAACAATTGAGACAAGTTTCAAACGAATCGAAACAAAATATATCGTCGCAAAAGATGACGTGAAGGACTTGATCAAAGACTTAAAAGAATACGTCGTAGAAGATGATTACCCAACCTCAACCATTTCAAACATTTATTTTGATACGGAAAATTTTGATGTCATTCAAGATGCTCTTGCGAAACAACACCGCCGTGAAAAAATTCGGATGCGGACTTATATAGAAAAACCTCAAGCAGACAGTCCAGTATTTCTAGAGGTGAAGTCAAAAGATGAAGAAGGAATTGGCCATAAATTCCGCCTAGTTGCCACTTCGCAAGCCATTATCAACTTGATGACGGATGGGAAAGTAGATCATCAGATACAAGATCCAGACTTAGTGCAAGAGATTCAGAGATTGCGCAAACGTTATGGTCATCGATTGGAACCACGGATGTTCATTTACTATGATCGTCTGTCTCTCAAAGAAAAGAAATCCATTCAGGGTTATCCTTATCAGAAGATTCGCGTGACAATCGATCAAAACTTAGTCTTTCGAGACCAGGCTGTTAGCCTTTTTGATGGGAAGAAAGGAGAACCTCTACTAGAGGATGACTTCGTGATCATGGAAATTAAGGCTCCTGGCCAAGAACCTAAATGGCTAAAGGATATTCTAGATAAGTACGGACTGGTCAAACAGAAATTTTCAAAATATAGCTGTGCTTATCATAAATCACAAGGCTTGGATTATGCCCCAAGACCAGTTCAAGAAACGGTAGGTGCTGCCTATGTCTAATCTATTTGATTCTATTTTTAATAATGCCACAGCAACGGTGGATCCCTTGCGCTTACTACTGGCCCTTTTGGTCAGCCTCTTTCTAGGGATGGCTCTATCTTGGACCTATAAATACCGAACACTTTACACTCGAGAGTTTGTCATTAGTTTGACCTTGCTTCCTTGTATGATGACCTTAGTGATCTTTTTGGTCAATGGAAGTTTGGGAACCTCGATTGCAGTGGCAGGGACCTTTAGTTTGATCCGTTTTCGTTCGGCTACGAGTGGTTCGAGAGAGTTGATTGCCATTTTCTTAGCCATGATTATAGGACTGGCAGCAGGTTCGGGCTATCTTTTATTGGCCATTTTATCAACTCTCTCTTTACTAGGGGTGTGGCTGGTATTAGAGAACAAACAGAGTAAGGCAGACCATCAACGGCGCCGTCATTTGACCATTACCGTCTCAAAACAAGATTCTGTTGCAGAACAAATCAGCCAGTTGTTGGACCAAAGTTGTTCAGAGATTGACTTTATTTCTGTCACAACGGCCCAAGCTGGAGAACAACTGACCTTGAACTACGAGGTAAATATGAAATCGAACATCGATGATTTTGCTCTTGCCAATCTATTGATTAGCAAGATTGAAAATTGTGATGTCGCTCTGACAAAGAAAGCGAAGAAAAGAAAGAATCTATAACGGCTATCCTACTTTAGGATAGTTTTTTAGGGTTTTAAGAACTTTTTAAGAAAAAGTGGTATACTGTTTCTAAAAAATGGAAGGAATCCTTTATGAAAAAGACTGCTATTTTTGAAGATGTCGTCTCTATTATGACCCATGATTCATCTACTATCAAGGATCGAAAAGGATGCGATCCAGAGCCTTTTCGAGAAAACATTACAGATGATATGACAGATGATGCCTTTCTCTATCAAGTTAAGACTTATCTAGCTAGTTTTGGGGTGATCGGGCATGTTTCCTTTCGAGATAAAAATGCCAGTCAAAAAGGGTTCCTTTTGAGAATAAATGAACAGAAACTGTATGTTGAGGAAGCTAATGAAGATACGGGTCTTCAAGTAGGAGATCAAATCCTAGCTCTGGATGGAAGTGACTTGGATCAGATAGCTTCTCTTCATAAAGACTATTTTATTAGCAAGACCCCCGAAAGACACTATAGAGAATGGGCAGATTTGGTCTGTCAGTCAACTAGTGTCACTTTGATTCGAGAAGGGATAGAAAAGACCATTGAAGTAGTCCCTAGCCGAGAACCGATCCAGGATCATATTTTTTGGAAACGATTAGACGATGAGATTCTTTATCTTCGTCTAGATAACTTTATGGATGAAGGATCTTTGGGTCGCTTATATCAAGAGTGTTTACCGATGATGACGGAAGTCAAGTTTCTTATCATTGATGTCCGACAGAACGGCGGAGGGACGGACTCTCTATATCTTCCTCTGTTACATCTAGGCTTAGAGAAGGATCAGGGCTATGATTCGCTTGACTGGGATGATGATGGCATGGAAATTCTCTACACAGAGCGCAATGTTGACCTGCGCTTGAAAGACTTTGAGGACTGGATGCAACAGGAAGAAATTAGTCCCGAAACAGTTAAGCTACTTGAAGATATGAAAGAGAATTTGATCCACCATCGGGGGAAAGGCTATGTACCGTATAAGCAAGAAAGTGAGGAATTCTTCCCAGAGGTTAAAGGTGGCCACTATCCTGAACGGATCTTTGTCTTATCAGATATCTATTGCGGTTCTTCTGGCGATAACTTTGTTCAGATGATGAAGCAGTTTAAGAAGGTAACGGTGGTAGGTAGACCGACTCTCGGAATTTTAGACTATTCCAATTGTTGTACCGTTGATTATGGCGATTATCAATTGATGTTTCCTACTTCTCGTTGTCTATGCGTAGATCAAGGTAAAGGAATGACGGATCAAGGTGTTCTACCCGATATAGAGATTCCTTGGACACCTAGCCATTTCGAGAGAGATGTGGATCTGGACAAGTGTCTGGAGTTAATTCGTCAGAGCAACATAAAATAAAAAGAATTCTCATCAGAAAATGTAAAGAAGAAAAATTCTTTGGTTAGAAGGGATAAATGTCTGAAATGATAACGTTTTCTACGACATTCTCACTATGTTTAAAATTGCTTACTTGGTATAAAAAATGGTAAAATAGTGAGTAACAATCAAAATGAAGAGTGAAACTTATGAAACATAAAACACTTTATAAATTTATCGGGCAGACGGTCTTGTATTTCGCCATTTTCCTAGCCCTACTTTATTTCTTTAGTTACCTTGGTCAAGGTCAGGGTGGCTTTATCTACAACGAATTTTAGAAAAGGAGACTCCTAGCCGTGTCAAACCAACCAATTACTGATATGATCGAGACAATTGAACGTTATGCGCAACTACAACCAGACTATCCGGTTTACAATGTCCTTGGTGAGGAGCATACCTATGGCCAATTGAAGGCTGATTCAGATAGCTTGGCTGCTCATATTGACCAAATGGGACTTCCCGAAAAGTCACCTGTAGTGGTCTTTGGTGGACAAGAATATGAAATGTTAGCAACCTTTGTGGCCTTGACCAAATCTGGCCATGCCTATATCCCAATTGATAGCCACTCTGCCTTGGAGCGCGTGTCTGCCATTGTTGAAGTAGCAGAGCCAAGCTTGATTATTGCTATCAATGAATTTCCATTGGAAAACCCAGCTGCTCCAATCATGTCCTTGGAGCAAGTGCGTGAAGCTTATGCGGCTCAGCATGCCTATGACTTGCAACATCCGGTCAAAGGGGATGATAACTACTACATCATCTTTACCTCAGGGACAACTGGGAAACCAAAAGGGGTGCAAATTTCGCACGATAACTTGCTCAGCTTTACCAACTGGATGATTACGGACAAGGAATTTGCAACGCCAGAGCGTCCGCAAATGTTGGCGCAACCGCCCTATTCCTTTGACTTGTCTGTCATGTACTGGGCACCGACCTTAGCTCTTGGAGGAACGCTTTTTGCTCTTCCATCAGCCATTACTCAAGACTTCAAACAACTCTTTGCGACCATCTTTTCTCTTCCGATTGCTATCTGGACTTCAACACCATCTTTTGCAGATATGGCCATGTTGTCTGAAGATTTCAATGCTGAAAAAATGCCAGGGATCACCCATTTCTACTTTGATGGGGAAGAGTTGACAGTCAAGACTGCTCAGAAATTGCGCGAGCGTTTCCCAAATGCACGCATCATCAACGCCTACGGCCCAACAGAAGCAACTGTAGCTCTTTCGGCTGTAGCCGTAACAGATGAGATGTTAGCGACTTTGAAACGTCTGCCAATTGGTTATACCAAAGAAGATTCTCCAACCTTCATCATTGATGAGGCAGGCAACAAATTGCCAAATGGTGAGCAAGGGGAAATCATCGTGTCTGGACCAGCCGTTTCAAAAGGTTATATGAATAATCCAGAGAAAACAGCAGAAGCCTTCTTCGAATTTGAAGGTCTTCCAGCCTACCATACAGGAGATGTCGGAACCATGACAGATGAAGGTCTTCTTCTCTACGGTGGACGGATGGACTTCCAAATCAAGTTTAACGGTTATCGTATCGAGCTAGAGGATGTCTCTCAAAACTTGAATAAATCGAAGTATATTGACTCAGCAGTCGCAGTACCGCGTTATAATAAAGATCACAAGGTCCAAAATCTCTTGGCCTATGTCATCTTAAAAGAGGGCGTCAAAGAACAATTTGAGCGCGAAATTGATATCACGAAAGCCATTAAAGAAGATTTAGAAAACATCATGATGTCGTATATGATGCCTTCAAAATTCCTCTATCGTGACAGCCTGCCATTAACACCAAACGGGAAAATCGACATCAAAGGGTTGATTAGCGAGGTTAACAACCGATGATCGAGTTTTTGAAACAGCTCCCTCATTTAGAACACTATGGAACACCGATCTATTTTGTCTACCTCATTCTAGCTTTTTTGCCGATCTTTGTGGGCCTCTTTTTCAAAAAGAGATTTCCGGTCTATGAAGGACTGGTGAGTCTGATCTTTATCATTTTGATGCTGACAGGTTCGAATCTCAAGCAAATTTATGCCCTGCTCTTTTACGTAGTCTGGCAAATCTTGATTGTGTATTCCTACAAAATCTATCGTCAGAAAGCGGACAACAAGTGGATTTTCTATCTTCATTCCTTCTTGTCTGTCTTGCCCCTGATCTTTGTTAAGGTGGAGCCAGCGATCAAGAATGGACACCAATCCTTGTTTGGATTTTTAGGGATTTCTTATTTGACCTTCCGAGCTGTCGGAATGATCATCGAAATGCGAGATGGTGTCTTGAAAGAATTCACGCTCTGGGAATTCTTACGTTTTATGCTCTTTATGCCAACCTTCTCAAGTGGGCCGATTGATCGTTTCAAGCGTTTTAATGAGGATTATAAAGCCATTCCTGAGCGCGAAGAATTATTGGATATGTTGGAGCAAGCTGTTAAGTACATCATGTATGGCTTCCTTTATAAATTTATTCTAGCTCATATTTTTGGCCACTTATTGTTAGGTCATGTGCAGACCTATGCCTTGTCTCAAGGTGGATTCTTCAACATCGGAACGCTGGGAGTCATGTATGTTTATGGTTTTGACCTTTTCTTTGACTTTGCAGGGTATTCCATGTTTGCTTTAGCGGCTTCCAATTTGATGGGGATTAAAAGTCCCATCAACTTTGACCGTCCTTTTAAATCACGTGATTTAAAGGAATTCTGGAATCGCTGGCATATGAGTTTATCTTTCTGGTTCCGTGATTTTGTCTTTATGCGTCTCGTAATGGTACTGATGCGCAATAAAGTCTTCAAGAGCCGGATTACTACCTCAAATGTTGCCTACATTATCAATATGTTGGTCATGGGCTTCTGGCACGGGGTGACCTGGTACTATATTGCTTATGGGCTCTTCCATGGGCTTGGAATGGTTATCAATGATGCCTGGATTCGAAAGAAAAAATCTATTAATAAAGAAAGAAAAGCAAAAGGATTGGATCCGATACCGGACAATCGTTGGACCAAGGCTTTGGGGATCTTTATCACCTTTAATACAGTGATGCTGTCCTTCCTGATCTTCTCAGGATTCTTGGATCAGCAATGGTTCCCAAAAGTGAAATAAAAGGAGAATAAAAAATGGATGTTAAATCACAAGTAATTGAAATTATTGACGAATTGTTTATGGAAGATGTCTCAGACATGATGGATGAGGATCTCTTTGATGCGGGTGTTCTTGATAGTATGGGAACAGTTGAATTGATCGTGGAATTGGAAAACCGCTTTGGCATCCGTGTTCCTGTATCTGAATTTGGACGCGATGATTGGAACACTGCTAACAAGATCGTAGAAGGTGTAACGGAGCTTCAGAATGCTTAAGCGTTTGTGGCTGATTTTAGGGCCCGTATTTTGCGCGCTCCTCATGGTAGCAGCTTTATTATTCTTTTATCCAATCAATCATAAGCACAACTATACCGAAGAGAAAAAAGCTGCGGTTAGTCTGAATGCAGAAGGCTTCAAGAGTCGTACAAAGAAGCAAGAAGCACTTTCGGATCCAAACCATCGCTTTGTTCCTTATTTCGGATCAAGTGAGTGGTTGCGTTTTGATGTGGTGCATCCAGCAGTTTTGGCTGAAAAATATGACCGTAATTACAGACCCTACTTTTTAGGAGAACGTGGTGCGGCTTCTTTGAACCAGTATTTTGGAATGCAACAGATTTTGCCAGAACTCAAGGACAATACAGCTGTTTATGTGGTTTCTCCGCAATGGTTTACCAAGAAGGGCTATGATTCCTCTGCCTTTCAACAATTCTTTAATAGCGATCAGTTGAATAGCTTTATTGCCAATCACCAACAGGATGCTGCATCCCAGTATGCCGCGAAGCGTCTGTTACAACAGTATCCAAATGTCGCCTTTCAAAGTGTTGTGAGCAAAATTTCTCAAGGAGAGAAAATTTCAGGATTTGATCAGTCTTTAAACCAGTTTGTTTCCCATCTGGTTCAGCGCGAAGATGCCTTGTTTAGTAATCTTGCAACTCGTACAAACGGGAATTACGATAAGAAGGTCAAAAAACGTCTACAAGATTTGCCAGACCAATTCTCATATGAGAAATTGGAGGAAATTGCAACGGCTGAAGCAAAAGTCAAAACCAATAATAACGACCTTGGAATCAGCAATCATTTTTACAATACTCGTTTAAAAATGAAGTTGAAGAAACTAAAAGGTTTCCAAAAAAACGAATCCTATGTTCAATCTCCAGAGTACAATGACTTGCAGTTGGTTCTAGACCAGTTTGCTAAATCTCGGACCAATGTCATCTTTGTGATTCCTCCAGTCAATGCCAAATGGATGAAATACACAGGCTTGAGCCAAGATATGTATGAACAGGCTGTTCATAAGATTCGTTACCAATTAGAAAGTCAAGGTTTCACCAATATTGCAGACTTTTCTAAAGATGGTGATCAGTCCTACTTTATGGAAGACACGATTCATATGGGATGGAATGGTTGGCTAGCCTTTGATAAAGCGGTCAATCCCTTTGTCACAAAGGCTGAAAAAGCACCAACTTACCATCTAAATGATCGCTTCTTCAGTAAAGATTGGGCCCAATATAAAGGAACACCAGACGAATTTAAATAATGCTTTATCAAAGGGGGCAGGATCGAATCCTGGCTCCTTGATTTGTGAGGAAAGGGACGGAAAGTCACAAGTAAGCAAGATAGTTATCCACAGGCTGTGGGAAACTTGCTTGTAAATGGATGAAAACAAGTCCTGATGCTGATGATCCTTCCTCTTTTAAGGGGAAAACAGGTGAAAGTTATCCACATTTTTGTGGATAAGTGATAAAAAACAGTGGATAAGTCAGCTGGTTTGTGAAGAGGAGAAATAGTGTGAAAAAAATTTGGTTTTACGCAATTGTTCAGGGGATTGTGATCTTTTTTATTGTGGGTGGTATGACCTACGCACTTAGGGGAGATTTCTTTTTCCGTTACTTATCCCCTATTTTTGGACTAGCAGCAGCTGTCTTGAGATTTGGGACGGCGACTTTAATGAAGGTGATAGCCCCCGCTCTCTACGATGATCCCAAAAAGAAGGAAGAAGTTGGCCACGATAATTAAAGAAGTTGGTAACTGAAAAAGTTGAGCTAAAGGCCGCTTTCTGCTGGTCTTTATGGTAAAATAGAAGGAAGAATATTAGTTTGGAGATTAATTAGAAATGAAACGTTCAATGTATGCTGGACGTGTTCGTGAAGAACACATTGGAACTCATATTACCTTGAAAGGATGGGTTAGCCGTCGTCGTGACTTGGGTGGTTTGATCTTTATTGATTTACGCGACCGCGAAGGAATCATGC
Organism: Streptococcus parasanguinis; assembly: GCA_018365265.1. Classification (GTDB taxonomy): domain Bacteria; phylum Bacillota; class Bacilli; order Lactobacillales; family Streptococcaceae; genus Streptococcus; species Streptococcus parasanguinis_G. The sequence goes on along the minus strand of JAGZKI010000029.1, from coordinate 19,709 downwards.
AATTGGTGATCAATCCAGAAACAGTTAGTGCAGAAGTGATGGCCACAGCTGAAAGCATTCGCAGTGAATATGTTGTAGAAGTGACAGGTCTTGTGGAAGCTCGTGAACAAGCGAATCCGAACTTGCCAACTGGAACAGTAGAACTCAAGGTAGAGGCTATTACGGTTCTTAATACTGCCAAAACAACGCCATTTGAAATCAAGGACGGAATTGAAGCCAATGATGATACTCGTCTTCGTTACCGCTACTTAGACCTTCGTCGTCCTGAGATGTTGGAAAACCTCAAACTCCGTGCAAAAGTAACTCATTCAATCCGCAATTATTTAGATGAATTAGAGTTTATTGATGTGGAAACACCGTTCCTTTCTAAGTCAACTCCAGAAGGAGCACGTGACTACTTGGTTCCTTCCCGTGTCAACAAAGGCCATTTCTATGCCCTTCCACAAAGTCCTCAGATTACAAAACAATTGTTGATGAATGCTGGATTTGACCGCTATTATCAAATCGTGAAGTGTTTCCGAGATGAGGATTTACGGGGAGACCGTCAACCTGAATTTACACAGGTCGACTTGGAAACCTCTTTCTTGAGTGATCAAGAAATCCAAGATATCACAGAAGGCTTGATTGCACGTGTCATGAAAGAAACCAAGGGAATTGAGGTAACACTCCCATTCCCACGGATGAATTATGATGATGCCATGTCCTTGTATGGTTCGGATAAACCAGATACACGTTTTGAAATGTTGCTTCAAGACTTGACAGAACTTGTCAAGGGTGTAGACTTCAAAGTCTTCTCAGAAGCTCCAGCAGTTAAGGCGATTGTTGTCAAAGGTGCAGCAGATCATTACTCTCGTAAAGATATCGATAAATTGACAGAAGTTGCTAAGCAATACGGTGCAAAAGGTCTTGCTTGGGTGAAATATGTTGAAGGTGCCTTGAACGGACCTGTTGCGAAATTCTTGACAGACTTGACAAGTGACTTGACAACTGCTTTACAGCTAGAAGACAAGGATCTCGTCCTCTTTGTAGCAGATACTCTTGAAGTAGCCAATGCCACGCTTGGTGCTTTGCGTGTTCGTCTTGCGAAAGAGCTTGACTTGATTGACAACAATCAATACAACTTCCTTTGGGTAGTGGATTGGCCAATGTTTGAATGGTCAGAGGAAGAAGGCCGTTATATGTCTGCTCACCATCCATTTACACTCCCACAAGCTGAAACAGAGCATGAATTGGAAGGTGATCTTTCAAAAGTTCGAGCAATTGCCTATGATATCGTCTTAAATGGCTATGAACTAGGTGGAGGAAGCCTACGGATTAATCATAAAGACTTACAAGAACGGATGTTCAAGGCGCTTGGATTTACAAAAGAAGCTGCCAATGAACAATTTGGGTTCTTGTTGGAAGCAATGGATTACGGTTTCCCACCACATGGAGGATTGGCGATTGGTTTGGACCGCTTCGTGATGCTTCTTGCAGGTGAAGATAATATTCGGGAAGTCATTGCCTTTCCTAAGAATAACAAGGCGACAGATCCAATGACACAAGCTCCTTCTGTCGTTTCTGAAAAACAATTGGATGAGTTAAATCTTCAAGTAGAAGTAGCAGAGCAAGAATAGGACAAGAGAGAAAAAGGAAAGTCTAGAAATCAGTTGCTCTAAGATTTTCCTTTTCTTCTAATCGATGGATTGAAAATGAAAAAAACTCGCTTTCATAAGCTATTTCGCTATCATGTGCGGCGACTAGCTTATAACATTAAATTATTGCGCGTGCTGAAGAGCATCTCCCGTGAGAAATACGATGAAAAAGTGTCAGCTTCCTTGCTGTATGGATTTCTATCAGCAATTGCGGTCAACTTCTTCTTTCAACCAGGCCATGTTTATTCCAGTGGTGCAACAGGGCTAGCTCAGATTTTATCTGTTCTGAGTCATCGCTTTATAGGTTTTACGATTCCGGTTTCGTTGACCTTTTATGCCATCAATATCCCTTTGATGATTGTGGCTTGGTATCAAATTGGACATAAATTTACCATCTTTACCTTTATTACAGTTTCGATGAGTTCCCTCTTTATTCAGTTTGTGCCAGTGATTACTTTGACCAACGATCCGATCATGAATGCCTTGTTTGGTGGGGTTGTCATGGGGACAGGGATTGGTTTTGCTCTTCGGAACAACATTTCCAGTGGGGGAACGGATATTGTCAGTTTGACGATTCGAAAACGGACAGGAAAGAATGTCGGCAGTATCTCCTTTTTGGTCAATGGGACCATTATGTTGATTGCAGGTCTGACCTTTGGTTGGAAGTATGCTCTTTACTCTATGATTACCATCTTTGTATCAAGTCGAGTAACGGATGCTGTCTTTACCAAGCAAAAACGGATGCAGGCAATGATCGTAACGAGCCAGCCGGATGCCATTATTGAAAAGATTCATAAAAAATTGCATCGTGGAGCGACCATTATCCACAATGCAGAAGGAACCTATAACCATCAGGAAAAAGCAGTTCTACTGACAGTTATTACGCGTGCAGAATTTAATGAATTCAAATATATTATGAAAAAAGCTGATCCTCAGGCTTTTATCACCATTTCAGAAAACGTTCATATCATTGGACGCTTTGTGGAAACAGAAGAATAAAAATAAGAGAGTGGGACAGAAATCGGTAATTCGTTCGAATTCGATTTCGTCGTTCCACCTCCGCACAGTTGAGTAGGGCTGTAAAAGCTGATGAAATCAGCGTAGTAGAGCCCACTCAACCACTGCGTCTTGCTTGATAATCCAAAAATAATTGAGAGGCTAGGACTTTTGTCCCAGCCTCTTATTTTGCTGATTTCGTTTCGTGGAGAAGAAGCCAACTATGGGCAGGAATAGAAAGTTCCTTTCCTTTAGGAATAGGGGTTTTTAGGTTGGCATGAGGATAGGCAATTAACAGCTGACTATCACTCGGATGTTGATAGGTCTGTTCTTGATCGCCGATATTGACAAGAATCGTTATTTTTTCACGATCTTTCTCAATCGTGTAGATCAAATGATGATCAGACAACCATTTGACATCACAGTAGTCGCGAATCTCTTGCCCTTTTTTCAAACGAAGGAGTGGCTGTGATTTCCGATAAGCAATCAATTCTTCAAGAAAAGCAATTTCTTCTTGGCATTTTGAAAGGGATGTCCAGTCCAATTGGTTGAGACTATCTGGCAAGTTATAGGTGTTGTCTTCGAGCCCTTTTGTGCGATAAAATTCTTGACCAGCATGGATAAACGGCACTCCTTGAGCTAGTAACACTAAATGAAGAGCTAATCGTGAGAGAGCTTTTCGATCTTCTAGACGAATCTCTTCCTTTTCAAGTTGGAAATAATCAAAAACAGTTGCATTGTCGTGGCATTCGACGTACTGAATGGCTTGTTGAGGTTGGGTGAAATGAGAAGGTCCTAGCTTCCCGACATTTGCTGTTAGAATATTCGTAAAATCATTCGCAGGATGTTGACTCTCACGACGGTGACCAGCTACAAGTGCTCTCTTGATCGTATCCCGGAAGTTATCACTGAAAAAGCCAAAGGCTGGTAATCGTTTCGCGTTATACTGGTGAGCGAGCTGATCTTCAGAGAGGCCTGTATCCATCTTCCACCCTTCCCCATAGAGATAGATGTTAGGATAGATTTCACGGAGTTCTTCTGCTATCTCTGTCATGGTTTGAATATCTAGGATTCCCATCAAGTCAAAGCGAAAACCATCAAAGCCATAGAGGGAAACCCATTGTTTGAGGGATTGTTTGATATAGTGTCTTACCATGGAACGTTCACTTGCTACATCATTTCCACAGAAGGTTCCATTGGTCCGCTCTCCCTCTGCATTATAGCGGTAGAAATAACCTGGTACGATTTGTTCAAATGCATACTCATCGGCTTGGTAGACGTGATTGTAGACTACATCCATGATGACACTCAGATTGGCCTGATGATAGGTGTCAATAGTGTCTTGGAGCTCTAGGATTCGTGCATAAGGATCGTTAGGGTCACTCGCATAGCTGCCTTCTGGAACATTGTATTGAACAGGATCATAGCCCCAGTTGTAGGCCTTCCATTGATCCTCTTCATCGACACTACCGAAATCGTAAACTGGAAGTAACTGTACATGGGTAATGCCCAGTTTTTGAAGGTAATCAAATCCAAGGATTTGACCATTGAGTTGAGGCGATTCTGTCAACCCTTTAAACTTACCAGGGTGTTTAAAGCCGGCCTCTTTTTGGACAGAGAAGTCCCGAACGCTCATCTCATAGATGAGCGCTTCTGTCGGGTCGAGTTGACGAGCAGCACGTGTGATAGGACGTGTGATCTTCTTGCGGTCGACGACGAGGCTATCTCCAGAGTTTGCTAAAGAGGATAGAGCATAGGGATCGTGGATCCGACGTTCTAGGCCATTGACACGGAACTCATAGTGGTAGGCAGCTCCTTCCCAATCCCCTTTGAGTACGAGTTCCCAGACCCCATTTTCTGTACGATGCATTGGATAGACCTGATCTTCGATATGGAGGGTCACATCTTGCGAAATGGGTGCCCAGAATTTAAATTGCGTCTGACGTAGTGTGTAGAAACTTCCTAGATCCTCTCCAGTATAGGTGAAGGTTTGATCAAAAATGGGTTTGCGAACAATTTGACGATAGTGGAGAATAGAAGAATTTCCAGCAGCATCGTAGATGGTGTACTCTTCTCCGAGTTCAAGCGGAATAGGGCTTAAGAAATAGTCTCCTGTGTCAGTCGCTGCACTTGACGTTTTGACAGGGATTAAGGCAAGATGACCTTGGTTCGTTTCCAAATAAAAAGGAAGGATATGCTCCTCTCCTTTTTGGATAAGAATCAGGTCTTGGTCATCTAAATAAGCAGTAAATGTAGACATAAAGACTCCTAGAGTTTCGTAATGGTATGGTCAATCAATTGACGGTAGCAAACGGTTTTTCCTTCTTTGTGATCCTTGATAATTTGTAGAATCGTTCGAACAGATTCGCGTCCGAGTTCAACCGCATTAATGTCAATATAGGCTTCAATATCGAGTCGTGGCTTGATCGAATCAAAGGAAATAATCGGGATTGTCAGCTGGTGTTCTAATAGGTATTGGCGCACCCCTTCAGCAACGAGAATATCGGTCGTCATAATCGCATCTAGTTCTGTTAATGGTAGACTCTCCATCATTTGATAAGAATTGTCTTCCAACATAAAACCAAATGAGAAATGAACCAGTTTTTCATCGAGAGGAATCCCTGCTTTTTGGAGGGCTTCTTTATAACCTTCGTAGCGGTCTTGAGATACGAACAGTTCTTTGTTTCCTCCAATAAAAGCAATTTTTCGGTAGTTTTGTTGAATGAAATAATCCGTCGCATCAAATGCAGCCTTGATATTATCATTATCCACTAGCGATACAAAAGGTGAAGCTGCCTTTCCGAGAATGAGAAAGGGGAACTTGTCTTTGATCGCAAATTCAACGAGGGGATCATTCGGGTTGGAATAAAGGAAAATCAAACCATCTACACGATTTCCGTAGATGAGTTGTTTGAGGTTGTCGAGCCGCCGTTCTTCATTTTGCCCCGTACAGATTTGGATGGCATAATCATTGTCTGACGCGATCTGGGTAATCCCTCTTAAAACAGTTGGGAAGAAAGGATTCTGGTAGAAGACGTCACTGTCGATTGGTAGGACCAAAGCAATGACTTGACTAGATTGGCTGACAAGGCTGCGAGCATTAAGATTGGGATGGTAGTCCAATTCGACCATGGCCTCACGGACACGTTTTTTTGTTTCATCACTAATCGTGGATTTGTTTTGGATGACGCGCGTGACAGTTGAAGGCGCGACGCCAGCGAGTTTCGCCACATCTTTGATGGTAACACGCATGAGAAAACCTCCTAGCGGTGATAGTCTGGATCACGGAAGTGGGTCTTATAAAATACCATAGCAAGATAGAGTACAAATAAGACATTTTGGATCATGATCGTCGTAGTAAATACTTGATGGAATAGTAAACTGATGAAGACACTCAGTAAAATAGGGAGTCCCAAGCAATTCAGAATACAATTGAAACATTCCTTGAAAGTTTGTAGTGAAAAGAGTCGAGATTTTCGTGTCAAGTAGAGGAAGAAAGATGCCCCTACGATGAGAATCAAATAATTGACTGTCGATAAGAAGCCAGAGAAAATCACGAGAAAGAGACTGACAGGGAGTCGATTGTCGCGAAACCAATCGCTAGAGATAGCTTGAGTGAAGCTTTTTTTATCCCGAAGGCTCTCTTGATTAATAGCCTGGTATGAGACTGTAGCGAGTTCTTTATTCTCTTTTGAGATAATCAATTGTTTGCGATCAAAATGGAGTGTTAACTCCTTGCCTTCACTAGCCTTTGCCTCTTGGCCTAAGATAACCTGTCCTTTTGAAGTCTTGTGTACAGGGTTAGTCCCTGTATAGGTGAGCTCTTGGTCTTTGATCACGACGTGTTCTTGGATATCTTTCATAACGTCTGTTGATAAAGGATCAAACACATCGCTGACAAAGGTTGTCAAAGGATAGGTTTTGAGTTGAGCATTTTGCAGAGCCACAGGTAATAGTGTGATAGAGATTAGAAAGAAAGAAGTAAAAATCATTTGGAACCAGCTCAGTTTTTTGCGGTTTGCAAAAGAAGAGCGGAAATTGAAGATACTTGCGAAATAATTAAAAGGATAGGGCATAAGATGACCTTTCTAAACATAAGAGTATCAGAAATGCAAAGAGAAATCTCTTTGCATTGATTTTATTCTTAACGAAGGGTAGTAAAGCATCCACCATACTACCCTTAACTTAAAAATAAAATGTGCTTGAAATAAGATTCTATTTTATCCTTTATCTCCACCAGCTGTCAAGCCTGAAACAAAGTTCTTTTGTAGGAAGAAGAATAAGATACAGATTGGAACCGCGATCAAAATAGCACCGGCTGCAAAGAAGGCGATTTTTTGATTTTTTTGGTCACTGATAAAGGTTTGAAGACCAACGGCTACCGTATAGTTCACTTCGTCACGAAGCAAGAATTTAGACAAGATATAGTCTCCGAAAGGCCCCATGAAAGCCCAAAGTGCTTGAACGGCAATCATTGGACGAACAAGAGGAAGGACGATTTGCCAGAAACGACGGAAGTGTCCAGCTCCATCCAATTTCGCAGATTCATCGAGGGAAATTGGAACAGTATCGAAGTATCCCTTCATCAACCAGGCATTCATTGGAATACCACCACCAACATAAAGGAAGATCAAGAACCAAGGTTGGTTCAAGGCATTCAGCATCAAAGCCATAACGAAGAAGGCTGTGAGGGCTGCCATGGTTGGGACCATTTGAATAATCAAGAAGAAGACCAAACTTTGTTTACGCGCCAAGAAATTGTAACGGCTGTATGCGTAACCTGCGAAGGTAACGATACTTGTTTGTACAATCATGGTGATAATGGCGATAACCAAGGTGTTCATATACCAAGTGCCATAATGGGTTTCAGAGAAAAGTTTTGAGAAGTTATCAAAACTAAGATTGCCACTAAAATCAAGTGTAAAGGCACTGACATTCCCTGATTTGAAGGCTGATAGAACCGTAATCAACAATGGATAAATGATAACGATTGAAAGAACCACCATGTACAGGTAAGTCAAGAAATGATTGAGGCGGCGTTTAAATTGAACTGAATTTTTCATTTTATACATCCTCCATATCAAATGCATGTAGTTTCTTGAAGGCAACCATAGAGATTGAGATCACAATCACAGAGATAATCAAGGTTACCGCTGCAGCCATTGAATATTGAGGAGAAGAATTGGTTGTCAACTTGTAGATCCATGAGATCAAGATATCTGTAGATCCGGCGTTTCCTCCGACAGAACCAGGTCCCCCATCGTTAAACAAGTAAATGATGGAGAAGTTATTAAAGTTGAAGGTATATTGACTGATCAAAGTTGGAGCTGCAACAGCCATAATCATTGGGAAAGTGATGCTGCGGAATTTTTGCCAACCGTTGGCACCATCAATATAAGCAGCTTCGTAAAGATCGTTTGGAATAGATTGAAGAATCCCTAAAGTCAAGACGTAGATGTAAGGGAAGCCGAGCCAACCTTGCATCATAATCAAAGCAATTTTTGTCCAGGTAGGATCTGTTTTCCAAGGAATCAAAACGCCATCTAAGAATGGGAAGATCTTCGCAAACAATGGGATAACTTGTGCATTGATGGCACCGACACTATCGTTAAACATATTTGAGAAAGTTAGGATAGTGATGAAGGCTGGAACAGCCCAAGGAAGCAAGAAGATAACCCCAAAGATTCGTTTTCCTTTTACGAATGGTTGGTTTGCAACAATAGCGGTCAAGATACCGAGTACGATTTGAAGAGTAGAAGCTGCGAGCGCCCAAATCAAGGTCCAGCCAAGAACAGATGTAAAGGCTGAGCGGAAGGTACTCAAGGTCCACATATTAGTGAAGTTTTGGAACCCGATCCAATCAAGCAAGGTTGTTGGAGCGGTATGTTTGAAGTCGTAGTTGGTAAAGGCGATCATCAAAGTTACTAAAACTGGGAAGATAATCGCAAATGTCATAGCAATGTATGAAGGAATGATCAATAAATATGGGAAGCCATTTTCATAGATGGCTTGAACCATTTCTTTTCCAGTTTTTGGAACAGCGATGCCATTGTTGATACGTTTTGCAACGGTTCCAGCATCCTTAATATTTAAGGCATAAAATAGGAAGTAAACAATGGTAATGATCAAGTGGAAGGCGCCACGAATCAAGATAAAGAGAGAATTATCTTGTCCACGGACGGTTCCAAGTGTAACCAATTTCGATAATTCTCCAACTCCAATTCCTAGGAAATAGGCGAGAAAGAGAACAGTTACGGCAAGAAAAATATAGCCTTTGGTTTTTTGTTTATTATAAATTTGCCCAAGACCCGGGATCAAAGAGAGCCACATAGCCTTTTTAGGGTTTTGTTCTGTAGTCATTCAAATCTCCTTATAATGTCCTTGCTAGAGAGCAAGAAGACAAGTCAGACAGTAAGTTGTGCTTGAAAATTGAACATAAGAGGTTGGGACTTTGTCTCCAACCTCTTACTCACACCTAAAAACTGTCTTATTTGCTACCGAATTTTTGTTCGATGGTTTCTTTAATCAATTTCACTGCATCGTCAGCAGATGCTTTTGCAGATTTTTTACCACTTACAGCATCGAAAAGCATAGTAGCAGCTGGATCCCAAACAGCACTCATTTCTGAGATATTTGGCATTGGTTGAGCATTCTTGAATTGATCAACAACGGCAGTTGTCAATTCATCGTTTTTGCTAACCGCATATTTACGAGCTTCTGTGTTGGCAGGAACTTCATTGGTCTTGTCAAACAAAGCTTTTTGTTGGTCAGTACTTGTCAAGAAGTCAATGAATTTTTGAGCGCCATCAAGGTTTTTCGCACCTGCAGGGATAACCCAAGCTTTACCACCACCAAAGGCAGAGTATTGTTTTCCGTTTGGAAGAGTTGGAATCGTTGCGACACCGTAGTTTACTTTAGCTTCTTTCAATGAAGCAGCTTTCCAAGGACCATCGATGATAGCAGCTGTTTTACCTTCTTGGAATTGTGTTTGGATGAAGTTAGCAGCAGCTTTTGTATCTTGCAAACCTTTTGGCCATTTAGCATACCAAGTTTTTGCATATTCGATACCATCGATAGAACCTTGGTTGTTCAATCCAATATCTTTAGGATCTGTACCGTCTTTACCAAACACATAACCGCCGTTACCTGAAAGTAAACCGTAAGTGTAGTAGAAGTTTGTCCAGTCAGCTAAGAAGGCAGTTGTTTTACCAGGTTCGCTAGCGAAGTCGTACTTGCTATCTTTTGCAAGATTTTCAAGATCACCAAATGTTTTTGGAGCTTCGCTTACAAGATCTTTGTTATAGTAGAGAACCAATGTTTCGATGACAGCAGGTGCACCGTAAACTTTACCACCGTTTGTTACAAGAGCTTCAGTTGTTTTATCTGTATGGCTATCTTTGTTTAATGTCACTTCAGCCAATTGACCATCGCTACCAAGACCACCTACACGGTCGTATGGTGCCATCATAACGTCTGGAGCTTTTTTAGATTGGTTATCAAGAGAAAGGTTATCCAATCCACCAAGAGCATCACCAGTCTTGATGTTAATTTTTACGCCATTTTCTTTTTCAAAAGCTTTTGCAGCTTCTTCAACATAAGATTTGTAGCCTTTGTCTACATAGACGTTGATTTCTTTACTTGCCTCAGAAGAACCTGATGAGTTATTGCTACAAGCAGCAAGTATGAAGCCGGCAAAACCAACTGTACCAAGTACAGCAGCACTACGTAAAATTGTACGTTTCATGATTTATTCCTCCTAAAGAATAAAAAAAGATAATAATTAGAAACCGTTTTAGACAAACGTTTTCCTAAAACGACTTAAGTATATCACAAGGCGAAAACGTTTGCAAGTGATTTTGAGAAAATTTTTTAAAAATATTTTAATTCCGAACTTTCTTCTATAAAATACATTAAATTTGTTGACATTAGGCAAAGGAAAGAATACACTAGGGGGGTGAGGACATTCTGAAAAAAGTTAAAAAGTTTTTAAGAAACCCCTTGCAGAAAATATGGAAAAAGTTTATAATGACATGGTACGCAAACGTTTTCGCAAAAATTGCGTAAACTGAGTTGCGCCTGTTCGATTTTAACAAAGAGTAGAGCCGCTTGAGAGCTGGATACGACTCTGCAACGATACCCATACCGTGCACCGAATCGCAGGCTTCAAAGAAATAAAAAGAGGTGGTAACCCATGAAAAAACGTCAAAGTGGTGTTTTGATGCACATTTCTTCCCTTCCTGGACAATACGGAATCGGATCATTCGGACAATCAGCATATGATTTTGTTGATTTCCTCGTTCGGACCAAGCAACGTTACTGGCAAATCTTGCCGCTTGGTACAACCAGTTATGGAGATTCTCCATACCAATCTTTCTCAGCTTTTGCTGGGAACACTCATTTTATTGATTTCGATCTTTTGATCGAACAAGGTTTGTTGACAGAAGCAGACCTTAAAGGAGTGGACTTTGGTCAAGATCCTACTCAAGTGGATTATGCAAAGGTTTTCGAACAACGTCGTCCCTTGCTTGAAAAAGCAGTTGCGAATTTCTTAAAATCAAGTGATCAAAAAGAATTCCAAGAATTTTGTGAAGCCAATGCTTCTTGGTTGGAGCTCTTCGCAGAATACATGGCTATTAAAGAACACTTTGATTTGAAAGCTTGGACAGAGTGGCCAGATGCAGCTATTCGTGCGCGTGAGCCAAAAGCTTTGGCTAAATACCGTGAAGAATTGGCTGATCAATTGACTTACCATCGTGTGACTCAATTCTTCTTCTTCCAACAATGGTTGGCCTTGAAAGCTTATGCTAACGACCACCACATTGAAATTGTGGGAGATATGCCAATCTATGTAGCAGAAGATTCAAGCGACATGTGGGCTAATCCTCATCTCTTCAAAACAGATGAAAACGGAAAAGCAACTTGCATTGCAGGATGCCCGCCAGATGAGTTCTCAGCAACTGGTCAACTTTGGGGGAACCCAATCTATGACTGGGAAGCAATGGACAAAGATGGCTACCAATGGTGGATTGAACGCTTGCGTGAAAGCTTCAAGATCTATGACATCGTTCGGATCGACCACTTCCGTGGTTTCGAATCATACTGGGAAATCCCTGCTGGTTCTGAAACTGCAGCACCAGGTAAATGGGTCAAAGGTCCTGGCTACAAACTCTTTGCAGCCGTGAAGGAAGAGCTCGGTGATTTGAACATCATCGCTGAGGACCTTGGCTTTATGACGGATGAAGTTATTGAGCTTCGCGAACGTACTGGCTTCCCAGGAATGAAGATTCTTCAATTCGCCTTCAATCCTGACGATGAAAGTATCGATAGCCCTCACTTGGCACCAAACAACTCTGTGATGTACACTGGAACACATGATAACAACACAGTTCTTGGATGGTACCGCAATGAAATCGACGATCCAACTCGTGAGTATCTTGCTCGTTATACCAACCGGAAAGAGTACGAATCTGTACCGCATGCTATGCTTCGCACCGTCTTTGCTTCCGTCAGCTTCATGGCGATTGCTACGATGCAAGACTTGCTTGAGTTAGATGGCTCAGCTCGGATGAACTTCCCATCTACTCTCGGTGGTAACTGGTCATGGCGAATGACAGCGGATCAATTGACTCCAGCTGTCGAGCAAGAATTGCTTGATTTCACTACGATCTATCGTCGTGAAAACAAAGACTTGAAAAAAGAAGTTACGAAAGCAAAAAAATAATCTTTCCCCCTATTAAAATTGTTGAAACAAAGGAGACTCCCAACATGGAATCATTACAAAAATATGTGATTGATCATCATCAAAAAACAATTGCTGAATGTTCAAATGAAGAATTGTACATTGCCTTGCTAAATTACACCAAGCAAGCAAGTGCCCAAAAGAAATTAAATACTGGTAAGAAAAAAGTTTACTATATCTCAGCTGAGTTCTTGATTGGTAAACTCTTGTCTAACAACTTGATCAACTTGGGTCTTTACGACGATGTTAAAAAAGAATTGTCAGATGCTGGTAAAGACTTGATCGAAGTAGAAGAAGTGGAATTGGAACCATCACTTGGTAACGGTGGTTTGGGACGTTTGGCAGCCTGCTTTATCGACTCTATCTCAAGCCTTGGTTTGACAGGGGATGGGGTTGGTTTGAACTACCACTTTGGTTTGTTCCAACAAGTCCTTAAAAACAACCAACAAGAAACGATTCCAAACGCATGGTTGACTGACCAAAGCTGGCTCGTTCGTTCAAGCCGTAGCTACAAAGTGCCATTTGCACACTTCACATTGACTTCTACCCTTTATGATATCGATGTCCCTGGTTACAAGATCGATACCAAGAACCGTTTGCGCTTGTTCGACTTAGATTCAGTTGATTCATCTATTATTGAAGATGGTATTAACTTTGACAAGACAGATATCGCTCGTAACTTGACCCTCTTCTTGTACCCAGATGATAGTAACCGTCAAGGGGAATTGCTCCGTATCTTCCAACAATACTTCATGGTATCAAATGGTGCACAATTGATCATCGACGAAGCCATCGAAAAAGGAAGCAACTTGCATGACCTTGCTGACTATGCTGTTGTCCAAATCAACGATACTCACCCATCAATGGTCATCCCTGAATTGATCCGTCTTTTGACAGAACGTGGTATTGGAATGGATGAAGCTATCTCTATCGTTCGTAGCATGACGGCCTACACTAACCACACAATCCTTGCAGAAGCCCTTGAAAAATGGCCACTTGAATTCTTGCAAGAAGTGGTTCCTCACTTGGTTCCAATCATTGAAGAATTGGACCGCCGTGTTCGCGCTGAATACAAAGATCCAGCTGTTCAAATCATCGATGAGAATGATCGCGTACACATGGCACACATGGATATCCACTATGGATTTAGCGTAAACGGGGTAGCAGCACTTCACACAGAAATCTTGAAGAATTCTGAGTTGAAAGCCTTCTACGACATTTACCCTGAAAAATTCAACAACAAAACAAACGGTATCACATTCCGTCGTTGGCTCATGCATGCTAACCCAACCTTGTCACACTACTTGGATGATATCCTCGGACGTGACTGGCACCATGACGCATCTAAATTGGAAGACCTTCTTTCTTATGAAGATAAAGATGCAGTCAAAGCAAAATTGGAAAACATCAAGTCTCACAACAAACGCAAATTGGCTCGTTTCTTGAAAGACCATCAAGGTGTGGAAATCAATCCAAATTCTATCTTTGATACCCAAATCAAACGTCTTCACGAATACAAACGTCAACAAATGAACGCTTTGTATGTGATCCACAAATACTTGGACATTAAAGCTGGGAATATCCCTGCTCGCCCAATCACTGTTCTCTTTGGTGGTAAAGCAGCTCCTGCCTACACCATTGCACAAGACATCATTCACTTGATCCTTTGCTTGTCAGAAGTGATTGCAAACGATCCAGCGGTAGCTCCACACTTGCAAGTTGTTATGGTAGAAAACTACAACGTAACTGCTGCAAGCTACTTGATCCCAGCTAGCGATATTTCTGAGCAAATCTCTCTTGCTTCGAAAGAAGCTTCAGGTACTGGTAACATGAAATTCATGTTGAATGGTGCATTGACACTTGGTACGATGGATGGAGCCAACGTGGAAATCGCTGAATTGGTTGGACGTGACAACATCTACATCTTCGGTGAAGATTCAGAAACGGTTATCGATCTTTATGCCAAATCAGCATACAAATCAGCAGACTTCTATGAACGTGAAGCTATTAAACCATTGGTAGACTTCATTGTCAGCGATGCCGTTCTTGCAGTTGGGAACAAAGAACGCTTGACTCGTCTTCATAATGAATTGATCAACAAAGACTGGTTCATGACTCTTCTTGACTTGGAAGACTACATTGTAACCAAAGAACGTATGTTGGCTGACTACGAAGACCGTGATGCATGGTTGGATCAAGTCATCGTTAACATTGCGAAAGCAGGATTCTTCTCATCTGACCGTACGATCGCTCAGTACAACGAAGATATCTGGCACTTAAACTAATCACTAGTTATTAGACCAAGGTTCTTAGGACCTTGGTCTTTTTTATAGAATTGGGGGAGGAAATTGGAAAGGACTAGAGATTGGGAGGAGCGTAGCTACAGATGGTGCATGAGTGTGGGAGGATATTTTCTTTCAATTTGCCCTTGATTTTCATGTTGCTTTCTGAAATAAAGTGAAGGAGACATCGAAAAAGAAAAAACGATGTGCCCGTTTTTCGAAATAAAAGGGAATAACCGCCCCCAAAAAATAGCTCTAACTAAGGTCTAGGTAAGGGGTTTCAAGCAATGGCTGATTCCTTAAAATTTGTTGTTTTTTTGAATTTTACGGACCTAAAAAGGTAAAATGTTACATAATTTTTTGTTTTGTAGATCAAATCTAATATATTAGTATAAAAAAATACTTCCCCTTAAAAAGCCTTCCGGTGAAATTTATAAAAAGAAAAAGCGGCTTGAAAACCTTTGAAAATAAAGGTTTTTTCAAGCCTGTTTACATATATTTTCAACCAAAAGATGAAGAAGAACTTGAAAGTTTGGCGTTTCAAGTTGTTATATATTTAAAGTAAAATAAAAAATTAAATCAACAAATATTTTAAAATGGTTGATTGTGATACAATAGATTTAACTGAAAGTAGCATATTTTTGCCTCTACAGTGAGATTTTTTTAAACATAAAAAGGAGAGTTTTGAAAATGAAAAGCTATCGTGAACATGTTTCGAAGCAGGAAAAATTTTCAATTCGTAAGTTATCAGTCGGTGTTGTTTCATTAGCCATTGCTGGATTGGCTACTGTCAATACCTACGGAGCAGAAGTGAAAGCAGATGAGGCAACAGCGCCTGCAACTGAAGCGACTACTACGGATACAGCAACAAGCGATGCAGCTGTTGCAACAAGTTCTAAGTTGACATCTACAACTGTGGTAGAAGGAAATAAAACAGTTACAACGACTTATGTAGAATCACCAGAACTTGAAAAAGCAAAAGCTGATGCAGCTACAGAAGGTGTGACCGTTACAGAAGAAGCTGAAAAAGTCCAACCATCTATCGCAGCAGCAGAAGCAGATAACAAAGCCCAAACAGCTGAAATCAACACAGTCGTTGAAAACTACAAAAAGGCCAAAGCTGAGTATGAAGCAAAATCTCAAGAAATCACATTGATTGAAAAGAGAAATGCGGATGCAGAAGCGGGTTACAAAAAACAAGTAGAAGACTACAATACCCAACAAACAGCTTATAAAGCAGCCTTAGCAGCATACAATCAGGAAAAAGCAGCTTACGATGCTAAAGTAGCAGAAAAAGCAGCAGCGGATAAGGCCAATGCAGAAGCAAAAGCTAAGTATGAAGCAGAAATGGCTGTTTACAATACAGCTAAAGCGCAATACGATAAAGATTTACAAGAATACCAAACTAAGAAAGCGCAATACGATAAAAATAAAGCAGCTTATGATCAATTGGTAGCGAAGAAAGCAGAAGAAGATGCTGCTAAGGCTAAGTATGAAGTTGAGCTTGCAAAATACAATGTAGACCTAGAGCAATACGGCAAAGATTTTGCTACTTATCAAACAAAACTTGCTGAATATCAAACAGCTTTGGCACAGTACAAAGATGCTAAAGCAGCCTATGATAAATACATGAATGATAATGGTTTCCAAGATCTAAAAGATGTTGAAACTGTTCAAGATTTGACCTTCCAACGTGAAGGTGGAGCTACTCATACCATTGATGGTATCAGTACTTATCTCACTCGTGATGCCCAAGCTCGTTTGAATACCAGCAATGTGCATCAGTATGATTCCAATAAATTGGAAGCTTCAGATATTGTAGCAACTAGTCCTTGGGCCAATAATGAAACTGAATTTATTCAAATTAAAGAAGGTGACAAATTTGTTGTAACCTATGACAATTTGAATCAGTCCAGCATGCGTGAAAATAAAAAGGATATGCATCCAATCAAGCGCGTGATTTACCGTTATGAGATTCTAAGTCTCCCATCAAATGATGGCAAAGGAATTGCAGCTATTAGTGCGGACCCAACTGTTACTATGACAGTCGGTGCTTCAACAGACCAAAATAAACCAGTTAAAGTTGCTGTAGATGTTGAATTCTATGATGGTGATGGCAATAAGTTTGATTTGACACAGCACAATGCGATTGTCGCTTTGAACTCCCTTAACCACTGGACGGGTGCTTCATATGTAGATAGTGGGGATAAACCTCGTGCCCTTACAGTAGAAGCCAAAGATAAAAATGGCAACACCGTTCGTGGAACTTGGAACCCATATGCAGATGGTTCATCAATGAGCATTGAAAACAATGCTGTTGTAGTTAAAAATGGAACAGCTGACTTTGGTACTGCGGACGTCACTATCTCTGCTGAAAATCCGATTAAGATTGTGGCTCAAAACGCAACATGGAATGGCAGCGAATTTGCAGTTAGTGAAGAAACTGTGATTGATGCAACATCTGTTAATGCTTCAGGAGCTGGGAATGGTCATGATATCGGAACAGATGAATTCACATTAGATGGTAAAGATGATGTGATCGGTTCTTATACGATTGATCCAACTTCAGGACGGATCATCTTCACTCCTAAGAAGAAATTTGAAAATGTAGAGCACCAAGAATCTGTAAATGTTGGGAATAATAAATACATTCCAATTCCAAATTCAAGTGTTACTTATGATTCTGCTACAAAAGAGGTAACATCATTTAAAGATAACCAATACATTGAACACGGATCAATCTTTAATGGTGAATCTTCAACGACTCTTGAAGGTTGGGACAATCCATCTTCTCCATACCTCTATTATGGTGGAGCAGGCTTGAAGATGTCTGATGGTCACTTGGTATTTACGGCCAATGGAGCTAATGCTGCTGGTCAACCAACGGTTTACTGGTTTGCCATTAACTCAAATGTTGGTATTCCAAAAAATCCAGGTGAAGCGCCAAAAGAGCCAACAAAACCAACAGAACCTAAGGCACCAACACCACCAACGATTACAATTGAAGTACTACCTGCGGAACCAAGCAAACCAGAAGAACCTAAAGGTCCAACGGCTCCAAAAGAACCTAACTACACTGTGATTACGGTCGATGTGAAGGAACCAAAGGTTCCAACTCCACCAACAGAGCCAACCCCACCGACTCCTGAAGTCGTTCCAAATCCGGTGAAACCGGAAAAAACTGAAGTGAAATGGCATAAGAATAAAGTGGTAACGGAAACAGATATTCCAACTCCGCCAACCCCAGTGCCACCAACTCCACCAACTCCATACAACCCACCAACACCAATTGTTCCACCTACACCAATCGTTCCACCAACTCCAGAGGTTCCAACCGAACCAACTCCTGAAGTTCCGGAACAGCCTGTACAACCTGCGCAACCACAAACACCTGCGCTTCCAAATACAGGTACAGAAAGCTCAACTGCAGCTGTTCTTGCAGGTGCGATGGCTGGATTGCTTGGATTGGGTCTTGCACGCAAGAAAAAAGAAGATTAATTCTTGTTTCTTTCGTTCATTCATCTAAATAAAGAAAGTCAGAAGGCAAGTCCTTCTGGCTTTTTTGATGGAGTGATGACCAAATAGTTGAGAAATAGAACAGAATAGTTTTTGGATAAGGAGAGGAAATGGCTTTTATAGACCAAATCGTGTCCAAATGAAGCAGAATAGAAATGGATGACACAAGAAGAAGAGAATGAGGTATACTGGTGGTGTTCGAATGAAAGTTTATAGGACTCCGTTATATCTCTAATCATTCCAGTGATACAGTTGCGATGGCTTTTCATCTTTTGCACACATTACTTTTCCAAATGAATTTCATTTGAACGTATCAGTGATCAGGCAAGTGCTTCCACGGTTTTGAGGTGCTTGCCTTTCTATCTGTATCGCGATATAATAGGGTGTAAGAAATGAAAAGGAGTTTGTATGAAAAAGAAACCTATCTATCTTTACATCCTGTTATTTTTCTCTACGGTTGGAACCCTAACTTCAGCTGTTTCAACCTTTGGAGCTTCAAAGAGTTTTGAGCTGACAGATGATTTTGCGAAACAACTTGGTTTAACAACAGCTCAAGACAAGGCTGACTATGTGACATATTATGAGAAATCAGCCCAACTCAATCAGTCTCCATTAACCTTTTTATTTGTTTCCCTGATTCTGATTGCTTTGCTCGTAACTTTCTATTTCCTCTTTATGAAGCAGGATCTGTTAACAGCACATTATAGTTATATGGGGCAGATTTTGTTAAGTCAAGCCTTCTCTTGCTATAATTATTTTGCAGGGCGTCCACTATTAGCTAGTTTTTCAAACTCAGCGCTTCGCCAACGATATCTGGCATCTTCGTCCATTGCTTTGTTACTCTTGACTGCTTTATCCCTTCTCTTCCTTGGAATTGTTTTGTATAAAACCTTGCGTTTGAGAAAAGCTCAAGCTACGGCATAATAGATAAGTTTGAATAGAGCTCTCTTAGAGGATAAGAGAGCTTCTTGATTGGAGAAAAAAGATGAAAGTATCCTTTGTTTATATTAGTCTGAGTGGGAATACAGAGAGTTTTGTCCGCCGCTTAAGTGACTATTTGCTGGAAGCCCATCCCGGACTTGAAATCGAGAAAGTTCATGTGAAAGACCTGGTCAAAGAGGGCCTGCCCTTCTTTGAAATGACCAATCCTTTTATCACTTTTTTGCCAACCTATTTGGAAGGTGGAAATGGTGTCGACAATGGCGATGTGGAAATTTTGACGACAGATGTTGCGGATTTTATTGCTTATGGAGACAATGCCAGCAAGTGCTTAGGAGTGGTTGGATCAGGCAATCGGAATTTTAACAATCAATATTGTTTAACCGCTAAGCAATACAGCCAACGTTTTGGTTTCCCTATGTTAGCCGATTTTGAAATGCGGGGGATGTTGGGAGATATTAAAAAAGTAGCCGCCATTGTAGAAGAGTTGTATCATCTTTAAAATAAAGAGAGTGGGACAGAAATCGGTAATTCGTTAGAATTCGATTTCGTCGTCCCACCTCCGCACAGTTGAGTAGGGCTGTAAAAGCTGATGAAATCAGC
>JAGZKI010000028.1 GCA_018365265.1 Streptococcus parasanguinis | reverse complement strand
TGAACATAGTGCTAGACCTACAATTGTGTCACCTTCAACTTCAGTAAAGATTGCAGTATTTTTGCCATTCGTATATCTTTTTACTTCATCAATAGCTTCTTTATCGGTCAATTGGGGCCATAATTGTTTCATTAGTTTAGCCGTTTTTATAGAATCTTTTGTTATTCCATCCATATTGATGTTCCTCCGCAAATTACAAGAAAATGTTTCGAATCATGCCGTTACTTTGTTACTCATTGATTGATACCAATACCATCCCCTTCTACTTTTCGACTGTCTCAGATCGGAAGAGCAAAGCCACACACTCGGCGCTTCGCTGTTGCCGTATCATTTCGTCGGTTTCCTTCCTCATTCTGCGAGTCATATCGCATGGGCAGATCATCTACTTCTGCTTCGCTGATGCCTCAGCTCGTACAAGTAGTGATACGACCTCAACATGGTGCGTTTGTGGACTCAAAAGGTTTGGGGAACCTTTTGAGGATTAGCTACGTTTCACTAACAAACTTACACATTCGACGTGATGTGTTTGTGGGACTCAAAAGGTTCAGTGAACCTTTTGAGGTTTAGTTGCGTTTTACTAACAAGCTTACACATTCTAAGTGATGCGTTTGCGGAAATAAATCCACCGGCTGGACTTTCTTCAATTCGTATCCCAACTCTTGATAGAGTTTGATATCACGCGCCATGGTGGCGACGTTGCAGGAGATATAGGCGATGCGGTCAGCGCCTGTTTGGGCACTTGCTTTGATGAAGCTTTCGGTCAAGCCCTTGCGTGGTGGGTCGACCAGGATGGCTGTTGGTTGGATGCCTTCCTTGAGCCAATTTTTCATAGCATTTTCAGCTGTGTCACAGACATAGTGGGCATTGGTGATGCCATTTAGACTAGCATTCTTCTGGCTATTCTCCACGGCCTCGGGGATGACTTCTACTCCATAAACTTCCTTGACATGCTTGGCAACTGATAGGCCAATGGTCCCGATTCCGGAGTAGGCATCAATCACCACATCATCTTCACTTAACTCCGCAAAGTCAATGGCTGTTTGGTAGAGCTTCTCTGCCATTTCAGTATTAACCTGGTAAAAGGCGGGTCCAGAGATTTGGAAATCATTTCCCAACATTTGATCCGTAATATAGTCTTGACCATAAAGCGTACGCCATTCTTTTCCAAAAATGGCATTGGTATTCTGGTCATTGATATTTTGCATGACGGATTTGATGGCTGGGAATTGCTTAATCAAATGCTCGATCAACTGGTCAACACGGAAAATCTTGGGACGAGTGGTGACCAAAATGACCATGATTTCTCCAGAATGATGTCCTCGACGAACGACAAGGTTACGAATCAAGCCAGACTGTTCCTTCTCGTCATAAGGCTTGAGGTCAAAACGACGAATCAAATCCCGAAGCGCCAAGACCACTTGGTCAATGACTGGATTTTGGATATAGAAATCTTCAATCGGCATCAAATCATGGGAGTTCTTCCGAAAGAAGCCTGTCTCGACCTGACCATTGACCCGACGAACAGGGACTTGGGCCTTGTTGCGGTATTGGACAGGATGGTCCATCCCCAAGGTCAGGGGCACTTCCATATCAGTGATTCCCGCCATCTTGTAGAGGCTATACTTGACCTGCTTGGCCTTGAATTTCAGTTGCTCCGGATAAGCTAGGTGGCCCAAGTCGGCGATTCCGCTTCGTAGATAGGCAAGATCAAGCTCTTCATTGCGGTGAGGGGATTTTTCTAGGTACTCCTCTACTTTTCCATAACCGATCTTTTTGTTGACTTTAAGCACGCGCATGCGGATCACTTCTCCTGGTAGGGCATTCTCCACAAAAAAGACCAGGCCATCGACCTTAGCCACTCCTGCTCCTTCGTGTGTCAAATCGACAATCTCAACCGTTACAATTTCATTTTTCTTTAACATCGTTTTCTATCTTTCTACAAATTAAAAGGGATGGAGTTTTCAAAACTCCTATCCCCTTATTATATCATCTCAGTCCCATTTGGTACAATTTCTTTTTATAAGCATCGAAATCGACGAGTAAGCCTTGGCCACCGTACATATCGTAGGCATCGACCCAATCCCCATTTTCTGGGATGGTCACTCGTTCAATTCCTTTTCCAGCACTTCCGACTAGTCCAAGTCCATTGGTCAATAGGAAGGAGAAAGGAACATTGGTAGACGTCATGGCAAAGACTTTCCCAAGGGCTTCAGATCCCGTAAAGAGTTTGGTTGGATCCTTGATCTGATGCATGATAGCGGACATGACCTCTTGCTGGCGACGGGTCCGACCAAAGTCTCCTTCATCATCCTTGCGGAAACGCGAGTAATTGAGAAGGGTCCGGCCATCCATCCGTTGTTTTCCAACCTTGATGGTTTGCTGCGGAACGACACCGTCTTTCATGTTCAAATCATCTGGTACTTCTACTTCACTGACTTTTTCGCCATCAACCGTTGAAAATTGCGCATTCATCTCGACCCCATTTGGGAAGAGGGTATCGATCGCTGTCGCAAAGGTCTTGAAATCGACCATGGCGTAATATTGGATGTCAATGTCAAAGTTATCTTTGAGCATCTGACGCACCAATTCAGCCCCTTGGTTGTTATTTTGCTCCCCGATAGTGAAGGCAGTATTGAGCTTCTGGTCGTAGTAGCCATCATATTCAGGAATATTTTGCTGGCTGACACCATCGATATGGACCAATGTATCCCGCATGAAGCTGACCATCTTGATCTTGCCTTCTTTGTTATTGACATTGACCACCATGATGGAGTCTGTCCGGGTCTCATCCGATTTCTCACCGATCCGACCATCTGTCCCCAAAATCAAGATATTGACCCCATCTCGCGACTTCTTGCCGTTAAATTTCTCAACGACAGCCGGTTTGGCATCTGGACCTGTCGGCTTACTGTTGAGGCCTTTCACAAACATGAAGACCATGCCGCCGATAATGAGCAAGAAAAAGAGAGCAAGCCACTTGAGAATCCGCTTGACGCGGATCTTTTTCCGTGGTTTCTTGGGTATATCGCTCGTCGCAGCAACTGCTTTCTTCTTAGACTTTTTGCTACGCGATTGGTAAACAGGGAGATCCCCAATTGGTTCAGCAATCTCACCTTGCACTTCTTCTGTAGCGTCTACCTCAGGTTGAAGGGCTTCTGCTTCCTCATAAGCTCCTTGGCTCTTCTTGAGCAGGTAATTGTATTCTAGTTGTTCTCGTTCATTCAAATAATGAAAATTTGAGTATAAGTACTCTAATCGCTTTCGCTCATGGTGAGATAGAAAGTTGGATTCGTTACTCATCTTTTCTCCATTCCGTTATCTTTTAAGGTATAGACCTGATACTGACCCA
The DNA here is from genome assembly GCA_018365265.1 of Streptococcus parasanguinis. Lineage (GTDB taxonomy): Bacteria > Bacillota > Bacilli > Lactobacillales > Streptococcaceae > Streptococcus > Streptococcus parasanguinis_G. The sequence goes on along the minus strand of JAGZKI010000028.1, from coordinate 28,863 downwards.
AGACTTTTGTCTGAATGCCCAAATTGTCTAATTCTTGATAGGCAAACTGCAGAAGATCAGGCGCTTCGTTTAGGAGGTCAATAATGAAAAAGTATTCTCCTAAAGCTGTTTTTAGGGGGCGACTTTCAATCTTGGTTAAATTGATCCCCCGCCACGCAAAAGTAGACAAACCCTTATAGAGGGCTCCTGCTAAGTTACTTGGCAAGGTCAAGGCCAAGCTAACTTTTTGAAGGACTGGACTTAAAGTTTCTGAGATCGCTGGCTCTGTTGTCCCTAAAATCCAAAAGCGTGTATAATTGTCCTCGATTTCTTGGATGTCTTTGGCCTGGACTTCCAAGCCGTACTCACTGGCTGCTGCCAGAGGGGCAATCGCTGCAATTTCCAAGTCTGGATGCTCTGCCACATAGCGAGCCGCATAGGCTGTTGAAGCCGTCATTTCCATAGCCGCATCTGGATAATGGGCCCTTAGAAAAGCCTTCCCTTGGGCCAAGGCCTGTGGATGCGAATAGACCGTTCGAATGGGGCGATCTTTTTTAGCCACCAAGAGCTGTTGCTTGATGGGATAGACCACTTCTGCAACGGCCTGAATCGTCCCTTGATGAAAGAGGTAATCAATGGTCTCATGGACACTGCCTTCAATCGAGTTTTCAACTGGGACGACTGCAAAATCTATCTCTTGATTCTCATAAGCCTTGATGACATCTGTGATCGTCCGATAGGCAATGCGTTCAGATGTTGGAAAGCTATGAGTGGCCACATCATGGGTAAAAGACCCCTTGGGACCAAGATAGCCTACAAGCATCGAATGATCTCCGCAATTTCTTCAGGTGTTTTGTCCTCGACATCCACAATATGGGTAGCAATATCCTCATACAAAGGCAAACGACCATCAAAAATCTTCTTAAATTCTTCTTTGGTGTTATTTAAAAAGAGGGGACGTTGCATGGCTTTGTCATTTTGAATGCGGCTGTACAAGGTTTCAAAATCTACCCGCAGATAAATGTTGTGAGGATTTTTTTCCAAGAGTGCACGGTTATGAGGATTGACCACAATCCCACCTCCAGGGGAGATGATGGCCGCTTCATTTTCCAATAAATGCTCCAGCATTTCAGCCTCGCGACGACGAAAGGCAGCTTCCCCTTCCACTGCGAAATAGTCATTGATCGACATGCCGATTTCTTCAACAATTAATTCATCCATATCATGGAATTTTGGATCAAGAATGCGACCAACGGTCGTTTTACCTGTTCCCATAAAACCAAGTAAAATTTTAGCCATGCAGTAAGGTCTCCAAATCTTCAAAAAAACTAGGGTAACTGGTGTTAATGGCCTCTGACCGATCCAGCACCACATTTCCATCTTTCACCAATAAGGCAGCAATGGCAGCCATCATCCCAATCCGGTGATCTCCAAAAGTCTCTAAGTCTGCTCCATGTAGGGGTGTCGGTCCAGTGATGATCATGCCGTCTTCTGTTGGCACGACATTGGCTCCCATAGCATTGAGGCTATCTGCTACGACCTGTATGCGGTCCGTTTCTTTCACACGAAGCTCCTCAGCATCCGCAATCACGGTTTGACCATTTGCTTGTGTCGCTAGTAAGGCAATAATCGGCAATTCATCAATCAAGCGTGGAATCAACTCCCCATCAATCCGAATCCCTTTTAAGGACGAGGTCTTGACAGTGAGACTTGCAGAGACCGCTTTTTCATCGCGATCCTCAATGGTGAGATCTCCCCCCATTTCTTGAATCACATTGAGAATCCCTGTCCGCGTTTGGTTGATGCCAACATTTTCAATCTTGATCACACTATCTGGCAGAATGAGGCCGGCCACTAACCAAAAGGCTGCACTGGAAATATCTCCAGGAACAATGACTTCCTGACCTTGGAACTCTTGTCCACCTTGGATGCGGATGGTTTTTCCATCCACCTGGATCTCCCCTCCAAATTGGCGAATCATATCCTCCGTATGGTCACGCGTCTTTTCCTTCTCGATAATCGTCGATTCACCCTCAGCCTGTAAAGCCGCAAAAATGAGAGCAGACTTGACTTGAGCCGATGCCACTGGCAAACGGTAATGAATGGATTGAAGCTGATGGGTCCCTTCTTCATGTAAAGGTGGGCAATCGCGCTCTCCCTGACCAGCAATCTCTACTCCCATCTGACGCAGTGGGATCGCCACACGATCCATGGGCCGTTTGGAAAGACTATCGTCTCCGACCATGGTCACTGCAAAATCCTGACCTGCTAGGACACCTGATATCAAACGAATAGACGTTCCTGAATTGCCCATATCAAGGGGAGCCGTCGGAGCTTGAAGACCTTGAAAGCCTACTCCTTGAATCCGAATCACATCCCCGTCATCTTGGATGGAGACTCCTAAATCTCGAAACACCTGGATGGTAGAAAGCACATCTTCGCCTCGCAAGATATCATAGACCTTGGTTTCGCCCTTTGCAAGACTTCCAAAAATAATCGATCGGTGACTGATGGATTTGTCACCAGGGACTCGAATGGTTCCCTTTAGACCCTTGCTATTGGTTCTTAATTTCATTGCCATCTCCAGAGTGCTTTTCCACATATTCTATCATAAATAGGACATGAATTCAATTTTTGATCAAAAATTTGGAACAAAAAACGAATGTTTCCAAGCATTTTTTGAGCTTGTTTTCCTCTAGTGGCGAACGAAAATACCAGAGTCGAAATGACAACTCTGGTAGTCTTTCTACTTGTATAAATCTTGAATTGGCTCAAATATGATCTTTTCAAGATCTGCAAGATAAATAGACAATTGTTGTTGTTTGGTGAAAAATTCATTCACAATCGGACTTGCTTGGATTTTTTCCATATAGTCCTTCATTTCTTGTTGCACAGCTTCTGTTGGAAGTTGACCGGATTGCATCAAGCCTTGCAATTGATTTTGGAAAGCGACGTATTCGTCAAATAGCGTTTTCGCTTCTGGATTTGCTTCTATCGCTTGCTTGCTTTCTACGACAGCCTTGTATTCAGGAAGGTCTCGCAGGGTCCGAGAGAGTTCGTTTGCTACATCATAAATATTTGCCATTTTCTAGGCTCCTTTACTGATAAGATACTTCTATTATACTGCTTTTCCTTCAATATTCCTAAAATGAAGCAGGCCTTTTGATACAAATCCTTCTGTAGACCTAGCGAGCAAGGACGGTATAAGACGTCGCCTGGCTAATCATTGTTTGGGCCCGCTCTTGGTCCTCTAAATTTTTAAAGGTCAGCTGCAAAATTCCGTGGATATCTTCACGATTCTCTTCATTGATGTGAATATTGACCAAGGAAATCCCTTGTAGGAGTTGTAAGATTTCGAGGATCACGCCTTCCTGATCGGGGACATCGATAAAGAGATCATAGGCACTATCGCGGCCAGCACGCTGATGGATCTGCATTTCTTTTCGGTGCTTCCGCCCTTCTTGGAAAAAGGACCAAATGGCCTCCTCGTTATCTGCTTGAATGGTCTCAACCACCTGATCCAAACGCTCTTTGAAATCTGCAATCCGCTCTAATATCGCTTGAGGGTTGGACAAGAGAATAGAAGTCCACATGCCTGGCTCACTTTCCGCAATCCGTGTCATATCCCGAAAGCCACCAGCCGCAAAACGGCGGGTCATTTCATGCTCTTCCCCATAAGCTACGGCCTGCTCGACCAGAGTGGAGGCTAAAATATGAGGAAAATGGCTGATCTGGGAAGTCACCCGATCGTGTTCCTCGGCATCGATTTCAATAAAGCGAGATCTCAATCCACTCAGAAGCTCTTTCAACTCTTCCATGGCACCCCCCGTGGTCAAGCTAGAAGGGGTAAAAATATAATAGGCATTTTCAAATAAGGTGGCATCTGCTGCTGCAGCACCTGTCTTATGACTACCAGCCATGGGGTGTCCTCCCACAAAGCGTACATCCTTATCTGTAAACACTTTTTCAGCTTGTGCGACAATTTCTGCCTTGGTAGAGCCTGCATCAGTCACCAGTACCTGGTCTTTCAAATTCAGGCCAGCTAAGGTTTCTAAGTAAGACTTGGTTTGCTTGATGGGAAGGGCCAAAATAATGATATCTGCTAAAGGGGCAAAGGCTGCGAAATCATCCGTCACCTGATCCACCATTCCTCTTTCAAGGGCGATGGTTCGAGAGGCTTCACTACGATTGTAACCAAGAATGGTCACATGTGGGTGGGCCCTCTTAATGCCTAGCGCAAGTGAAGCACCAATCAAGCCCAGTCCTGCAATATATACAACTTTCTTCTCCAAAGGAAAACTCTTTCTCTTAAAAATTCTTCGTAAATTCCCGGTGCTTAGCAACAGCTTCTTTCAATTCTTCCAAGTTATCGGATGAGAATTTTTCAAGCACTTCTGTAACAAGGACCGTTGCGACCACTGCTTCCATCACGACACCTGCAGCTGGTAGAGCTGTTGGGTCGCTACGCTCAACTGTTGCCTTATAAGGCTCATGGGTTTCGATATCCACACTCATCAAGGGTTTGTAAAGCGTTGGAATAGGCTTCATGACACCACGAACCAGAATCGGCTCTCCGTTAGTCATGCCCCCTTCAAAACCACCAAGATTATTGGTGCGACGGGTATAGCCAGTGTCCTGAGACCAGATGATCTCATCCATGACTTGACTCCCTTTTAGGCGACCTGCGTCGAACCCAAGACCAAACTCAACTCCTTTAAAGGCATTGATAGAGACCACTCCTTGAGCGATTTTGGCATCCAATTTCTTGTCCCATTGCACATAGGATCCTAGTCCAACAGGCACACCGCCAACCAAGGTTTCCACAATCCCCCCGATGGTATCGCCGTCTTTTTTCACTTGGTCAATGTAGGCCTTAACGGCTTCTTCTTGTTCTGGCACAACGATCGAAACTTCCGACTGACCTGCCTTTTCCTTGATTTCTGAAACAGTTAGATTCTCGGGAATTGCAATCTCGATTCCCCCAAAATTAACAATGTGGCTGGCCACTTCAATGCCGATCTCTTCTAAAATCCTTTTAGTAACAGCACCAACGGCTACACGCATGGTTGTCTCACGGGCAGAAGAACGTTCGAGCGAATTACGAAGATCGTCAAAACGGTATTTGATTCCTCCGACTAGATCGGCATGACCAGGACGTGGCTTAGTAATCTTACGCAGATCTTTCTTTTTCTCTTCGACCGGTGCTACATTCATGATCTCCAGCCATTTTTGGTGATCCAGATTGGTCACATTCAGAGTAATCGGGCCTCCCATGGTCAAGCCATGACGGACCCCTGATGTGATCTCGACACGATCACTCTCGATTTTCATCCGAGCACCACGACCATAGCCACCTTGTCGACGTTTGAGCTCTTTATTAATATCCTCTTCAGATAAAGGAAGGCCTGCCGGAACTCCCTCGATGATGGCTGTTAGTCGAGGTCCATGGGACTCTCCTGCTGTTAAATATCTCATACGACCTTATACCTTTCTTTCTAAAAAGTCCTTCATTTCTTGAAGAGGGATTTGATGAATCGCTGCTTGCCCCAACTCTGGAACAATTACTAATTTCAAGTTCGTCCCACGCGCTTTTTTGTCATGAGTCAAGGCTTGATAAAGGGCTTCTTTATCCCAGTTCTCATAGGTCACCGGAAGGCCAAATTTCCGGCACATTTCTTCGATTTGTTGGCTGATTCCTTTTGGCATCAAGCCCTTTTCTTCTGCAACTCGGGAGAGCTGCACCATGCCCATACTGACGGCTTCTCCATGCATAACCTGCCCATAACCAGCTGTCGCTTCAATAGCATGTCCAATAGTATGCCCAAAGTTGAGATACAGGCGAATGCCATTGTCCAACTCGTCTGCCACAACATGGTCTCGCTTCACCAAGCAAGAATGAGAAATGATGCTCTCTGCATGCTCTAAAATACTCTCGATGGAACCATCCATGGCTTCCAATTCTTCCCAAAGTTCCGTATCTTGGATGAGGCCGTACTTGATGACTTCGCCCATCCCCTCGATCAATTCACGCTGCCCTAAAGTGCTCAACACTTCAGGATCAATAAACACACCGTCCGGTTGGGCAAAGGTCCCCACCATATTTTTGGCAAGTGCTGTATTGACTCCCGTCTTTCCTCCGATAGAAGAATCCACCTGTGCGGTCAAGCTTGTCGGGATCTGAACAAAGGAAATTCCCCGCATATAGGTCGAGGCAGCAAAACCAGCCAAATCACCAACTACGCCACCCCCAAGAGCGACGATTCCATCACTGCGCGTCATGCCCTGGGTAGCTAGAAAGTCATAGACTTTTGAAACAGTGGTTAGATTCTTACTGGCTTCCCCTTGAAGAAACTCAAAGCGCACCACTTGAAAACCAGCTTTCTCCAGGCTCTTCTCTACGATAGAGGCATATAGCTTAGCCACGCGGTTATCGGAAATGATAGCGACTTTTTTATCACCCCAAAGAGTGCACAACCAGTCTCCAACCTGGTTAAGACCACCTCTTTCAATCACAATATCATAGGAATGTCCTGGAATAGGTACCGATACGTTCATAGGAATCTCCTTCACGTTTTTCTTTGATTCTATCTTATCATGAAATAGGGTACATGTCTCAATCAAAATGAAAAAGAGACTAGAGCAAGCCTGTTTTTTTAAAATCAGGTCTTGTTCTAATCTCATAAAGCTTTTTCAATAGGAAAAGGTAAACCCCTCTCTTAGTCACATACAAATTGGCGATATTCTGTTGTCAATGCTTCCCATACAGACTCTGTAGGAAATACTTTCCCAGTCATTAATTCAAAGGCTACTTCAGCTTGATAAAAGAGCATTCCCAGCCCATTTACCCTCTGGTTTCCTTGATTCACTGCTAATTGCAGAAAGGGGGTCACTGCCGGATAGTAGGCCATCTCTACGATTAAGGCCTGTGGGGGAAAGGTCAAGTGACTCGCTATCGGAAGAGAATGACCATCCATCCCAACACCAGTGGCATTTAAGATGAGATCAGCTTGATTAAAAGAGTTTTGAACTTCTTCATCTTTCTCAATCGCATACAATTCTATCATGAAATCAAAGGCATCTTCTAGCAACTGAACCTTGGAACGATAATGGACCAATCTTTCCTCTCTCACAAAGACAAGGATACGTTTTACACCTAGATGAATGGCCTGTGCAATAATCGCTAAAGCTGCACCACCTGCACCTAAGAGAACCATTGTTTTTCCCTCAATAGAGAAAGCAGGAGGTAAACTACGAAAGAAACCAATTCCATCCGTATTATAGCCTTTAAGCTTGCCATCACGGTGAACAATGGTATTGACAGAACCGATCTTTCGGGCCATCTCATCCACTTCATCTAAGTAAGGAAAGACCTTCTGCTTGTAGGGCATGGAGATATTGGCCCCAATCATATCCAACTTACGAATTTGGCTGATGGTACTTTCTAAGTCTTCTTCAGCAATATCCCAAGCTAGATAAGCAGCATTGGTCGCTGTTAATTCATAAGCTAGATTATGGATGAAAGGAGAAATACTATGACGAATGGGATGGGCAATGACCGCTGCCATCCGAGTATATCCGTCAATCTTCATTTAATAACTCCCGAATTCTTCTCATATTTTCAAGAGGAATTTGACCTGGGGCGCTTTCATCTCCGACTCTAGCATAAGACCAGGAAGAGCCTGTCAAATCAGCTGTCAAGCGCGAAATCTTCCCGACCTTGCCCATGGAAATCGTTACATATTCTTGCTCAGGGTTCAGTGTCTTGAAACCACGCGTATAATTCATCAAGTCAAGAACATCTTGTTCATTGTGGGCCATAACGGATACCTTGACTAATTTTGGAGAAAAGCTGGTCAATTCCGATAAGATCTCCATCATATTTTCCGGAGTTTCTTGGAAATTGTGGTAGCTGAGAACAAGATTTGAAAATTCCAACATCTCTTCAAAGACGTCACGATGGCTATAAAACTCGAAATCGATATAATCCGGATGATAGATGGATTGAATATCTTTTAGAATCCCAACATATTCTTCATTAGTCAGCTCCATCCCTCCACCTTCAGCTCGAGTCCGCAGGGTGAATAAAATTTCGCGTCCAGCAAATTTCTCAAAAACTGCAGGAGCGACGGTTAAGATCTCGCTTTTTTCTAAAAAGTCCGCACGCCACTCAATGACATCTGCATCCTCGTAACGCGAACTATCTAGTTGTTGCGCCTCTTCTAAGGAGCGAGGCATAATCGAAACAACTAACTTCATACATCCACCCTAATCGTAAATACTTTTAAGTAATTACTACTTTCTTCTTTCTTGTTCCATCGAAAATCTCCCGGAAGGCCGTATTCCGCTACATAGCGATGCTTACGACCTTGAAATCCCTTTTCGATTTGTTTTTTAAATTTATCTTTGTTGACATTTGCCGCATTGGTACTGAGAATCAAGGTCCCACCTGGATTTAAAATCTCAAGAGCCTCGCTGACCAATCGATGGTAATCTTTAGCGACTGAAAATGTCCGTTTTTTATTCCGCGCAAAGCTAGGCGGATCGAGCACGATCACATCATAGCTTAGGTCATGGCGTTTGGCATATTTGTAATAGTCAAAGACATCCATCACGACAAAACGATGAGCATCCAGCGCCAAGCCATTTGCCAGAAAATGCGCTTCTGATAGTTCTCTACTTCTCTTAGCCAGATCGACCGATGTTGTCTCAACTGCTCCACCCATTGCCGCAGCCACAGAGAAGGCTGCCGTATAGGAGAACATATTGAGCAAAGACTTACCAGCCGCTAAGCCCTCTACCAAGCTACCTCGAACTTCATGCTGGTCCAAAAAGATCCCCGTCATCAAGCCATCATTGAGAAAGACTTGGTAAGAGACCCCATTTTCAAGAATCAAAAATTCTTGTGGAGCTTCTTCCCCGTAGACATGAGCCGATTCATAGTCCAAACCTTTAAAGCGAATCTTTTCATAGCCACCTCGGACTTCTGAAAAAGCTTCTTGAAAGGCTGCTAGAATGGTTTCCTTGATCTGAAATACGAAGGGATTGTACCAAGAAAAGACAACAAACTCACCATACAAGTCAACCGTGAAGCCACCAAAACCATCTCCCTCTTGGTTAAAGAGACGAAAGGCTGTCGTCGTTTCATCCGCATAATAAGAACGACGGTATTGCTTGGCTTTGATGAAAAGCTTTTTAAAAAAGTCTTGATCAAAAGTGACCAACTCTTGTGAAACAAACCATCCAATCCCTTTATTTTGTTCAGATAAGTATCCGACTCCGAGGGATTGTCCTTCTCCTGAAAGCAATTGAACCGCTTGATCCAAAGCAGGAAGTGAGTCAAAATCTTGCTTTTCAAGAAGGGATTGTCCTTGTTTGATTTTTGTTGCGACTTGGCGACTAACTGTGAGTTTTTTCATACCCTCTATTATAGCAAAAGTCTGCAGTTTTCACAAAGAGAGGCTTTATTTACTGGAACTTTTTTTACCATTTTATCCTAGCTCTCATCATTTAGCTTCAAATGATATAAAATGCCGGATCTTTCTTATTTCTTTCCTCTCCTTTACAGTCATTTTTTTCTTTCTCCATAAAATTGTGGTATACTTGTATATGAAAATTTTTAGGAAATAAGACAAGGAAGTAACATTTTGTGAAAAAAATTACGAATTCGATACTCAATTTCATGAGTACCAGACTAGGATTTGTCTTGACCCTTCTGTTGCTCTACTGGTTCAAAACCATGTGGGCCTATTCAGTTGATTTTAATTTAGACATTCAGGGACCCTATCAGATTTTTCTAGCAGTGATCAACCCATTGCCGATCAGTCTGCTCTTCATCGGTCTAGCACTTTATATCAAACGAACCAAGCTCTTTTATAGTTTGGCCTTTGGGATCTACCTTCTCTTATTTATTTGGTTGATTTCCAACTCCATCTATTATCGAGAGTTTACAGACTTCGTAACGGTCAATACCATGTTGGCTTCCAGCAAGGTTTCTGCCGGTCTCGGAGCTGCTGCTTTAGAATTGTTCCGCCCTTGGGATGTGATCTACATTCTAGATTTCCCCATTCTAGCTTTCTTCTTCTTTAAGAAATGGATTCGAATGGACAATCGTCCCTTCAATAAACGCGCTAGTTTTGCGGTTACATCCTTATCAGCTATGCTCTTTTCGGCCAACCTTTTCCTTGCAGAAATTGACCGACCTGAGCTCTTGACTCGTGGTTTCTCAAACTACTATGTCGTTCGTGCCCTTGGTTTACCAGCCTTTCTAGGTTATAGCGCTAATCAGACCTATGCTGCCAACAAAGAACGTTCTAAAGCCTCCGAAGCAGATTTAAAACCGGTGGAAGAATATATCCAACAGCATTATGCCAAGCCTAATCCTGAGTACTTTGGAATGGCCAAAGGCCGTAACGTCATCTACATTCACTTGGAAAGTTTCCAACAATTCTTGATCGATTACAAGTTGAAAGTAGACGATAAAGAATATGAAGTGACACCTTTCTTAAACTCACTTTACCACTCGAAAGAAACCTTTGCCTTTTCAAACGTCTTTAACCAAGTCAAGGCAGGGAAAACGTCCGATGCTGAGACCATGATTGAAACAGGCCTCTTCGGACTCAACCAAGGTTCCTTTATGGTGAACTATGGTGGAACCAATACCCAACAGGCTGCACCATTTATTCTTTCAAAAAATGGTTACAACTCGAGCGCTGTTTTCCACGGAAATGCTGGAAGTTTCTGGAACCGAAATACCGCCTATAAACAATGGGGCTACAATTACTTCTTTGATGCCAGCTACTTCACCAAACAAAACAGCAGCAATTCCTTCCAGTATGGTCTTAATGACAAATACATGCTCAAGGATTCCATCAAATACCTAGAAAGATTGCAACAGCCTTTCTATACCAAGTTCATTACGGTTTCCAACCACTATCCTTATACAACCAGCTTGTCAGGAGATGATCTTGGTTTCCCTCTAGCTAAGACACAGGACGAAACCATCAATGGCTATTTTGCGACCGCTAACTACCTAGATTCTTCGATCAAAGCATTCTTTGATTACCTGAAAGAATCTGGTCTTTACAAAAATTCCATCATCATTCTCTATGGGGACCACTACGGAATTTCAAACTCCCGCAACCCAGCTCTTGCTCCTCTACTTGGTAAGAATTCTGAAACGTGGTCAAGCTATGACAATGCCATGTTGCAACGCGTACCTTATATGGTAGTTATTCCAGGTATGGATAAGGGTGGCATCATTGATACCTATGGAGGCGAAATCGATATGCTTCCAACCTTGGAACATTTGCTAGGCATTGAATCCAACAAATTCCTCCAAGTTGGTCAAGATATGCTCTCACCAGAACATGATCAAATCGTCGCCTTCCGCTCCGCTAACTACTTTGTGACTCCTGAGTATACGAGCTATAGTGGCCGGACCTATTACACCAAAACAGGTGAGGAAATCACGAACCCAGACGAAAAAACCAAGGAAGAACTGGACAAGATTAGGGAAGCTGCTAACCTGCAATTGAAGATTAGCGATAGCATCCAGACCGGTGATCTCCTTCGCTTCTTCAAAGGCAATGATCTTGGAAAAGTCAATCCAGAAGATTATTCCTACACCAATTCCTTCAAGGCATTGAAGAAGATTGAAAAGGAAAAAGGTGACAAATCAACCAGCCTTTATAACCAACGTGGCAACCAGTCCACCGTTGATCTCTTCAAGGCACCAACTTATAAAGAATTGCACCCAGAAGACGATAGTTCTTCCTCAACAGAGACCAGTAGCAGTTCTTCTAAATAAAGAGAATCCCTGAGTTTTCAAACTCAGGGATTTTGTGATTTCTTTAAAAAGATTACGCTTTACCTTCATCTAGGACTTCAAAAACAGAAGCTGTTAAATTCTCCACGTAGAATGGTCGTTTATGACGACTATTCCCAACCATCAATTTCAATTTATTTGAATTTTGGAGGTAATATGGAAGTCCGCTGGCGTTGAAGATGACCAAGTACTTCTTGTCTCCTGTAAGTTCAAATATCAGAAGTCCACTACAATCAGTTGCAGATTGGATAAAGACTTGTTGGTAGATTTTATCATAGCTTTCAAGCCCTAAGACAGGAAGACTTGTCTTCAAGGCGATCAAGCTTCGGATATAGGCAATTGATTCCTTGTTCTGACTGACCAGATCCCAATTAACCTGATTCACATAATCTGGAGCATTGTAGGAATTCATGGCCCGTTCACGATCCAAAGGTGTGATTTCTCCATCAGGACCTGTCGCTACCAATTTGGTCCGCATAAACTCTTGACCCAATTGCATGAAGGCCATGCCTTGAAAGAGCAGATTCATGGCCGTAGCCAACTCTGAGCGCTTGACCAAGCCTGCTACTTCTACATTCGGATGAAGGGTCTGAAGCAAGTCATAGAGATTATAATTATCATGAGCCTCCACATAATTCAAGACCTGATTGGGACTTAAATAATTGCCAAGCTCTGCACTACCTAGAACAGCACGGGCAACGATATTCTCCGTCGATTTTCGGCTGACAAAGCCACGTTTGATGGAACCATAAACCTCAGCCCCTTTAATGGCATCGCGCTCCGTATCATTAAAGAATCCAATTCTTGGCAATTGCGCTGCATTGTCCTTCTTAGCCTTGTCCTCTGGGGCGAGACCTGTTCCCATGTCCCAACCTTCTCCGTAAAGAAGAATCCGAGGATCCAGAGCGTCCATTGCCTCCCGAATAACATTCATCGTCCTTACATCGTGAATCCCCATCAAATCAAAGCGGAAGCCATCGATCTGGTACTCTTTGACCCAATGCGTGAGGGAATCAATCATGTACTTGCGGTACATTTCATGCTCACTAGCTGTTTCATTACCGACACCTGTCCCATTTTGGAAACGACCATCTGGCTCCATCCGGTAATAATAATCGGGTACTGTATTTTGGAAAGGACCATGTTCGGTCGAATAGATATGATTGTAGACCACATCCAAGACCACAGAAATTCCTGCCTCATGATAAGCCCGGATCATGGTTTTGAGCTCTTTCATGGTTTGTTTCGGATTGGATGGATCCGTTGAAAAGCTAGTTTCTGGTGCAGAATAATTCTGAACGTCGTAGCCCCAATTGTAGGTCACCTGGCCTTCATCGTCATACTGTTTAAAGCGATCAGAAATCGGCTGCAGTTGCACGACATTGACCCCTAACTGACGGATATAATCAAAGGAAGTTGCATCACCATGGCTATTGATGGTTCCTTCTTGGCAAGCCCCCAGATAGGTTCCACGTAAAGACTCGTCCACACCTGATGTCGGTGACTTGGTCAAATCCCGAAGGTGCATCTCATAAATCACTGCTTGACAAGGATTGTCCAAGCGCCAAGGAGTCGCATCGGCTCCTTTTATAGTGCCCCAATCAAACTGACGATCTGCTCTTGAAAGAATGGCAGAGCGCATCCCGTCCGCTGTCGTTGCAATACTATAAGGATCGCGCGTCACTTGAGTATGGTGTTCAAAATGGACACGATATTGATAGGCCATACCACTTAAATTTCCTAAAAAATCTAAAATCCAAACACCATGGGTATTTTCTGGGTGGTAGCTAGACTCTTGTTTGCCACGTGTCATCGGCATGCTCTTCCAGATAGGCGCATCCAAGTCTGTAGATTGATAGAGCAACAATTCAACTTTCTTAGCAGTAGGAGCCCACAGTTTAAAGCAATGCTCTCCTTCTTCCTCCCGATGACCGAGCCATCCTTGATACGCCCACTTGGCATCAAACTCTCTAGGGCGCATCGCCATATCGTAGGCATGAGGCTGACGATGGCTGTATGCATGACTCGTCAAAGCAGCTTGCAAAGAATAATAGACTGTATCGTCTCCATCAAGAATCCACACTTCTCGAACATGCCCTTCTGGTAAAAGTTCGATTTCAAAGTCCCGGGTCTTAGTGAGCCAATCCCCTTCTTTAACCAGGACATGGCCCCGGTTCAAGGCATCCTCACTCTCGTATACCAGATTTCCCTCTACTCCAAAATAATCCAACTTGGAGAAAGAGACTGATTTTCCTTCTACTTGATCCTGCCACTGCCACATATCATAGGCAAAATAATTTCCTTTTTGCTTATGAAAATGAAGCTTTACATGGTATTGTCGCATAACATTTTCCTATTTCCAATTTAATACCGAAGGAACCATTCCTCGTAAAACACGTAATGGAATCCAACTATTTGTTTTTATTCTTCAGATGGGTGAACCAAAGCATCGTTGTTGATTTCATCAATATTTGCAAAGAATTCCAAGTGGTTATGGAAGACTTCCAATTCAACTGGAGTATCTCCCCCATATTCGCCATCTAGATTGATGCGGAATGGTTGAGCATTTTTCCCTAACATTTCGATCGACAACTTCTTGGTCTTGAGATATTCTACATTTTCATCGTGCACATGCTTGCCTCCATTAATGGCCTGAATCATCAAGGACAACATGTTAAAGAGGTTAGCAGTTTTTACGATAATCAAGGTGAAGTTTCCATCATCTAGCTTGGCATCCGGTGCGACACTTTCAAAGCCAGCAATAGAGTTGGTCAAGGCCACAAAAATCATAGACGCTGGACCTTCAAAAACGCCATTATCGTGTTCGATCCGCACCTTACGAGCCTTGTTTCTCGGCAACATTTTCGCTGCTTCTGCCACATAGGCAAAGTAACCCAGGCGAGATTTGACACTACTTGGGACACTGAAGGTCAATTCTGTCATGGTCCCTGCTGCAGCAATATTAATAAAATACTTACTGCCATAAGCACGACCAATATCCATTTGAATGGTTTGATTCTTTTCGATAATGCGGGCAGCTGCCACTGGATCTCCCATCGGGATCTTCAAGGCACGCGCATAGTCATTGGTTGTGCCGGTTGGGATAAAGGCCATCTGCGGACGATGTTCCAGACCTGCAACTCCATTGACCACTTCATTAATCGTGCCATCTCCACCAGCAGCAATGATTAAATCAAAGCCTGCTTTGGCGGCTCTTTCTGCTTCATTTTGAGCAGAAAATGGTTCTGGAGTCGTTTGATAGGCGCTTGTTTCGTAGCCCACATCTTCGAGTACATCCAAGACTTCCGCAATATTTTTCTTGATAATTTCTTGCCCAGAGGTCGGATTATAAATTAAACGGGCTTTTTTGATTCGTTCTACCATAAAGATCCTCTACAAACTTTCAAGCCAGGCCTCATCTTCTACCTGGATTCCTAATTCTTGTGCTTTGGTTAATTTGCTACCAGCGTCACTACCTGCTACGACCAAATCTGTTTTTTTGGAAACCGATCCAGTTACCTTGGCACCCAGACTCTCTAATTTGGCCTTTGCTTCTGAACGCGTGAGTCGCTCTAGCTTCCCAGTCAAAACAACTGTCATCCCTGAAAGAGCCGCATCAGCAGCAACTTTTTCGCCAAGATAGGTCAGATTGACTCCAGCTTCTTTCAATTCATACAGGAGACGCTTGGATCCCTCTTGTGCGAAATAAGACTTGAGACTTTCAGCCACGACCATACCGAGACTATCAATGCTGGCAATCCGTTCTGGATCAGCGGTAGCCAGTTGATCGAGATCATGGAATTCTTGGAGCAAGATTTGACTGACCTTGCTTCCGACATGGCGGATTCCCAAACCAAAGAGTAACTTTTCAGCTGAATTCTCTTTTGAAGCTTGAATGGCTTCATAGAGTTTTTCAGCAGATTTTTCTTTGAAGCCTTCTAAGGTCAATAGATCCTCTACAGTGAGCCGGTAGATCCCAGCTACATCCTCTACCAACTGAGCCGCGAAGAGTTTCTCTACAACGGCTGGACCCAAGCCTGTGATATTCATAGCATCCCGACTTGCAAAGTGGTTCAATCCCTCCTTAATCTGTGCTGGACAGAGCGGATTGATACAGCGAAGGGCCACCTCATCCTCGAAATGAAGCAACTCACTTTGGCAGCTCGGACAATGACTTGGAATAGCTAATGCTTGATCAGATACCCGTTTATTTTTGACGACACGTAAGACCGCTGGAATGATATCACCAGCCTTGTAGACAATGACGGTATCTTCCTGATGAATATCTTTTTCAGCAATATAGTCCACATTGTGTAAGGTTGCCCGACTAACGGTGGTCCCTGCTAGCTGGACTGGAGTTAGATTGGCAGTTGGCGTCACAACACCGGTCCGTCCAACCGTCCAATCCACCGATAGGATTTTCGCTTCTTTTTCTTCAGCTGGAAACTTATACGCGACAGCCCATTTTGGAGCCTTGACGGTAAAGCCTAGTTCTTCTTGAATAGCTAGGTCATTGACCTTGATGACGATCCCATCGATATCATAGGGAAGATCCTCTCGAAACTGAGCTACTTTTTGGATAAAGTCCCAAATTTGCTCCATATCCTCTGCCAACACTCGCTCTTGGTTCACGACAAACCCTAAGCGAGCTAATTTCTCAAGCACGCCTTCCTGACTGCTTTGATCAGTGGGACTCACTTCTTGATACAAGAAGGTCGCGAGATTTCGCTTGGCCACGATTTTCGTATCCAATTGGCGAAGCGTTCCCGCAGCAGCATTCCGTGGATTGGCAAACTCAGGCTCGCCATTTTCTTGACGGATCTGATTGACGCGATCAAAAGATGCCCGTGGCATGTAGCACTCGCCTCGAACTGTAATGTTCACTGGCTCTGGTAACACCAAAGGAATGTCCTTGACCCGCTTGAGATTCTCTGTAATATCCTCACCGACAGAACCATCCCCACGTGTTGCTCCTGTTACAAGGACACCATTTTCATAGGTGAGGGAAATGGACAAGCCATCGATCTTCAACTCGCATACATAGCTGATGGAAGGAAATTCCTTACGGACACGCTGATCAAAGGCTTCTAATTCTTCACGCGAAAAAGCATCCTGCAAACTATAAAGGGGATACTGGTGCTGGTATTTGGTAAAGCCTTTTAAAACCACACCACCTACACGATGAGTTGGACTCTCTGGTAAGATCTCATCTGGATGAGCAGTTTCGAGTTCCACCAACTCCCGATATAATTGATCATATTCACTATCTGAAACAGATGGAGCGTCTTTTGTGTAATACTCATAAGCATAGCGATTGAGTAATTCCACTAATTCTTTCATTCTGGTTTTCATGTTCTTATTTTATCATAAAAACTTAATTTAGCCTTTAATTTACTGCATTCTTAGCATGAAAAAAAGGAGCCAAAGCTCCCTTTTCTTATTTTGTAAAATCGATCCGTTTTGAAAGTTGATTGATCACAATCGCTCCAAAAATCAAGGATGCAAATTCACCCAATCCCATGGTCAACCAGTTATAGAAGAATGGTTGGCCTTGAAGGTAATAAAGTTCCAAGGCAATCGTAAACATGGAAATGGAAAAGAAAATCGCAAACAAGAAATGGTCCAAGCGAATAAGACCGTCAAACAAGAACTTGTTTTTAAAACGACCAAATAAAATGAGTCCAAGTCCTAAGAAGACAAAGGTCGAACCTCCACCGACAAAGACATCGATCCATCCAAAACTAAATAAGTTAGCAATCATACAACCAAGAGTCACTCCAATCAAGTACTTCTTATTGTAGAAGGCTAAGAAATTCATCATCTCCGAAACACGGAATTGATAGCCATAGTAGGCCATAGCATTGAGAGGTGGGGTAATGGTCAATACGATATAAATCGCAGCAACAATGGCAATTTGTGCCATATCACGAGCAGTTAGCTGTTTCATCTATTCTCCTTTAGCGGTTTTCCCGCGTTTAATATGCTTGGCGAAAGGATCTTAAGCACCAAGGGTTGAAGTCTTGATTTCTTCAACCTTTCAAGTATAGCATATTTTGAGGTTTTATGGTAGACTGAATTTATGAAAACACTAATTAAAAAATTTTTTGATAATGAAATTTTATCCTATCTCTTCTTTGGTGTGGCAACAACCCTTGTTTCCGTCGGAACCCGCCTCTTCATCTATCATGTGACTAGCGATGAACGATTGGCGACAGCGATTGGAAACATTGCTGGGATCCTCTTTGCCTTTGCGACTAACGATACCATTGTCTTTAAGCAAGAAAGAAAGGGCTGGTTTCAGCGCTTGATCCGATTTGCGATTGCGCGCTCTGGGACCTTTATACTAGACATGGCCTTGACTGAGATTTTTGTCAAGCAATTCCCAGGAATCATCGGGCAATTTGTCCACAACAACAAGAGTCAAATCAATCTAATTGAAACCCTCTTTGCGCAAGTTGCTATAGTGGTCCTCAATTATGTCTTTAGTAAACTCTTTGTCTTTAAAAATAAAAACAAGGCTTGAAACAATTGTTTCAGCCTTATTATTTAAAACTTCTATACTTGCATGCTCTGCACTTAATTGATAGATCGTTCCCTCGACCCCAAAATAATCCTTGGCTAGCTCTTTCAATTCCTGCATAGCTGTTTGTGCACGTTTGGCCTGCTCCTCATCAATGGCTTCAATAACCAAAATAGCATCCTTCGTATCTTCAGTTAACATGGTTCTTTGCGCTTCTCGCCAATTCAAACAACGACAAACGGCTCCTTCTTGGTCGTAGTAGATGATCTCCCCTTCCAAAGCTGGCGCATCTTCTTCAGCTCCTAATGGAAAGAACGGTTCGCCTCCTTTCGCTTGCCCTAGAGAGAGTCCACCCACTAATTTATCCATGTCTTCTCCTCCACAAGGAAGGGCATAAGACATAGACACACTATTGTATAAATCAACCAAGGGATTAATCGGATAAAATTCACGTCCCTGATGAACCCGTTTTAAGAGTGCTTCGATGGAAGATCGTGCTCCTTTTTTTGTTTTGAACTTGCTAAAAGCTTGGCGCCACTCTTGAACGAACTCACTCTGGGTATAGTTATCTTCATCGATAAATTCCCATGCTCTCTTGGCACCCTTGTCCAAACAATTCTTTGAAATAAGGATCTTTGGCTTCATCTACTGTATTATCAATGCCATACAAGGACATCACTGTAATTCTAGCTGTTGGGAATAACTCCCAAAATGCTTGATCGACTGTTACTTTCATTGCTTTACCTCACTATAATTTCTTTTTTGACCTTTTTTGACTAGTTCCCAATCCCAGGTGATATTCTCACGAACTCGGATGAGGTACTCCTCTAACTGTTCGACTTCTTCTTTTGAAAATCCTTTTAAGGCAGTTTTTTCAGAGTAAAGATGCTCCCCTAAAATGAAGGGGTAAATCTGCTTACCTTTTTCAGTTAACTCCCATTCCTTTGTTTTGAGATTTTCCCCTCTCGGACGTTGCTGAATCAAGCCACGTCCTTCTAGTTTTTTTACGGACCTTGCAACTGTGGATCGATCTACTTTCAAGACTTCAGAGAGTTTTTCCTGAATCATTCCAGGTTGCTCTGCAATTCGCACCAGGTAGAGATATTGACCACGTGCTAAATCTAAATCTCTAAATTCGATATTTGCAATAGAATCCAGAGCGCGCGCAATGATACCAATCTCACGCAAAATACTCATCCCACTCCTCCTTTCCTGCTAGAAATAGAGTAACACATTTTTGTTGCAAATGCAATAAAAATCAACAAAAAAAGAAACCAGATACCATCTGATTTCTATTCTTTCCTTTTATTTCTATTTTTTAGACGTAATCTTTGTTTTAATTTTAATGAAGTTTCTCTATGCCGGAAGGCCACTTCTTCTGATTTTAATTTGGAGACAATTTCTCCATTACGCGTTTGGAATTTGGCTTCTCTGGCAAATTGGATACTGGCATTTAAAATACAACCAATAATCATGATTTTTGCCACCAAGATAAACCAGAACATGATGACCGCTAGGACGACCGAACCGAAGAAACGAGCATCTAAGAAATGACTCACATAACGATCCACATATTTCCAAAAGATATTCAAGATCGCATACAGGACAGCAACAACAAAGGTCGCCCCTGGCAATACATATCTAAATTTCGGAATTTTGACATTTGGAAGGGTGTAATAGAGCAAGACCAGACTAACAAAAAGCAAGAGATAGATGGTCGGCTCTGTCAAATTCAGTAAGCGCACATAAATCGTCCGATCAAATGAAAAGGTCTTATAGAGATAACGAACGATCATTTTCCCAAACATGGAAAGGATCAGCGAGAGTCCAAACAAGCCCTGCAAGGCAAAACTGATCAGAAAGCTAAAGAGTCGCCCCCAGATAATACCACGCTCCTTTTCCACCCCATAACTCTTGTTATAGGCTTTTTGGAGGTAGGCAATGCTCTGAGAGAAGATCCACAAAGCAGAAATAATCGAGAAACTCAGTAAGCCTGTCGAAGGTTTGGTCAAGACACTCGAAATCATCTGTGCCACTATTCGATATAAGGAGGATGGCAAAACTTTCTGTAAGCTTAAAAGAATCTGAGTTGGACGAATATGAAAGTAAGGCAGAATATTGGCTGCAATCAGCATCAAAGGGAAAATGGAGATCAGCAAATAATAGGCAACCGCAATGCTAGTGATATCAGACTCTGCACTCTGATAAAATCGCACGAAGCCTTTTATAAATGGCTGTCCCAGTATTTTTTGTAGGACCTTTTTCATTCGTCACCTCCCCATTTTACTAAAAAAGAGCAAAGAGCGAAACCAGACACTTGCCTTCAGCTCCATTCTTTCCTCTCTATTTTTTAGTATGTTCCTTCTTCACCTTGACTAGTCAAGATCACTGGACCATCTTTTGTAATCACAAATTGATGCTCGTATTGACAAGAAAGGCCACCGTCAAGGGTCTTATGGGCCCAACCAGTTTCCATATCTGTATCAATCTCCCAAGTACCGGTATTAATCATTGGCTCAATCGTCAAGACCATCCCTTCACGTAAGCGAAGACCGCGTCCAGCACGACCATAATGTGGGACCATTGGTTCTTCATGCATGGTAGGCCCGACACCGTGTCCGACCAAATCACGCACCACGCCATAGCCTTTGCTTTCTGCATACTCTTGAATCGCTGCACCAATATCTCCCAAGCGATTGCCAACGACCGCTTTCTCAATTCCCTTATAGAGACATTCTTTGGTCACGTCCATCAAATCTTGGACTTCTTGCGAAACATTTCCAACCGCATAAGCCCAGCAAGAGTCCGCCAAGCCACCACTATAAGACTCCGTGTATTTCTTGACTTGCGCTACATTATCAAAATCTAATTTCGATACATCCAAAACAGACTTATCAAGCGGTTCTGACAAGACCATGTCTACCTTGAGGAGATCACCATCTTTGAGAATGACATGACGTGGAAAAGCATGGGCTACCTCGTCATTCAAACCACAGCAAGTCGCATAAGGATAATCCATGAGACTGCCTTCTACACCGATCTGAAGCGGCAAGACATTGGCTTCTTTACAGCGACGACGGACATATTCTTCTACTTCCCATAGGTCAAGCCCTGGCTTGATCAAGTCACGTAATCCAATATGGATGCTGGCAAGGAAATCACCTGCACGATCCATAGCTTCAATTTCACGTTGTGATTTTAATGTAATCATTGTCTCCTCATTTCTTTTGTTTAATTAATCTTAATCGTAATGGTTGCTTTCGCGACTAGCTGCAGATCTAAATACAAGCTAAAATCAACCAAGGCCGAACGTCTGGTTCGTCGAACTAGTTGTGGTTCAATGCGGATCACATCATCCACCTGCACAGCCTGTAAAAAATTGATGATCAACTGTTCGACAATCAAGCTACGCCCACTGTGTTGCATCATCTTGCGAATAACCTTCATCAGCACTTCGATCATGACCCCATTGGCCAAAACACCGCTTTTCTCCAGCATACTTGGCTCCACTGTGAATTGGTAATGGTCGTTCTCTGTTTGAATCTTTTGACCAATTTGCTCACTAAAGGTTGGTAAGCTCGAAAACTGCACCTTGCTAATCCGATCCATGACATCCCGACGCGTAATAACACCCAGCAAGGTCTGGTTATTACGAACAACAGGAATCATTTCATAATCTTCAGCGATCATCCGTTGGCTAATCGTCGCAATGCTGGTGGACAAATTAGTGGTAAAAATGGTCCGTGACATCACCTTATCAAGGGTCGTCTGAGGCGCCTTATCTCCAGCATCTCTCATGGTTACGACGCCCACTACCATCTGGTGCTGATTGACAACCGGAAAACGACTAAAGCGATTCTTTCGAACCAAATCTAAATAATCCCGGACCGTATCCGTCTCAGAAAGATAGCCGTACTCATGGAAGGGCCGATAGACCTGCTCGACTGTCAAGATATCCGTCTTGATCTGCATATTAGACAAGGCCTTATTGATCATAGTCGCGACGGTATAGGTATCGTGTGAAGTTCGGATGACTGGGATTTGTACCTGATTGGCCAGATCAATCACATCCTCACTCACTTCAAAGCCACCTGTCACTAAGACCGCATTGTCATGTTTAAGAGCCAATCGTTGGATGCTAGTACGGTCACCCACGATCAAAAGCCCACCTTCAGACACATAGTCTAGGACGTGCTTTTCCGTCATGGCACCAATATAAAATTTATTAAATTCTTTTTCGAGTCCCTCTTCACCTGCTAATATATCAGAGCCGGTGATTTCTAAAATTTCCCGATAGGTCAAATGCTCTAGTACAGCTTTTTGCGATTTGACACGGATGGTCCCGCTTCTAGGACGCGTTTCGACAATTCCTTGATTTTCAGCTTCTTTAATGGCACGATAGGCCGTCCCATCACTGACATTCAAAAAATTGGAGATACTGCGGACACTGACCCGTTTTCCAATCGGTAATTTTTCGAGATAGTCTAAAATCTCTTGGTGTTTACTCATAGAAGTCCCCTCTACCTAGGCGGAAATCATAATAATCGCGCATTTTACGCGTATAGCGGTCACTCCCTTTGAATTGACGAAAGAGACGAAAACCAGCCTTCAAAGCGACCTTTTGACTCCCTGCATTTTCAACATGGGTGACAATCTTAAGCTCCTTCAGTTGAAATTTCTCAAATGATAGATAGACCAACTCTTTGACCGCTTCTGTCATCAGACCCTTTCCCCAAAAATCTTTGCGCAAAAAGTAGCCTAACTCAGCCTCACCCTTGATTTCATCCAACTTTTCAAACTTGATCGAACCGATCATCTGATTGGTTTCCTGATCACAGATCGCCCAAACCCCCAAAGGATTTTTCATGAAATAGTTGGCTAGTACATATTGAGTTTCAGAAAGATCGGCTTGTGCAGGAAAGATAAATTGTAGGTTATCAGGATTCGAAGCAATCTTATAAAAATCTTCCGCATCCTCAAAGAGAAAAGGTCGTAAATACAACCTTTGTGTTTCAATTAGTGAATAGGCAGCTAAGTTCGTCCAAATATTCATTTCAAACTCCATTGTTCGTGTATCCAGCCGCCACTATCAGATCCCAAGTTCTGTCACTATTCCTCTACCAACTGGATGTCTGCTCCAAGTTGGGTCAATTTATGAATAATATCTGAATACCCGCGAAGGATGTATTCCACATTTGTAATTTCTGTTGTTCCAGAAGCCATGAGACCGGCGATCACTAAAGCCGCACCAGCTCGAAGATCCGTCGCTTTCACACTGGATCCTGTCAATTGATTTGGCCCTTCATAAATAATGTGGTCGTTCAAGGTCGAAATGGTGGCCCCCATTTTAGCCAATTCTGGTACATGGTTGACCCGTTTTTCATAAATCGTATCAACAATGCGCCCACGTCCTGCAGCCGTTAAGAGCAAAGGTGTGATCGGTTGTTGCAAATCAGTCGCAAAACCAGGATAAGGAGAGGTTTTGATCTGGATGGCCTTCAAGCCCGTCTGCTTTTCTACAAAGATACTATCTTCAGAAATGGTCATGCGCACACCCATTTCCTCTAACTTAGCAATATAGCTCTCTAAATGCTCGTACAAGACATTATTGATCTGGATACCTTCTCCAATAGCAGCTGCAAGGGCAATATAGGTTCCTGCTTCGATGCGATCTGGAATCACCTGATGTCTAGTTCCATGCAATTGTGGAACACCATCAATGATTATGATATCCGTACCTGCTCCCCGAATATGGGCTCCCATGTTGTTGAGCAAGGTCACCACATCGATAATTTCAGGTTCCCGCGCAGCATTTTCGATCACTGTCCGACCCTCAGCCTTGACCGCTGCCAAAATCGTATTGATCGTTGCACCGACACTAACAGTATCCATGTAGATGTTTGCTCCTTGAAGAGGCTTGCCATCTGTCGCAAGTTTCATACTAGAGCCATCCATGGTCATAGCGGCTCCCATCGCTTCAAAGGCCTTCAAATGCAAATCGATCGGACGTGGGCCAAGATCACACCCACCAGGAAGTCCAACCGTTGCTTGACCATAGCGCCCTAACAAGCTACCATAGAAATAATAGGAAGCTCGCAGACTGTTGATCTTTCCAAATGGCATGGGCATATTCTTCACCCCACGTGGATCAATGATCAAACTGTCTTCTTTGCGCTCGATCTTAGCCCCCATGATGGTCATGATTTCAATCAAACTCGCCACGTCGGAGATATCCGGTACCCCATCAAGGGTCACGATATCATCCGCCAGAATGGTCGCCGGAATCAGGGCTACTACACTATTTTTTGCACCACTAATGGTCACCTCTCCTTTTAGAGGGCGACCACCATTTATTACAATTTTTTTCATCTTAATAATTTATTAGCTCTTTCAAGTCTTTTTCCTTTTACTATCGTTTTTTGTAACGGAAATAAAAGGGACAACATATTCAAAATACTGCATCTATTATACCACAGATCGACCTATTTTTCCATCTGTAGGAATTTTCAAACCGAAAAAAAGCTAGGATCAACTTGACCCTAACTTTTCCATTTCAACGAATTATTTTACAGCTTCTTTCAAGGCTTCTACCTTGTCCAAACGTTCCCATGGAAGGTCGATATCTGTCCGTCCCATATGGCCGTATGCTGCTGTTTGACGGTAGATTGGACGTTTGAGGTCAAGCATTTGGATGATTCCAGCTGGGCGAAGGTCAAAGATTTGACGCGCTGCTGCTTCTAATTTGCTTTCAGCAACTGTTCCTGTACCGAAGGTATCGATACGAACAGATACAGGGTGAGCAACCCCGATCGCGTAAGCCAATTGCACTTCTGCTTTCTTAGCAAGCCCTGCTGCCACGATGTTTTTTGCAATATAGCGAGCTGCATAGGAAGCGGAACGGTCCACCTTCGTCGCATCCTTACCAGAGAAGGCACCACCACCGTGACGTGAATAACCACCATAAGTATCCACGATGATCTTACGACCTGTCAAACCTGAGTCCCCTTGAGGCCCACCGATAACAAAGCGACCTGTTGGGTTGATGAAGAATTTGGTTTCCTCATCTAGATAAGAAGCTGGAATCACTTCTTTGATGACCTTGTTAATCACATCTTCGTGGATTTGTTCATTGCTCACTTCTGGATCGTGTTGAGTTGAAATAACCACTGTATCCACGCGTACTGGGCGGTCGTTTTCATCGTACTCAACAGTAACTTGTGACTTGGCATCTGGACGAAGATAGCTGATTTCCTCAGACTTACGAAGCTCTGCCAAACGACGAACCAACTTGTGGCTGAGTGAAATTGGCAATGGCATGAGTTCTTCTGTTTCATCCACTGCAAAACCAAACATGAGACCTTGGTCTCCAGCTCCAATCAAATCAAGTGGATCTTGATCTGCATTTCCACGAACTTCCAAGGCTTCATTAACCCCTTGGGCAATATCAGGAGATTGTTCCACCAAAGATGGGTGTACTCCTACAGTCTCAGCAGAGAATCCATATTCCGTATTGGTATACCCAATCTCTGCAATCGTATCACGAACCACACGGTTAATATCCACATAAGCAGTCGTTGAAATCTCACCAAAGACATGCACGGAACCAGTATAAACAGCTGTTTCGGCAGCTACGTGAGCTTCTGGATCTTGCTCTAAAATAGCATCTAAAATAGCATCTGAAATTTGGTCTGCAATCTTATCTGGATGCCCCTCAGATACTGATTCAGACGTGAAAAGTTTACGTTCTGACATAAAAATGTCCCCCCTTAAAAAATATTGTTATAGAGTTACAAAGTACTGATAGAAGATTTCTACCACCTTATCGGGACCATATAACACTTCATTATAACACATTACATATGATATGGAAAATGATTTTTCAAAAAGCCCATTAAATCAGCTTTTTCGGTCTATGCACTACCCAGTTAAACTGACTTAAACAGTCCTCAAAGTTCCTAAAAAGTTCTTAAAAAAGTTCACAAAAAAATTGACCCTAAAAGGATCAATCATTTACGAGTTCAGCAGGCAAGATCTAGTACCCTCACACGGTGCTTTTTAAGATATCATCTTTGAGTACATTTCAATAATATTCTTATATGTATACAATTCAAGTTGTTGCAACTCTCTTGTCTTATCACATATTCGAAGACCTTCATAATACTCATTTTTAGCAGATTCCTCATAGGAAATAAAAAATGGGGATATATTTTTACTAATTAGTTGATAATTCAATAAAGCTCTTGATGTCCTACCATTTCCATCATTGAAAGGATGAATTACTGTAATTCCATGGTGAATTAATAAGATTTCATTTATTGTCTTTATATTATCATCTAGCTCCATCCAATTTCTGTTAAATAAATCTATTAACTCTATTTCAATAAAATTAGGATCGGTTGGAGTAACTTCTGTTCCTTTAATATAGGCCACAGTGTCTCTAAAATGTCCTCCATATTCTGGAAATTGAGCTAACGAACAAAACTTTTGGTGTAAATTCTTCAACTCTGTCATATCTGAAGTATAAGTATTATTAAAGATATAATCGTACATCAAATATTGTCCAATCACCTCACGCTCAGCATCGCTAAAATCATATTTCCTTGTCAGTTCGCTCGGCGTATATACTCTCAACAATGATACTATTTCGCTTATTCTTTCTTTAAGTACTGTCCCATTTTCAATTAGATGATCATTTGTAACAACAAATTTTAAGAAATCATTTCTAGTTTTCAATGGAGTTTTAAACTTCATGAAGTGATAATTCTCTATTATTTCTCGATATAAACCATATAAATAATCGGTACCTTTTATCAGTTTTTCTCGCTTTTTTTGAGGTTTATATTTTTTTGAGTCTTTAGCAATATCTTCATTACTTAATCCCCAATTTAATTTATTATTTAAAACTATAAAAGCAGATTGGAAACTGACTGCAAACTTTATAGAAAAAATCAAAATTTTATCTAGATTTATTTCTGCTTGTGAAAGACCTATCTCCTTAATCACCTCATTTACAACGCCATCTGGCATAAGTAAATTTGTGGCAAACTTATTTGCAAATACTTCCGAAGAATCATTTAAACCTTGCTTGGTAATTCTCATCTCAGTATCTTTTAAATGATGGCATAATTCATGAGCAGCACTAAATCTCCTTCGCTCAGGTAAAGCTTTAAGCCTTAATGCAATTTTTGAAAACCTTTCTTCATCGGTTGGTGGTAAAAAATATCCTTCAACATTATCTAAATCTAATAGTACATAATATGCCCCTGCCGACACCATGATTGAATATGGACTAATCGGCAAATCAGATACTTCTACATTTCTGCCAAAAAAAGCAGATAATGTTTTATCTGCTAATTCTTGTGCCGAATCACCTTGTTCAAAAAGATCATAACCATTACTACTTAAAATCTTACGATTCATGCTATATTTTTCTCAATTTCTTTCCCAAAAACAATTAATTTATTTAATTCTTTTCTATCTTTTTCTGATAAATCTTGATAAGTCCTCGCAAGTCCTAAAGGTAACTCTTCCTCAATAGCTTGTTCTTCTATGTCAGAACTATCTATACCTAGTAGTCCGAGCACAACGCTAAGTTTTTCGTCTTCTAATACTCTATTTCCATTTTCAAATTCTTTATAATGCTTAGGATCAACATCAATGACTGAACTAATAAAATCTATCGAAAGCAATTGTTGTTCTCTGATTCTTTGCAATTTTGATGCCATAAAATGTTCTCCTTTTCAACTTACTTAATAACATTATATACTTAATTTTTAAATTTGTCAGCTCATGTTTATAATTTTTTTCATTATATCGTACTTCAGATACATTAGATTAAATTGCGTCGTAATGGCAATGCTCTATATAATACCTATTTTACTTTTCATTAGTAGTTACTGCTAAAAATAAAAGCATACGAAAGAAACAAAAAAAGCATAAACCGAAAACCTATAGAAGAAAAAATCATGACCACCCGTCAAACGGGTGGTTTGTACCAGGGCTATAAGCCCAGATAACTAGCCAACGCCTAAAGACGCTTGATTTCACTTTGTTCAAGCCTTATTGTATTTGACTCGTCACAAGCCTCTCAAAGAGGCATATGTACTGCTTGCCACTATCCCTAAAGGGATCTTCATATTCTTTTACACTCAACTTATCTAAAGCAATATCTTTTCGCTCTTGTTCCTGAATGTATTTCTTTATTGTAGCTTCATTGAGGCCAACTGTACTCACATAATATCTCTCTGCCCAAAAATGTCGATTCCCAAACTTATATTTCAGATTGGCGTGTTTATCAAACATCATTAGAGCACTTTTACCTTTAAAATATCCCATGAAACTTGCTACACTTATTCTAGGTGGAATGCTTACCAACATATGAACATGATCTGGCATTAAATGGCCTTCGATAATCTCAACACCTTTATAACTAAATAATCTTTGGAATATTTCTCCCAAACTACTTCGATATTGATTATAGATCACTTTTCGTCTATACTTAGGGGTGAACACAATGTGATATTTACACATCCATTTTGTG
>JAGZKI010000027.1 GCA_018365265.1 Streptococcus parasanguinis | reverse complement strand
ATGAAATCAGCGTAGTAGAGCCCACTCAACCACTGCGTCTTGCTCGACAATCCAAAAATAATTGAGAGGCTAGGACTTTTGTCCCAGCCTCTTTTTTATATGGTGGCTAAGCGTTGAATGGCTTCTCGATAGATTTCCATCGCAGCGTAGAGATCGTCAATTTTTGCTCGTTCATTGGCCTGGTGCTCGGTCTGTTCTGCACCTGGGAAAAGAGCGCCGAAAGCGACACAATTTTCCATGGTCCGAGCAAATGTCGCACCACCAGAAGACATAGCTGGCGTCTTATCACCAGTTTCTTCCTGGTAGACGGCCATCAAAGAGCTGACTAAAGGACTATCCAAAGGAACATATAAAGGAGCTAAATAATCAAACTCTTCATATTCCAACTGATAACTAGCTGCAATTTCTTGCAAACGAGCTACCAAGGCATCCTTGTCTGCTAAGACGGGGATCCGGATATCAATCCCGATTTCCGATTGTTCTTGATCGATCACAAGGGTCGCAAGATTGAAGGAAAGATCCCCACTTGGTTCATCTGAAATAGGGCCAAATAGTGCTTCTCCCGTTGCATCCTCACCAACAGCATCTGCGATAAAGAGCAAAGCTGGATGGGGTTGGATGAGGGATAAACTTTCCGCTAAACCGACAATAGCATTCACTCCTTCAGCTGCATCTTTAGAGTGCTTGGAAACACCCAAAACAGTTACAGAATCTTCTGTTTGGCTATACTGAACCCCACTTTGATCCAAAACAGGAAGCAACTCCTCCAAACGATGACCAGCATAGGTCGCCTTGTCTGGAACAACATTGAGGGCCTGTCCAGCCTGTAAGGGAAGATCATCCCAACCTGGACCATGCAATTTCACTTGTAATAAGCCTTTTTCAGCATAGGTTAATGGGAAAGAGGAATCCGGTGCAAATCCAAGATCTGCTTGTTCTTCGATTTGGTTGTAGCGGTTCATACAGCGCCACAAGGTTTCTTCATCCGTCCCAAAGATAAAGCGGATTCGTTTGGTAAACTGGATGCCATCATCCAGCAAACTCTTAACTGCATAGAGAGCAGCGAGGGACGGCCCCTTATCATCCTGCACACCACGACCTACTAAATAATCACCGACAATGGTCGCTTCAAAAGGTGGCGTTTGCCAATCTTTTAGATCACCGGCTGGAACAACATCCAAGTGACAAAGAACGGCCAGGAGTTCTTCCCCCTGACCGATCTCTGCATATCCATAGTATCCTTCAGGATCTATATATGTTTGAAAACCTAATTCTCGAGCAAGCTCTAAGGTTTTTTCTAGGACATCTTGGATAGCTTGTCCAAACGGTGTTCCATTTTCCCCTTCGTTTAATACTGAGGGGTAAGAAATGATGGTTTGAAGCGAGTTTAAATACTGCTCTTTTACATCGTTCTTTATTCTATTTTTCATGAAACACCTACTTTATTCTATTGCAAGAATGGAACCACAGTTCCTAGTAGAAGAAGGGCAATGGTGATCACAACAATCGCTACGACCAATTTACCCATGAATTTCCACCATGCACTCAAGTCAACACGTCCAAGAGCAAGAGCTCCCATTACGATACCTGAAGTTGGTGCGATTAAGTTCAAGACACCAGATGCAGATTGGTAAGCTGTGACAATCAAGCTACCTGGTACATTGACGAATTTACCAAGAGGTGCCATGATACCCATTGTTGCACTGGCAAGACCAGATGATGATGGGATCAAGAATGACATTGGCAAGTAGAAAATGTAAGTCAAGACAATGAACAATTGAGATGAAAGACCCTTCAGTCCTTCTTCACCCCAGTGAAGAATTGTCGCAGTGATCATACCGTCGTTCATGATGACTTGGATACCACGTGCTACCGCTACGATAAGAGCAACACTCAAGAGGTCAGCTGCACCATTCATGAAGGATGAAATGATATTATCTTCTTTCAAGCCATAAATGATACCAACGAGGATTCCCATGAAGGCAAAGAGCATAGCTGTTTGAGGGAAGTACCATGTACCAAGAGCATCTGTGTTACCGATCAATTGACCAAGTACTGGAATTTTATGGAGAGATTCGTTGAAGGTTTCAAAGAATTTAATACCCAAATCTTTGAATGGGATAAATCCAGCAACCATGATAACGAATGTTGAGATGAAGACGAGCAAGACACGTTTTTGTTTCTTGTTCATTTGTGAAGGAATTTCTTCGCCACTATCAACATTGAAGTGTTTCAAATCTTCTTCACGAGTTGCATAGGTGAGAGATTTGGTTGGGTCTTTTTGAACCTTATCTGCATAACGGTATACATAGTATGTGCTAAGTCCTGTCAAGACAATCCAGAAGATTACACGGAGCAAGAGACCTGAAGCACTTGAGATACCTGCAGTATCAGAAGCGATAACTGTCGCAAATGGGTTCAATGTTGACGCCAAACATCCGATTTGGGATCCTAAGAGGATAATGGCTACCCCTGTCAAGCTGTCAAAACCAACGGACATCATAACAGGTACAAGAAGTGGATAGAAGGCCATGGTTTCTTCACCCATACCATAAGTTGTACCACCAAGGGCAAACAATGGCATCAAGATCAAAATCAACATTTTTTCGCGGCCTTTGTATTTACGAACGATAGAAGCAATCCCTACATCAAGGGTACCTGTTTCATTCACAACACCAAGGAAACCACCGACCATCAAGATAAAGAAGGCTACGTCAATCGCTGCACTGGTTGGTGCTTTACCAAGCATGGCATTGATTGGGGCCATCAAGACATCCCAAATCCCTTGAGGATGTGCTTTTACAGATTCATAACTACCTGCAATGATAGCACCTGCATCGTCAACCTTGTATTGACCAGCTGGAATAATCCAAGTTAACACTGCCATAATAGCAATGATAATTAACAATACGGAAAAAGATGAAGGCATCTTAAATCCTTTTTTCGTTTTTTCACTCATTTGTCTTCCTCCTAACGCAACAAAGTGTGAGTGATGTTTTACAAGAGCATCTTGTAAAACGCTTACCTATAGATTTATTCTATCACAATAAGCTTTAAAATACTAGTTTTTTCCTAATCTTTCATTAGTATTTTTGAATAATTGTTCCACTTTCAGACTCAATCAAAGAGCCAAGGTTTTCAAGTGACGTAATAACTGCTTTTCCTTCTGGACGACCATTGACGAAGGCAATGGCAGCTTCCACTTTAGGAAGCATGCTTCCTGGTGCAAATTGGTCTTGTTTGATATATTCTTCCAATTGAGCCACATTAACATGTTCCAATTTTGCTTGGTCTGGTTTGTTGTAGTTCACAAAGACATAATCGACACCAGTCAAGACGATGAAGAGGTCTGCTTCTACTAATTCAGCCAAACGTTGAGAGGCGAAGTCTTTATCGATGACAGCTTCAACACCAGATAGGCTACCATCTGCTTCTTTCACAACTGGGATACCGCCACCACCGGCTGCCACAACGACTTGACCGTCGTTCAACAAAGTACGGATGGTATTGATTTCTTTGATATCCACTGGTTTTGGTGAAGCCACAACTTTACGCCAGCCACGACCAGCATCTTCTTTGAAAGTTGCTCCAGATTTTTCAGCTTCTGCTTTTGCTTCTTCTTCTGAGTAGAATGGACCGATTGGTTTGCTGAGGTTGACAAAAGCTGGGTCGTTCTTATCAACAACGACTTGTGTCACAACAGAAGCCACGTCTTTTTCGATTCCTTCTTCAAGAAGAGCATTTTGAAGAGCATTTTGAAGCCAGTAGCCAATGCTTCCTTCGGTCATTGCAACTAATGAATCAAGTGGGAAAGCAGGGTTCTTTTCAGAGTTTGCTGCCAAGTGTTGGAGCAAAAGGTTCCCTACTTGAGGACCATTTCCGTGAGTGATGATCAAGTCATCCCCGTTTTTGATTAATTTGACTAAATGTTTTGCTGTTTCTACAAGTGCTTCTTGTTGAGCTTGAGCAGAAGGATCAGATGAGAGAATAGCATTTCCTCCCAAAGCAACGACGATTTTTCTTGTCATAAGTTTTCCCTTTCTATAAAAAATAGGGGCAGGACTAAAGCTAGCAGTCCAGCCCCTATAGCTGTTGGTATACGGTTATAAAGTCTTAAACTTTTGGAATGTACAAGTTACCAAGAGTAGCTGCCATAACCGCTTTGATAGTGTGCATACGGTTTTCAGCTTGGTCAAAGTGACGAGCATATTTGCTGCGGAACACTTCGTCAGTAACTTCCATTTCTTCTACGCCGAATTTTTCAGCAACATCTTTACCGTAAACAGTATTTGTATCGTGGAAGGCTGGCAAGCAGTGCAAGAAGATCAAGTCTTCGTTATCAGCTTTCTTAATCAAATCCATGTTTACTTGGTAAGGTTTCAAAAGGGCAACACGTTCTGCAAATTTGTCTTCTTCACCCATTGATACCCAAACGTCAGTGTAAAGTACGTCTGCACCTTTCACTGCTTCGTCAGCATCTTCAGTGATCAAGATATGAGCGCCACTTTCTTTTGCAAATCCTTCTGCCAATTCAACGATTTCTTTTTCTGGGAAGAGTTCTTTTGGTGAGAAGATGTGTACGTTCACACCAAGGATAGCACCTGTTACAAGAAGGCTGTTCGCAACGTTGTTACGGCCATCACCACAGTATACAAGTGTCAAACCTTCCAAACGTCCAAAGTTTTCTTGAACTGTCAAGTAGTCTGCAAGCATTTGAGTTGGGTGCCATTCGTCAGTCAAACCATTCCATACTGGAACACCTGAGAATTCAGCCAATTCTTCAACCATACGTTGGCTGAAACCACGGAATTCAATACCGTCAAACATACGTCCAAGAACTTTAGCAGTATCTTCTGTAGATTCTTTTTTACCAAGTTGGATGTCGTTGGCACCTAGGTATTCTGGGTGAGCACCAAGGTCAATAGCTGCTGTTGTGAAGGCAGCACGAGTACGAGTTGAAGTTTTTTCAAACAAAAGCGCAATGTTTTTACCAGCAAGATAGTGGTGTTCAATGTTGCGTTTTTTAAGGTCTTTCAAGTGAGCTGAAAGTCCGATAAGGTATTCTAACTCTGCACGTGTAAAGTCTTTTTCTGCCAAGAAGCTACGTCCTTGGAATACTGAATCTGTCATTTCTAATTGTCTCCTATTTTCTTTCTAGTATTGATCAGTAAGAAGAAAGAGCTGATCCTCAAAGACCAGCTCCCGGTCTTCTACATTAGATTTCTTCACGTTCGAATGGCATTGACATACAACGAGGTCCACCACGACCGCGAACCAATTCACTTCCGCGGATCTTAATCAAACGAAGTCCGTATTCTTCTAATTTCTTGTTTGTAACTGTGTTACGATCGTATACAACAACCACACCAGGTGCGATTGTAAGAGTATTTGAACCGTCGTTCCATTGTTCACGAGCAGCTGCAACCACATTGCCATCACCACAAGGGATCAATGTAACTTTTTCAACACCAAGGTTTTCAGCAAGCAATTCAGCCAAATCACCTTTTTCTTCAACAATCTTCAATGCTTCATTTTCATATGTTACAGAGAAGACGCGAAGGTTGCCTTGGATTTCTGGGTGGATGGTGAATTTATCGTAGTCCACCATTGTGAATACTGTATCCAAGTGCATGAATTTACGGTTGTTCGCAAATTCGAAGGCCAATACTTTCTTGAAGCCAACGTTCTTCTTGAAGATGTTTACCAACAATTTTTCAATTGATGCAGCATCTGTACGTTGTGAGATACCAACTGCCAAGACATCTTTAGAAAGGACCAATTCGTCCCCACCTTCGATACGAGTATCTTCTTCACGGTTGTATACCAAATCTACATTACCACCATATACTGGGTGATATTTGAAGATGTATTTACCATACAAGGTTTCACGGTTACGTGTATCAGCATACATGTGGTTCAATGATACTGCATTCCCAATTGTAGCAAATGGGTCACGTGTGAAGTACAAGTTTGGCATTGGATCAATCGCAAATGGGTAGTCAGATTCAACAAGGTCAGTCAAGCCTTTGTCAGCTTCTGGAATTTCTGGAAGCTCAGCTTTTTGAAAACCAGCCATTGTTTTTTCAACCAATTCTTGGTTGTCTTCAATACCACGAAGGATTTCGCGAATAGCGTTTTTAGTTTGGCGTCCACGAATGTTTGCTTCATCAAGATATTCTTCGATGAATTGTTCGCGAATTTCTGGAGTAGTCAATGACTCAGCTGCCAATTTTTCAAGATAAAGTACTTCGATTCCTTCGTTACGAAGCGCTTGAGCAAAATTGTCGTGTTCTTTTTGTGCATCTTCCAAGAATGGAATATCATCAAAAAGAAGACGCTCTAGATAGTCAGGCATCAAGTTTTCCAACTCTTTACCTGGACGGTGCAACATTACTTTTTTCAGTTTTCCAATTTCTGAGAAAACATGAATTGGTTTAGTTGACATCTGTCATCCTCCTTTTTTCTTTGAGCTTGTTCACAAGCTTATTACAATTGTTATTATATTCTTTATTGGTACCGCTTTCACAAAGGATTCTACTTTTTGAATGCAAAGAATTTGGCGTTTTTTTGAATCTTTCCTATTTTTTAGTTAATATGAAGCGTTTTCTTTGCATATTTTGCCTTTTATATTATTTTTATGAATATATATTTTTTTGTAAAAAATAAAAAAAGATCAACAAATTAGTTGATCTCTTCAAAACTCTTTAAAAAGTAGGCTGTATCTAGAAAAGTTAGTTGTTTTCTCTCATACTGGATCTTATGAGAATCGATGAGTTTCTTTAAAACTTGATTGACGGTTTCTCGGGTTGTGGCTGCTAATTTGGCCATTTCCTTCATACTAATTGGAAATGGAAGCTGATTTCCTAGACTTTCATAATCCTTGCACAGAATGGCTAAGGATTGAATCACGCGCTCACTGGCACTAGCTGTCACGACATTACGCAAGCGCAACTCTTGAAATTCTAGGACGGAGGATAGCTTTCTCGTAATAAAGAGCAACTGCTCCTTGCTCTCTTGGGCATATAATTCATAGAGATTGACGGGGATCACGAAACAACGCAAATCCGTCACTGCACTAGCTGTATAATGGTAACGCTCATCCTGGAACATCCCACCATAAGGGAACAAAGCTCCCTTCTTTATATAATCCATATAGGAGAATTGGTCCGACGAATCAAATTGCTCAATACGAGCAAAGCCTTTTGCCAGAAGAAAAATGCGCTCCCGCTTATCTCCTGCATAAAATAAAATTTGTCCTTTAGGGATATCCCTGGCATGAATTTCAACAGCTAATTTATCAAATAGCTCCACTGGTAGCGCAGAAAAGGCTGGATGCGAGCGGAGCAACTGGTAATCTTCCTTTGTAATCATGTCTATACTTCCTCTTATTACTATTAGTAGTATAACATACTTTTTATAGAAAAGGGAAAGAAGTCTCTTTAGAACAGAAAAGTGATTCGAAACACCAAGTCATTTTCATGATATTTTGTTAGAAGAAAAGGTCTGAGTTTTGCTCAGACCTTTTGTCGATTATTCATTCATATTGACACGATGCCATTCATTGATAACATAAGCCAGTTGCCCTAATTGATAAAGACCAACGCCACTGATTTCAGAACTTTCTGGAGTCGTACCTCCAAGTCCTGCAGTGTAGATGGCAACTAAATAAGGAGTCGATTCATGGACAATCGCATCCACATTAAGTGCTTCCGCAACATAACCTGGTTTTTGTTGAATCACCAAATCTGGCAAGAATTTTTTATAGTATTCACCTGGGAAAGACTCCCCGATCAGTTCTAGTAAATCTGCATATTTTTCTTGATGATTCCAAAGATATTCCAAGACATGGATGTAATAATCAGTTGTCGTTTTATTATCTTCGCTAAAGGTTTTAACCTCTGGTGAACGAGATTGACCATAGCGACTGAATAGCTTACGCGCTTGCTCCATTCCCCCTAAACGATCTGCCAAAGCATAGGCCGGGGTATTTTCAGAATAAACCAATGAATAGCGCTGCATATCAGGGATAGACATAGCTCCATCAAAGGCGGCAACGTAATTGTCATGCTCCCCTACATATTCATAGTAGGTATTGGTAATGTCAAACCGGTCTGTTAAATTCAGTTTGCCCTTTGCGACTTCATCCACCACCAACATGTTCAAGGGTAGCTTATAGGTACTACCTGCCGTCATTGGTTGGAGATCATTCATGGCAAATTGCTCTCCTGTAATGGCATTGCGATACGTGAAGGCAACTTGTGACGGATCAATTCCACTTTCCGCTAGGAAATCCTGAACAACCTCTACCAAGCCTTTATTAGCATAATCATAGACAAGGCCATAAGCGCTCATCGTTTCCATGTCTGCATCTACTACTGCTTGCTTAGCTTCAGGAGATTTGACACGTGGTTTTTTCGTCTCAGGGGTAGACTTTTCGATATCTTGTTCTTTTGCTTCTTTTGTTTTCTTTGCTTTTTTTTCAATTGCTGATGCTGTTGGTTGCGTAAGATGCAAGTAGCCCAGTGCGCTTGTTCCCACTAAGCACAATAAAATACTGACCGCAATCATGATCGAGCGTAGATTAAAATATTTTTTCATACGAGATTAATTATAAAAGATTCTACTGAAAATAACAAGAATTATCAGAAAGAGAAAACGGTTTCTTTTTAAAAAGTTTATTTCTTTTCATCAAAGGCTTATTTCCGTTTAAAGGAGCCCATAATTAGCTTAGCAATCTCACGCGCAATCGTCCGGAATAAGGAACTCAAGAAGGAATCCTTGGCTTTTTCAAGACTGGATTTTCTTGGGCGACCTGGACTGCGTTTTTGCTCTGCTTTTTCCACCGCAGCTCGTTCTTTTTCTGCTTCTTTTTGCTCTTCTTCTTGTGCTTCCTTGCTTGCTTTAGCTGCTAATTTTTCATAGGCAGATTCCCGATCAATCGTCGTCGCATACTTTTGATGGAAAGGCGATGTTGTGATCAAGGCCAATTGTTCACTCTCATTTAAGAGGTCAAAACTCGATTGAGGAGAGAGAATATAAGCACGCTCAACCACACTAGGCTGTCCCTTTTCATTGAGGAAAGAAACCAAGGCTTCCCCTGTCCCTAACTCTGTGATCACTGTTTCTGTATCAAAATCTGGATTTGGACGAAAACTTTGGGCAGCCACCTTAATTGCCTTCATTTCTTTGGGTGTATAAGCTCGAAGAGCATGCTGAACACGATTTCCAAGCTGTGCCAAAACAGATTCTGGAAGGTCTTGAGGATTTTGGGTAATAAAGTAAATCCCTACACCCTTCGAACGAATCAGGCGTACCACTTGCTCGACCTTCTC
This sequence comes from Streptococcus parasanguinis, assembly GCA_018365265.1. GTDB lineage: Bacteria > Bacillota > Bacilli > Lactobacillales > Streptococcaceae > Streptococcus > Streptococcus parasanguinis_G. The sequence continues at coordinate 23,307 of JAGZKI010000027.1, read as the reverse complement.
AAGAAAGAGCTTGCTTGCATCCTTAAAGAGGAGATGCGCTTCATCAAAGAAGAAGACCAGTTTTGGCTTTTCAGGATCCCCAACCTCTGGAAGTGTTTCAAAGAGACGAGACAGCATCCAAATCAAAAAGGTTGAGTACAATTTTGGTGAATGAAAGAGCTTTGTAGCCGAAAGAATATTGATATAACCACGACCAGATGCATCGAGTTGCATGAAGTCATTTAAATCAAGTGCGGGCTCTCCGAAAAACTGGTCTGCTCCTTCTTCTTCAAGAACCAAGAGACTTCTTTGGATCGCTCCGACAGATTGTTTGGTGATATTGCCATATTGGGCCGAATAGTCTGAACTGTGTTCATAGACTTCCTTTAAAAGGCTTTGCAGGTCCTTCAAATCAATCAAGGGCCAATCTTTCTCTTGGGCCACTTTAAAGACAATTGCGAGAATTCCTGATTGGGTTTCATTCAAATCAAGCAGACGAGAAAGAAGCAATGACCCCATCCCTTCGACAGTCGCACGAACAGGATGACCAGCTTGACCAAAGACATCCCACAATCGAACAGGGAAGGCTTGTGGCTCAAACGGATCTGTGATCCCAAGAAGCTTGTAGCGTTCTTCCAATTTTGGTGTCCATTGCCCAGCTTTGGCTAAGCCAGATAAATCTCCCTTGATATCAGCTAGAAAGACCGGAATGCCTTCTTTGCTTAATTTTTCTGTTAGAACCTTGAGCGTAACCGTTTTTCCTGTTCCTGTTGCACCTGCAATCAAGCCATGACGATTTAACATCCGCAAATAGATAGGCGTCTCAACGGCTCCTTTAGTAATGGTAATACTAGTCATTTCATTTCTCCCTGAATGTTTCAGTTTTCATTTTAAGGTTTATCTTTTCCTTGCCTAGGCCCTTCAAACCAGGCTTCAGACAAGTAAGACACACTCCTACTAGTGTATCATTTTCCTGACCAAACGCAAGAAATTATACTCCAATTTTTCGGATGCAAATAAAAAAATCTATAAGAGCCAATACTTGCTCTTATAGATTCCTTCATTTTATTATTTTGCTGCTGTAAACAATTCATTAACTTTATTCCAGTTGATCACTGAGAAGAAAGCTTTGATGTAGTCAGGGCGTACGTTACGGTATTTCACGTAGTAAGCATGTTCCCAAACATCCAAACCAAGGATTGGTGTTTTACCTTCAGAGATTGGTGTATCTTGGTTTGCTGTTGAAGTCACTTCGAGTTTGCCTTCTTTGTTGACAACCAACCATGCCCAACCAGAACCAAAACGTGTCGTTGCTGCTGCTGTGAAGGCTGCTTTGAAGTCTTCAAATGAACCAAATGTAGCATCAATCGCTGCAGCAAGTTCTGCTGAAGGAGCTGTTTGTTCTGGAGTCATCAATTCCCAGAAAAGAGCGTGGTTCAAATGACCACCACCATTGTTGATCACAGCTTGGCGAATATCAGCTGGAATAGATTCAACATCAGCTAACAAGCTTTCAAGGTCTTCTCCAATTTCAGGATGTTTTTCAAGAGCTGCATTCACATTGTTTACATATGTTTGATGGTGTTTATCATGGTGCAAATGCATGGTTTCTTCATCGATATAAGGTTCCAATGCATCATAAGCATATGGTAATTCTGGTAAAATGATAGCCATTTTATGGTCCTCTTTTCTTTATTACTGACTTGATGATAACGCAAACAGCTAAATTATTCAACTAATCTGCTTGCGATTTCATTCATCGTTAGATGCTATTAGCTACTTTCAACAGGGCCAAATCAAATAAGTAGTCTTTTTCATATGTTCCACTTTTAATCGCATAATCCGTCTCGATGAAGGTCATCATAGCTTGCTTCAAAAAGGACAGGGAAAGCCTGCGGCTATCCCGTAAGGCAAACTTTACCTGATAAGGATTGACCTTGCGTCCTGACAAGTCCGACAAGCTCGCTACAATTTGGCTTTCGGATTGGCCTTCTTCTGAGAAAATTTTAACTTGAGAAAACATTCGGAATTGCCCCAATAAAATAGCGATTAATTTTATTTCATCTTCTCCTTGTAAGCGGAGATCCTTAACCAAATTCCGGGCTTGATCGATTTGGCGTTTGAGAATCATCTGTGTCAGATCAAAAATATTATCTTGCAAGGACTTTGGAACAACCTCCTCGATATCTTGGAGGGTAATCTGACCATCTTCTTTGTAAGCCTGCAATAGAGCGAGATTCTTCTGTAACTCTCCAAAATCATAGCCAGATTTTAAGAGCAGCTGGTCCAAGGAATCGCCCACAAACTGTAAGCTCAATTCTTGCGCCTGACCAGAAAAATAACGCTTTAAATCTTGCTCTTTAGGAGTGGTCGCTTCAATGATTTGGGCATCCCGTTTTAGGAGTTTGACCAAGCGGCGCTTACTATCTAATTTTCCTTCTGCAAATATCACCAAACGGGTCGATTCAGAAGGATTTCCCAGATAGTTTTCAAATTGTTTCAGATCTTCATCGGTTAAATTGCGTTTCTTGGCAGTGGTCAGATCCAATAAGTGATCTAAAATCACGATTTTTTCATCTGCAAAAAAGGGAAGACTGACCAAATCCAGTTCGACTTCAGCATAGGAGGCTTCCTTCATATCAAAATAAGAATAATTCAAATCTGAGGGATCATAGCCTATTTTTTTTAAAATGTCTTTTTTTAACCATTCAAATTGACCTACATCCTCCCCTGTCAAGACAAGAATAGGAGGCAGAGTTTGAACCGTCAGATGTTTAGTGTCGGTAATTGCTTGCATGAAACTCTCTTATCTTTTATCAGTTTAGTGGATTTCGTGTTCAGCAGCCATCTTTTGTTCCAATGGTGGTTTTTCATCAGACAAATCAGGTGCTGCTACAAAATTTGGAATTTGCTCAAAGGAGTTGCCTCCAAAGCTTCCCCCTGTCGCTGTGACCTGTGGTTCAGAAGCCACTCCCATAGGAGTTTCTACTGGTTGTGGGAAGGTGTTTTTCCCTGGAAGCATCATGAGAATCAAGAGGGAAATAACTGTAATCACCCAGAGAAATAGGAAAATATCTAGTCCCGTCAACAAATAGAGCAGAACCGGACCAAGGTTCAAAAAGATCCAAGACCAATGGATTCCCGCATCTCGCAAGCGACGCACACAAATGGCTTGACTGGGTACCAAAATGAGGAAGTAAAAGAATGCTAAGAAAGCGAGCGCACATAAACCTGTCTTAGAATGAACAGTTGAAAAATTGAGCGTTTCTTGAGCATTTTGATGGGATAAAGAGGTCACGATGTAAAAAACCCAAAGAGGCAAAGAAATCAGGGAATTCCAGAAAAAAGCTAGCCAAAAATGGGCCCGACTGGTCTTACTTGAAAAATCTGCATACTGTATCCAAAATTGCTTAAATGCGTTCATACGATTCTACCTTTACATTGATTTCACTTTCTATAATAGCAATTTTCAGCATAGAAAGCAAACCTCTCCTCGTCTCTAGCGGACCGTTTCTACCCTCCAATGGTCCCACCCAATCAAGCGAATTGCTCCCCTTTCATCGGTACGAAGATAAGAAATAGAGCGTTCCTCTAGACGATCGAGCAATTCTTTATGGGGATGTTGGTAGCGATTTTTCTTTCCAACAGAGATCAAGGCCAACTGAGGATGTAACTGATCTAAAAACACATCACTAGAGGAACCTTTAGAACCGTGGTGGCCTACTTTCAAGACATCTACTTGTAATTGTGGATCGTTTTTCAATAGTTTTTTCTCTCCAGCTTCTTCCAAATCACCCGTGAACAAAAATCGTTTCTGAAAGAACTGTCCATAAAGGACAATCGAATCATCATTTTTACCATCCCCCACTTCATCAGGGGATAAGACTTCTAGATGATCATCAAAAATAGGAAGTTGATCCCCTCTCTGGACTACTTTAATCGGACTATGAAGCAGTTTCAATTTCTCTCGAAATTGAGAATTGGTGAGACTGCCTGGACTGACATACACTTTTTTAACCGGGATTTGTTTGGCAACCTCCACCATATCGCCCATATGATCCTGGTCTGTATGAGTCAAGACCAGCGCATCGAGTTTTCCAACACCTCGACTCTTGAGATAAGGAATCAGGGTTTGATCCGCATTGGCAGACTGACTGCGCTCTTGCCACTTTTCTCCACTTTTAAAAGTGACGCGTCCTCCGACATCAATCAATATGGTTCTTCCTTTCCAATCGCGTAAAAAGATACTGTCTCCTTGACCGATATCCACCATGGTAATCTCATTTTCTAAAGGGTGCTTGGTCCAACAAAAGATGAGTAGAATCATACCTATTAACAGAAAACGACGCTTTTTTTGCTTTCGAAGATCATACAAGATCCCAAAAAGAAAGAAGAGAGCAATCAGAGCTGGTCCCGTCGGCTGACCAAATACCAAAGGTAGCGACGTGAGCTTTGAAATCCAACGAATACACTCCTCTATGAGAAGAAAGAAACTGTTAAAAATTGTAAGGGGCTTTAGAATCGATAAGATAAATAGCACCGTTAAACCTGGAAGAAGGACAAGGTCAAATAAGAAAGAAAAGAGGAAGGTTAAAGGGAGTGACCAGGGTTGAAAGACACTAAAGTAATAGGTCAAAAGGGGCAAAATCCCCAGGCTAATCCAGAAACTTTCCACTAGTAGCTTTTTCAGTCCGGAATAAGAACTGGTATCTACCAAGGTCAAAATAAAGGCGTAGGCACAACTCAAGACCCCTCCAGCTGTCAGGAGAAACTTGGGCACAAGCAACATTAAGATCATCAAGGTCATCGCCATATTCTCCATCCCTCGGACCCCCTTTTGAGAGAGGATCTTCTGCAAGAGGCTACGAACCACTGAAACAGAAAAACCTGTCAAGCCAGCATAGACCAAAGAAATTGGAAGCATCCAGATATCGACTGTCTCTTGCAAGATTCCTAGACGTAAGAGAGCTTTCCGGATCCCATTGATGAAAAAGCCAACCTGCATCCCAGATAAGGCGAACAAATGGATGATTCCTAAACTCGTGTAAAGCTGGTCCATCTCTTCAAAATCCGTATCTAAATAGCCAAAAAGAAGGCCGGTCATATACTGGTTCATCGGTTGCGGAAAGTGCTCCTTGCTCCAAACAATGGCTTGGCGCCTCCATTGAGATAGGCAATCGAAAACATTCCAAGTCTGTATAGGAAGTGCGGATTGGATCGCTTCAATTTTTATTTGATAGTGAATCCCCTGTGTTTCCAAATAAGACCGATAGTCAAATCCTCTAAAATTTCGCTGCCCTTCTGGCTCTTCTATAGCACCTTTATATGTCAACTCCAGCAAGTGGGTTTGACTTTGCCACTGCTGTTTTTCTTTTTCTGATTTTAAAGTGTAGAAGACTTGGTAGGTCCTTCCCTGATTTTTAGCACGAAAAGACAGGGCGTCCCCATTGATCTTGATGCTATCTGGAATCAGACGTAAGTGGGATGGGGGCTGACTTTCTGCTTGTACTGGATGATCCTGTATTCGCTGAAAGACAAAGAAGGCCGCAAAACAAAGGGTTGCTAAAGCAAGCCCTAGCAAACTTGAGCGCTCCCCTTTATAGTGATGAACTGCTAAAATTCCCACTACTACTAGACCGCTGATCGAAAGCCAAGATGGTTGATAGATACTAAAATACAGCCATAGGAGCACAAAGGCGAGATGGACAAGCGAAAAAGGAAGGTCTTTAATCCACCGTGAAAGCATCTCTTAGTTTCTCCAGTGTTTTCTCTCCGATTCCTGAAACATTCTTCAGATCATCCACTGATCGAAAAGGCCCATTTGCTTCGCGATAGGCGATAATATCCTGGGCACGTTTCTGTCCAATGCCCGATACTGTCTGGAGCTCTGATTCGGTTGCTCGATTTAAATGGACCTTGCCTGTTTTTTCTGCTGGCGCTGACGAAGTTGCAGAACTTTCTGAACTTCCAAGTGCTGGAACATCCTCTCCTTCTTTAGCAACATAGATCACTGCTTCATCGGAGAGTTTTTGCGCCAAGTTGACCGATTGGCTATTGGCATCTGCTGTCATCCCGCCTGCCTTATAAATAGCATCGTGGACTCTGCTATTGGAGCGCAACTCATAGACACCTGGTTGTTTGACGGCTCCTTTGACATCGACCGTAATGATCTCGGGTGCATCAGATACAGAAGTCGTCGTCTTTTCTTCTTTGGAACTAGTGGTCTGCACCTTTTCTTTGCTCGAAGTTGAACTCGAAGCCTGATAAAGATCCGGTATGGTGGATGCACTTGACTGAGGTCGATGAAAAAGAAAATACCCTCCAAGTAAGAGTCCGATAGCTGTAAGAGCCAAAAAGAGCTTATATTCTTTGATTTTTTCGATGATATCCTCCATAAGAAACCTCCTCTCACTTTTATTATTCGTAAAAATAAAAAAAACTGAGAAAGACTCTCAGTTTTTTTACTTGTTTTTCCGATGTTTGTCTGGATCCCATACAAAGCTTGCCAGGTAACTAAAGAGCAAGGTCAAGATGCCCACTACTAAGACAAGAGGAATCAAAAGGATTTTTAACAAACGAATCAAGATAAAAGGTTTTGTTGGGGTGTTGATCGCTTGTGCTTCCGCATCCAAGCGATCAAATTCCTCCTGGATACGGCGGGCAACTTCTGCCACTCCTTCGTCATTCATCTTTTTAATATCCGAAATATCAATGGGATGTCCAAAGTTCATATCAATGCGTTCACCCGTTGCCAACCCTTTCAAGTCTCTTGGACCAGTATAAGTCACTGGCATGATACGGACCTTCGCCATTTTGGCAATGATGGCAACACCGCCTTTGACGTCTTGAGAATGACGACTTCCACTTGGGAACATAATCAAGGAACGGTTGCTCTTTTTCAGAATATTGACAGGATACTTAATGGCTTCTGCTCCCGGATTTTCACGGTCGATCGGAAATGCCCCACACATGCGAATCCACCAGCCAAAAATACGATTGGTGAAGAGTTCTTTTTTCGCCATAAAGATAAACTGCTTTGGCTTGGTTGCAAAGGCCATATAGACCGGATCCCACCAAGTTCGGTGAGGGGATACCAAGATGTAGTTCTCTTCCCGATCTGGAATATTGTCCTTATGATGGTAATGGGCATTCCCATTTAAAACCCACAGAATAAAGGCAACAAGGCCACGTAAATAGGTATAAAACATAGTTGTTCCTCAAATCCATTTCATTCGTCTCTCTACAAGATATTCCATCCTGTAAAAGGTTCTTTCTTATTATACCGTATCCTGATTTTGACCGCAAACCTTTTTTAGATAAAAATTGTCTCAGCGGACCGATTCTAGATAGTCTTTTTCTCAAAAAAATGATATCATATTGTCTATGGAAACTATTGATTTAAAGGGCTTGTCCCTCAGTGAAGTCCGCAAGAAAATGGATCGCGGACAAACCAATGATTTTACAACGAATACAAGTACCAGTACCTGGCAAATTATCAAGCGCAATGTCTTCACCTTGTTTAATACCTTAAACTTTGTGATTGCCGTGGCCTTGGCTGCTGTACAGGCTTGGAGCAATATGATCTTTTTCGCAGTCATTTGCTTCAATGCCATTACAGGGATCATGACCGAGATGCGCGCCAAGCGGATGATTGATAAACTCAACCTCATGAGTCGTGAGCTAGTGACTGTCATTCGAGACGGGGAAAAAGATGCGATTCCACCCGAAAAGCTTGTTCTGGGTGATTTAATGCTCTTATCTTCAGGTGAGCAGATCCCTAGTGATGCCGAAGTCATGTCTGGTATTGCAGAAGCCAATGAGGCTATGCTGACTGGTGAGAGTGATCTGGTCTTAAAAGAAGTTGGTGATGAACTGCTTTCTGGTAGTTATATTGCCAGTGGTCAAGTCTATGCCCGTGTCAAGCGGGTTGGAGCAAACAACTATGCCAACAAACTGATGATGGAAGCTAAAACCTTGAAGCCTATCAATTCGCGTATTCTTTATAACTTAGCGAAAATTTCTAGCTTCACTGGTAAAATTATCATCCCATTTGGCCTTGCCCTCTTCTTTGAAGCACTGTTGATCAAGATGCTGCCAATCAAGGATGCTGTCGTGAATTCTTCCACAGCTCTCTTGGGAATGTTGCCAAAAGGAATCGCCCTTCTGACAGTTACGTCTCTTTTGACAGCGGTTATTAAGCTCGGTATGCGCAAGGTTCTTGTCCAAGAAATGTACTCAGTAGAAACCCTGGCGCGTGTGGATACCTTGTGTCTTGATAAGACCGGCACCATCACTCAAGGGAAGATGACAGTCGAAGCTCTCCATAGCTTATCTGATCATTTTTCGGAACAGACGATCCAGGTCATCCTCTCTGCTTACATGCAATATAGCGAGGACACCAATCCTACTGCTCAAGCTATTCGCAAGGCTTATGGGGAGTTGGAGCATGCTTATACTGCGGAAAACATTATTCCTTTCTCAAGTGATCGGAAATGGGGAGCCATGCACCTATCCAACCTTGGAACCGTCTTTCTCGGTGCTCCTGAAATGCTTCTTAAAGAAAATCCAGCTGCTGTCGTCGAAGCACAAGCTCGTGGATCGCGCGTGCTCGTATTGGCACATAGTTCAGAACTAATCAGCATGCAGGAATTGAAACTGCCTGAAAATCTTGAAGGGATTGCGGTTATTGAGATTACAGACCCCATTCGTGAAGGGGCTTCAGATACTCTTGAGTATTTGCGCTCTCAAGGAGTGGATCTTAAAATCATCTCCGGTGACAACCCTGTGACGGTTTCTTATATCGCTCAACAAGCTGGCTTCAAAAATTATGAGAACTACGTCGATTGTTCAAAAATTTCTGATGATCAATTAGTAGATCAAGCAGAAGAAACAGCCATCTTTGGACGCGTGTCTCCTCACCAGAAAAAACTGCTCATCCAAACCTTGAAAGCAGCTGGTCGGACTACTGCTATGACAGGAGATGGAGTCAATGATATCCTTGCTCTTCGCGAAGCAGACTGCTCCATCGTGATGGCTGAGGGAGATCCAGCAACCCGTCAAATTGCCAATATTGTTCTTTTGAACTCTGACTTTAATGACGTTCCAGAAATTCTATTCGAAGGTCGTCGTGTGGTCAATAACATTGGACGAATCGCTCCAATTTTCTTCATCAAAACGATCTATTCCTTCCTCTTGGCTATTATCTGTATCGCCAGTGCCCTTTTCTTCAACGTCAATTATTTGCTGATTTTTCCATTCATCCCTATTCAAATCACCTTAATTGACCAATTCGTCGAAGGATTCCCACCATTTGTGTTGACCTTTGAACGCAATATCAAACCGGTTGAAAAACACTTCTTAAGACGTTCCCTTCTGTTAGCCTTACCAAGCGCCTTGATGGTTGTCTTTAGTGTCTTGTTCATTCGCCTTTGGGGGGCAAGCCATGGTTGGTCTGCAGCCGATATGTCTACTGTATCCTATTACTTACTTGGATCCATCGGTTTCCTATCCGTCATCCGTGCTTGCTTGCCACTAAATATCTGGCGAGCCCTCCTCATCCTCTTCTCTGTTGTAGGATTCTACGCATCTGCGGTCGTATTGAAAAACTTGATCGAGATTTCCCTCCTTACAGCCACTACTTTCCCAGTTTATCTGGCATTGATGGCCATCTTTACAGGAGTCTTTATCCTCACAACGATTCTCCAAAAATATGAATTTGATTAAAAAAAGTTGAGAGAAAAACTCTCAACTTTTTCTGTTCTGCCCACCTTTCCCCGAGCCTCTTTTCATGCTATAATAGAGCCATGACAGATATCGAATTAAAAGACGGCGAGCGCGTCAACCAACTCTTTTCAAGTGATGTAAAAATCATACAAAATCGGGAAGTTTTTAGTTACTCCGTGGATAGCGTCCTGCTCTCGCGCTTTCCAAAATTGCCCAAGCGGGGCTTGATCGTAGATCTCTGCGCTGGAAATGGGGCCGTGGGACTTTTTGCGAGTACTCGGACAGAGGCCCAGATCATTGGTGTCGAAATACAGGAACGTCTAGCGGATATGGCAACCCGCTCCATTGCTCTCAATGGCTTGAACCAGCAAATGTCCATGATCACCGATGATCTCAAGCATTTGCCTCAACATATCAAGGGCAGTAAGGTGGATATTATCCTCTGCAATCCTCCTTATTTCAAGGTAGATGAGCATTCCAATCTCAATGAGAGTGAACACTACCTCTTAGCTCGGCATGAAATTACCACCAACTTAGATGAGATTTGCCATGTGGCCCAGCGGGTTCTCAAATCAAATGGTCGCTTAGCGATGGTTCATCGTCCAGATCGCTTTTTAGATATCATTGAAACCATGAAACGTTACAATCTTGCACCTAAGCGGATCCAGTTTGTCTATCCCAAAGTGACCAAAGAGGCGAATATGTTATTGATTGAGGCGATCAAGGATGGCTCACTGGATGGCTTAAAAATTCTGCCTCCTCTCTTTATTCACAATGAAGATGGCAGCTATACAGACGAGATTCATGAGATCTACTATGGAAACTAAGGCTTACATATATGTTTTAGAGTGTGCGGATGGCTCTCTCTACACTGGCTATACCACTGATGTCGAAAAACGCCTAAAGACGCACAATGCTGGAAAAGGGGCCAAATACACACGGGCTCGCCTCCCCGTTAAACTTCTTTACCAAGAATCCTATCCAGATAAACCCTCTGCGATGTCTGCCGAGGCTCTCTTTAAAAAGAAATCACGCCAAGCTAAGCTAAACTATATCAAAAAAAACCGTCGGACTCCATAGTCCAACGGTTTTTCATTTACAAAATGGTGATACGGTACTGATGACTCCGTGTCTCTTGAGGAGCCAACTCGATCACACCTTTTTTATCTTCGAAGAAATCGCCCTCTTCTGCAGATGTGGAAATACCTGTCCAAGGCTCTAAGGCAATGAAAGGGCCCTTGTTATTGGTAGACCAAAGGACCAGATTCTCAAAATCTGAAAAGTCAAATTTTAAACCTTTACCGGATTTTTTCGAGAGGAGCTGCACAGATTTAGAGGCTAATTGATCTAAAATAATGGCGTCTTTTTCAAATAGTTCATGGCGCAAAGGTAGGCTACGCTTATGATCGAAAAATGGCGTCCGCTGCAGGCGATCGACCAATCCAGTTTCTGTGAACAAGAGAGGGACGCTGCAGTTTTCTTCTTTTTCAAAAATCAACTCGTAGTCTTCATAGTCTTCATCTGCTAAAAGAGGACAATTGAAGGCTGGATGCCCTCCAATGAAATAAGGCATGACTTGATCCGACTCTAGATTTTGCACGCGATAGGTGATGGTGATTTCTTTCCCTTGTAGTTCATAAACGATTTCCACTCGAAAATGGTAGGGATAATTTTGCAAGCTCTCGTCGTTTGAGGTGATTTCAAAGACAAGACGATGGTCTGTTTGTTCTTTGAGTTCAAACTCTCTCTTCCTAATGAGACCGTGTCTTGGCAGCTGACCTGTCTTCACTCCATCTTTCAGATGATACTGCACTTGGCCATTACGAACGCTCCCGCAAATCGGAAACAGAACCGGCGCTTGTCCTGACCAATACTCTGGATCCCCTTGCCAGAGATATTCTATGCCTTCTTTACTTCGAATGGAGCTCAATTCCCCTCCAAATGTCTTAAAGTGTACTTCTAGATCATCATTTTTTAATGCAATCACCATGGACGCCACCTCTTTATAATTAATATAGTTATCATATTAATTATAACCTTTTAGCTAAGATTGTCAATTTTTATCTTTTTCGTTAAAATTTTTAAAAAAATAAGAAAAAAACCTTGACAAAGCTTAGAAATAATTGTAAACTTAATATGTTAACAGAAATATTCCATTTTAGGAATCCGTTCTTTCTGTTTTCTGACTTTTTTAGGATGCTCCTTATCATGATACATTTTTTCTAAAAGAGTCAGTAATCATTTAGGTCTCCTTATAAATATACAAGGGTTAACAGCTAGTTAACCCTTGTATTTTTGATTTTCATTAAAAAGACGGCCTATTGCTAGACCGTCTTTAGAATTTATTTATCCCCTTTATTGCGGATGACAAAGCCATTCTTCTTTTCATTGGAAGTGCGATGAGGACGTTTATTACCTTTGCCCTCAAAGTCTCGGCTATTTTTATTTGACTTGCGTTTGAAATCACGGCGTCCACCTTCACGGTCATCTCTGCGATTTCGGTCACGGCGTTGGTCTCCACGACGGCCATTTCCACGGCCACCTTTGCCTTTCCCACCAAAGCCACCACCAGATGGTTTAAATGGCAATGGTTTTTCACGCGCAATTTCAACTTCTGGAAGACTATCTGGATCTTGAACGGTCAAGCTTAAGATATACATAGCCAATTCTTCAGGAGTGAATTCTGCAGCCAATTTGCGAGCATCTTTACCAAACTTCTCAAAGTTATTCCGGATTTTTTCATCCTCAAAGTCTCGCTCAATTTTCTTCAGCGCTACTTGTTTTTTCGCTTGGAAGGCTTCTTCTGCTGTTGCAGGTTTCATTCCCTTCATCCGCTTTTTGGTCAAGTTCTCAATGATTTGCAAATAGCCCATTTCATTTGGCGAAACAAAGGTAATGGATTGCCCTGTTTTCCCAGCACGACCTGTCCGTCCGATCCGGTGAACATAGCTTTCTGGATCTTGTGGGATATCGTAGTTGTAGACATGGGTAACACCTGAAATATCCAAGCCACGTGCCGCAACGTCTGTTGCTACCAAGACGTCCAAGTTTCCATTTTTAAAGTCACGAAGGACTCGAAGACGCTTGTTTTGATCCAAATCTCCGTGAATTCCTTCTGCACGGAAACCACGAATCTTCAAGCCACGAGTCAATTCATCGACCCGGCGTTTCGTCCGACCAAAGACAATGGCAAGTTCAGGTTGCTCGACATCCATCAATCGAGTCATGGTATCAAATTTTTCGCCTTCTTTGACACGAATATAGTATTGATCGACCAAATCGGTTGTCAATTCTTTGGCCGCAATCTTAACGTGTTCGGGCTCTTTCATAAACTGAACACCGATGCGTTTGATGGCTTCTGGCATCGTTGCTGAAAAGAGAAGAGTTTGGCGTGTTTCTGGGACACGGCTAATGATGGCTTCGATATCTTCCAAGAAGCCCATGTTGAGCATTTCATCTGCTTCATCCAGGATCAAGGTTTCAATATGATCGAGCTTCAAGGCCTTGCGCTTGATCAAATCTAGCAAACGTCCAGGTGTTCCCACAACGATGTGAGCACCTGACTTCAAAGCTTTAATTTGCTTTTCAATGCTTGATCCACCATAGACAGAGCGAACCTTGACACCCTTACTGCGTCCAAAGCGGAACAATTCTTCCTGACTTTGAACGGCCAATTCACGCGTTGGGGCAATGACAAGGGCTTGGATCACTGTGTTATCGACATCAATCTTCTCCAACGTTGGAAGACCGAAAGCAGCTGTTTTACCAGTCCCTGTTTGCGCTTGACCGATGACATCCTTTCCTTCAAGAGCCAACGGAATGGTTTGTTCTTGGATCGGGCTTGCTTCTACAAAGCCAGCTTTTTCGATTTCTGCTAATAATGCAGCAGATAAGTTAAATTCATTGAATTTCAATTCTTTCTTCTTTCTAAAAAGTGGTGCGAAGCCACTTTATCAAACTTCTTTCAATGCGAAAACGCACTGATTGCATAGGAAGTCGCCTTCCTGGTTACCTGTCGCAAGACTCATCTAAAGAAAAACTTAGTCCGTCTGTTATGGACTACATTTTCTTTAGAGAAAAATGTTTTGCGTCCTAACGGATGTTGCTGACTGGAATTGTTTTTCAAACAAACAGTCAATAAGATCCTTCTTGCGGGAGTCTTCTTTCGAACAGAATCCTTCCATCTGTTCTGCCTCCCCACCATTTCTCTCATACAAGTTTGCAACTTATCTAGTATAACATAATGAAGAGGCAAATGATAGTCAAAGGAGAATAATTTTATTTTTTAGGAAAACATCCTTGATAGCTCGAAATCATAAAAGTGACGCAAAGCCAAGCCAGGACTGCTTTTCTTCTTGCGACCATCTAATATACTTCATCATAGGAGCATAAAAAAATTGGAAAAACTTTTATTTTTTGGTAGCTCTTATCTTGCGTTTTTACAAATAAATATGTATAATACAGTTAGTATCTAAAATATTTCTGTATAAAGAAATAGGATCATTTTATCTGATTCAACGATTTATTCTAAGTTCTGATTTATTTAGAACCACTCAGTACTATTAAATCTACTCCTACTATTTCCAAGAAGATTTTGTACAGTCGATGAACTATTCACACTGCCCCTTCTTTGGAGAGGAGGGCAGGTGTCTAGATGGTTCCTATTTCTCAGATTATTCTAGATACGAAGAGGCTCGGATTTCTCCAAGCCTCTTTTTTTTATCTTTTTTTCACAATCCAACGCATGACCTTTGCCAAAATGAGCCATAATATAAAGCTACATAGGGATACATAGATCCAAGCATTGGGATCCTCTGTCATAGGAAGAGGGATATTCATTCCGAAGAAACCGGTGATAACGGCTAAGACCGCCAACAAGGCTTCAAAGATGGTCAGGGTTGTCAAGTTGTCATTCAGGTTGTTGTTTAGGATATTGTTGTATGATCCAGACAACTGCTGTAAGACATTGGAAATCAACTCGGTCATTGAAACCAACTGACGCGCTTCGATCATGGCATCATCAAACTGCTCTTTTTCAACATCATTCATCCTGCGATAAATGACATGTGCTTTGATATGTTCTAGCAACATCCGATTTTGCTTGGCTGCCGCGACCAGATAGACCATACCGGTCTCAAGGTCAGACAGGGCATAAAGATTCTTTGTCGTCGTTGTCTTTCGAAGCAAACGATTGAGTTCATCTTTGTGCTTATCTAAGCGATCAATAATCGGATAATAAGCATTACTGATCATTTCAAGACCTGCAAAAAGCAACTTATAGATCGACAGCTCCTCATGGCTTTCCAAATAACGAACCATTTGTTCAATGATATAGGCATTGTCCTGGTTACTGATGGTCACGAGTCGCGTATCTTGAACGATAAAGGTCATGGGGATGGTTTCGTAGTATTCCTTGTCCTTTTCTAAATCCAATACATTGTAGATAAAGGTGATCGTTCCGTTTTCTCGATTGTAATCCATATGGGCACGTTCGTTCTTATCCATCGCGTACTCAATGGTTTCTTTGTCAATATCGTATTTTTTATAAAGATATGAATTTTCAGCAATCAAATCCGAGTCGATATTGATCCATTTCCGATCTTGACCCAATTGTTTATCGATAAACATTCCGTCTCCTTTCTCAACTGTTCTCTATCAACATGATTTTTTATTTAAAGACCGCACTGGCTAATGCTTGCTGGATTTCAATGACACTGTTGTCACTCTTGAATTGTAAAACTTCTGAAGGTTCCACTGCTGAAGAGACCCAGATTTTTAATTCAGCATCCAAATCAAAATGACCGGAAGTTTCTACTGAAAATCGAGAGATGGAGCGATAAGGAAGGGATTTGTAGGAAGTTTTCTTTCCTGTTACTCCTTGCTTATCCACCAAGATCAAACGAAACTCTGTAAAGACGATTAAATCACGAATCAAGCTAAAAGCAAGTGTGACTTGCTCTCCCGGCACCAAGATATCTTCCAGATCTCTTTCTACTTTATCAACATTCTTTTGAGAGGCATTGCCCATCAAACCACTTAGTAATCCCATAGTTTCTCCTTTATAAGCGAAAACGGGTAGTTTTTCGTTTTCTTATTTCTATTGTTATGGTTCGGTTTTGAAAACGTTCCTTAACCCATTTTTTCTTCCAGTTCAACATCTGGATACTTGTCCGCAAACCAGCGGAGGGCAAAGTCATTTTCAAAGAGGAAGACTGGCTGGTCAAAGCGGTCCTTGGCCAAGATATTTCGGCTTGAAGACATGCGCTCATCTAAGTCTTCTGGTTTGATCCAGCGAACGGTCTTTTTACCCATTGGGCTCATGACCACTTCTGCATTGTATTCATTTTCCATCCGGTGTTTGAAGACTTCAAACTGAAGTTGCCCGACGGCACCCAACATGTATTCACCTGTTTGGTAGTTGGTATAGAGCTGGATAGCTCCTTCTTGCACCAATTGCTCAATCCCTTTGTGGAAGGATTTTTGCTTCATAACGTTCTTGGCAGACACCTTCATGAAGATTTCAGGGGTAAAGGTTGGCAGTGGTTCAAATTCGAACTTATTTTTACCAACTGTCAGCGTATCTCCAACCTGATAAGTACCAGTATCGTAAACCCCGATGATGTCTCCTGCTACGGCATTGCTGACATTCTCACGGCTTTCGGCCATAAACTGGGTAACATTTGATAGCTTAGCGCCCTTACCAGTACGAGGCAGGTTGACACTCATGCCACGTTCAAATTCACCAGATACGATTCGCACAAAGGCAATCCGGTCACGGTGACGAGGGTCCATGTTGGCTTGGATTTTAAAGACAAAGCCTGAGAAATCCTTGTCGTAAGGATCCACCATTTCTCCATCGGTCTTCTTGTGGCCATGTGGTTCTGGAGCAAACTTGAGGAAAGTCTCCAAGAAAGTCTGTACCCCAAAGTTCGTCAAAGCGGATCCAAAGAAGACTGGTGTTAATTCACCCGCAAGGATGGCTTCTTCTGAGAATTCATTTCCAGCTTCTTGCAAAAGTTCGATATCGTCTTTCACCTGCTCGTAGAATGGATTGTTGGCAAAGAGCTTGTCGCCATCTTCTAGACTGGCAAAGCGTTCGTCTCCTTTGTAGAGTTCCAAGCGTTGATTATAAAGGTCGTAAAGCCCCTCAAAAGCTTTCCCCATCCCAATCGGCCAGTTCATTGGGTAACTTGCGATGCCCAAGACTTCTTCCAATTCTTGCAAGAGATCTAGTGGCTCACGTCCATCACGGTCCAGCTTGTTCATAAAGGTAAAGACTGGAATGCCACGGTGTTTCACAACCTCAAACAATTTCTTGGTTTGGGCCTCGATACCCTTGGCAGAGTCTACAACCATAACCGCCGCATCCACCGCCATCAAGGTCCGGTAAGTATCTTCTGAGAAGTCCTCGTGCCCTGGGGTATCAAGGATATTAACGCGTTTGCCATCGTAGTCAAACTGCATGACAGATGAGGTTACCGAAATCCCACGTTGTTTCTCAATGTCCATCCAGTCAGATTTAGCGAAGTTTCCTGTTTTCTTTCCTTTTACCGTACCGGCTTCCCGAATCTCACCCCCAAAGTAGAGCAACTGCTCTGTAATCGTCGTTTTACCAGCATCCGGGTGGGAGATGATGGCAAAGGTACGGCGTTTTTTAATTTCTTCTTGTACGTTCATGTTCCTAATTCTTTCTCTTCTTATTTTTTGATAAATTTACAAATTCATCTCTACATCGGATTTCTCCTCAATTTCTCTATCTGTCCTATTATAGCGAAAATAGGCACTTTTTTCAACGATGATTCTTCTTTGAGAGCAAAAAGAAAGACTAAAATCCCTAGATTCTAGTCCTCTTATCATGACTATTAGAAGGCTCCAAATCCTCCGCCACCGCCACCATCAGAAAAGCCGCCGCCGTCAAAGCCCCCACTGCCATCTGAGGAGTTAGTAGAGAAGCTTGAAACGCTATAGGAATCATCAGCATAACTCATCAAGGTAGAGCCGTCTAGGAAGGAATTTGAAGAGGTCGTTAGCCAAACAACAGTGTCCCAGTTTTCGTATGGCAAGGAAATCTGATGATTTTTGAGTACCTGACTCACTTTTTTAGCTTGACCATACATAGTTGCATAGACTAGGATACGATTCCATAGAACAACACTCTCCAGTTCTGCTTGATTGAAATTTGGAATACTTTCGATCATATTTCGAAAGGCCATCCATTGGAATTGTGCATCCAAGTTCTCTAAGGATTGGAGATGTTCTTCGCGAATTTTCACAAGAATATAAAATGGAATGAATAACAAAACCAAAAGTAAAATGATCCAAAAATAGAAGGAAGATAGGTGTGATCCAAATCCGAGAGATAAGAAACACATGCTCACAAATAAGATCAGTAAGAGCCAAAAATGTAAGGCACAGCCTGTTTTTGAAAAAGCTTCTTCTTTTTCAGATAAGTCTCTAAAATAAGAAGGCAATCCTAATTTCGCAATCTCCTTCTCTACCCCTTTTGACAATTGCTGGGCATCTTTTTTTAACAGTGATTGAACGTCATTTCCGACCTTTCGAATACGGTCTCGTTGGGTGTCTGATTTAGCAGCTCGAAAGTCTTTTTTTAGGGCTACTTTGTCGATTTTATACCTTGAAAATACTTCACTGATATTGATTTGAGATTCTTGATCAAAGATCATTTCAATAAACTTCAATTCAAAATCAGCCAAGCCTTCATAATGGAGACAGGTCAAGGTTTCCCCATTTTCATCCCTAGTCAACCGAAGATTTCCTCGATCAATAAGATCTAACATAGTTGCCTGGATGAGATGATTAAATTTTAGTTGCCCCTTCTCTCTAGACATCACCATCCGTTCAAAATCAAGTTGATACAGTGCCTTAGCTAGGACAAGAGGAGGTAAATTCTGTGGTGGTTCGTATAATCGTACTCCTTTTGCAATCCGACGAGTTCTGGTACTGATAAAATACCGGATCCATGGAATGAAAGCTAGGATAAATAAAAGAACCGCTACAATTGGAACGACCTTGAGTAGAAGGGTCCGATAGAGGAACGTTTTTTGTTCAATGGATTTCTCTTTTTTGAGAAATTTCTCTTTTCCATTTCCCTTGTTAATCTCATTTGCTTGGTCTCGACGCAGGGCCTCTGTCATTGGCCAATAGGCATGCAGTTCGAGCTTACCATTTTTTGGAAAATCCTTTGTCCAAATATGATAACCAGTTGCAGTCCGTTCGACTTGGGCTGGTGGATTAAAGTAACCAGTATGGGCATACAGTTTTCCCTGCTTGGCATCCAAGCCATCCACATAAAAATCTAATTTCGCGACTTTCTCATCTCCATCTGAAATAGGAAACCAATTCAGTTCTGCAATATCCTTGTAGAAAGTCAAGAGATGATCAATCTTCCATTTTACTTTGATCTTGACCGTTCCTCCGACGATACGGGCATTGTATATTTTTAATTGCCGACCATCTTCCAGGTCTGTCTCCTCTACACGAATCTCACGTTTTTCCCCATCCACATAGGCTTCCACTTCAGGATGACGATGAATCTTAAACCCTTTTGGAAGAGGATCAGCGCTTCCTAAGGTCACATATTGACCATGATAGCCTGTCTGAAACTGATAGGTAATCTCTTGTGTAAATGTTGCTTGGCTATCTTCCTGCAATTGGAGGTGTCCTACATAGGATTCAATCGAATAGCGAACTTCATCATCTGCATGTGCGATCGTGATTGTACAAACCAAACTCCAAATGAGGGAAATCATTAGCAAGAAACGCTTCATATATTCTCCTTTAATATAAAACAGGGTTGAGACCGAGATGTCCCAACCTTCCTACTTGCTTGTTATTTTCTCACTTTCACCCGCTCACTTCTGCGACTGAAGAACTGATTAAAGAGTAATAAAGCAAGGGCTAAAATACTGGATACAACCAGATAGTTGAGCCACACCTTATCCCCTCTCATAATCGGAGGGCGGGCCATCAAGCCGTAATTTCCTCCCGTCAATTGATTGACTCCAACCAGGAATAAATCTAAGGCAAAGGTATAGAGAACAATCTGACTATTTTTTAAGAGATTTCGATCATACCATCTCAAGAGATAAATCAAGGAATTGATGAGGAGACAGTAATGTCCGAGGAGGAAAGAAAAACTCGTAATATGAGGGAAAGTGTAGGGATCAAAGACTGGATAGCCCAAAGCAAAGATGGCTCCACTCACTCCCATCAAGGCAAAGAACTGTTTGCTTTTCCAGCGGTCTGGTAAAAACAAGACCGCAAACATGGCCAAGCGGCAATGATAAAATGGTAAGCTATTGGACCAAGGAATGTGGTAGGCAAAATACCAAAGATACAAGCAAATTAACTGGAAGCCTTGTAAGTATTGAAAGCATTTGCGAAATTGCTCATTCTGATAATAGCGAAGTGACATCATAATCGCTGTCACAACGAACAAGACCATCACACTATACCAAAGTGCTGAGATTGCTGGTGGTGCTGTTGATTCTGTAGTGAAAAAATGATGCATAAAATCTCCTTATTTAAACAGATTTAGGTATTCTTCTTTTCTTACTGTACTGAACGATAATATTGATGAAAATCAGTGTCCCCGTCATGAGAACTGTCACGATCAAATAGTTGAGCACAAGGCCATGGTCACCGATCACAGGTGGGCGACGCATAAAGCCGTAGTTTCCACCCGTTGCGAGATTCGCAAGCTGAATAATGGCATTGACCCCAAACGTCATCTGACAGATCTTCCAAACAGCCCCTTCTTCCACCTGGTAGGATTGAACCAGATAGATCAAACAGTTGGCCAGGAGAGCCCAGTGACCAAAGACATTGTTGATCGAGGAAACGTGAGGAAAAGGGTAGGGATAAAAAATAGGATGAACCAAGGCCATAGTGGAGCCAAAGACCCCCACGAGGGCAAAATATTGTTTGAAGCTGCCCTTGGGCGCCAAAAGAATGATCCACATGGCCAGCCGGCTATGATAGAAGGGAAGACTCTCTGAAAGAGGCAAGCGAGCAGCTAGATACCAAGAGTTGATGATGAGCAGCTGGATCAACTGCCCCCAATACCAAAAGTTTTGGTAGCCTTTAGAGTGAGCAAATCGAATGGACAGAACTCCCACTACCACTAATGAAGTCGGCAATAAGAAATACCAGACCCCCAATTGAGGAGGGGCCGTTGGTTGACTGGTGAAAAATAAGTCCCAAAGTGTCATGATTTCTTTCCCTTATCTGCTCTTTTTATTCTGAACGCGAAACGATACTCTCTTCGACCATCTTGTATTTGTAGCGCTGGTTGACCAAGCAAATACCAGCCACCATCACGATGCTGACCAAGAGGTAGTTCAAAAGAGCACCGTGGTCTCCAATGATTGGTGGACGTCGTAAGAAGCCGTAATCTCCTCTGGTCAAAAGATTAACCAAAAAGATGACTGCATTCATACCAAAGGTGATCTTAACAATCCGTAAGGTGTCCTGTTTTTCCGACTGATAAAAATCCTGTAGGTAAATCAAACTATTGGCAAACAAGGCCCAGTGACTAAAAATCAGGTTGAGTACAGTAATATGGGGGAATGGGAAGGGGTCAAAGGCCGGATAAACCAAAGCCGCAATGGATCCTAGAACACCCAACAAGGCAAAATATTGCTTGATATAGGTCCCTCTAGGAGCAAAAAGGATCGCAAGCATAGCCAAGCGACAATGATAAAAGGGTAAATTATCTGTCAAAGGCATGTGAGCGAGAATATACCAAGCATTAATAGTCAAGACTTGGATCAACTGCGCCCAATACCAAAAGCGTTGGTAGCTTTTAGACTGTGCATATTTGATGGAAAAGTAGCCAACCACCAACAAAGAAGCTGGCAGAATGAAATACCAGAGCCCAAACTCAGGCGGGGCTGATTTTTGGTTCGTAATCAATAAATCCCAAAATGTCATTTTTCTATTCCTTTAGTTTATAGTAGCCTATTTTTGTATAACTTCCTTCACATTTGCTAGGCTTTTTCTAATTCCTCTACCAATTTGGCTAAATGCATGGAATTGCTTCCCTTGATGAGGATTTGGTCCTGCTCTTTCAAGCTTTCCTTGACTTGTTTGACCATGTCCTCAAACTGATCTTCCTCAGCGGTCTTCTTGAAATAATAGACATGTCCGAGTGGGAACATCTGACTCGCTAACTGAGCCAATCCCGCAATGTCTTGGCCGTAGAAAATAACCGTATCCAAGACATCTGGCGAGAGGCTGAGAATCATTTGGTTGTGCAGATCAATAGATTGCTCCCCTAGTTCTTTCATATCTGCCAGGACGGCTAATTTTCGACCATTTAGATTAGCAGGAATAGTCGAGAAAGTTTCTAAGATTAGGCGCATAGCCGTTGGATTGGCATTGTAGACATCGGATAGGATATCCGCTCCGTTACTGGCCTTCTTCCATTCTGTGCGGTTGCGCGTTAATTGCAAGGTTTCAAAACTATCACGAATCGCAGCTTCACTCACTCCTTCTTTCAAGGCAACATAAGCTGCAATCATAGCATTGGTCGCATTGTATTTTCCTGTTACCGGAAGATCAATCGCTTCTTCTAAGAAATTCGCTCGGAAGGTTAAGCTATCCTTTCGCTCGATTAACTCGGTAATAAAAATCTCCTCGTCTGGACCAAAGCGGACGACTGTTTGCTTTTCAGGAAGGTAGGCATCGACGATTGGATCAGCCGGAACTACCAGAAGGCCACCTTCTGCCATCCCGTCCGCAATCTGGAGTTTTCCTTTTGCGATCTCACTTCGATCTTTAAAGAATTCCAAATGGGCTTCCCCAATCAAGGTGACAATAGCAGCTTTTGGATGCGCCAGTTCTGACAAGAGATGGATATCTCCTAGATGGTCTTGCCCCATTTCAAGGACCAGTTTGTCTGTCCCTTCTGGCATATGCAAAACCGTATAAGGAAGACCAATTTCGTTGTTATAGTTTCCTTGTGTTTTATAGGTCAGGTAGGTGGTGGACAAAAGCTGTGCCAACATATCTTTTGTGGTGGTTTTACCATTTGACCCCGTCACTGCAAAAACATCTACTTTTGTCTTTTGAAGATAGGCTGCAGCAAGTGTTTGAAAAGCACTCAATACATCTTCCACCAAAATATAAGGGTGGCCTTCTACCACTTTCTCTGAAAAAGTGGCTACGGCTCCGTTTTCAAAAGCAGTCTCAATAAAGTCATGACCATCACGCGCTCCTTTTAAAGGAACAAACAGGTCTCCAGGCCCAATCAAACGGCTGTCAAATTCCGGCTTGACGAGGGCCACATCTTTAAATTGGCTGATATCATTTTTTGCATGTACTAGATGAGCAACTTCATGTAATGTGAGATTCATATCCAACTCCTCAGTTCTCCGTAGCGTCCTCTAAGATTTGGACACTCCTATCAAATTCTTCTCATTATACCATATTCTAGACCACAAAAAAAGTGGCTGGGACAGAAGTCCTAGCCTCTTGATTGTTTTAGGATTGTCGAGCAAGACGCAGTGGTTGAGTGGGCTCTACTACGCTGATTTCATCAGCTTTTACAGCCCTACTCAACTGTGCGGAGGTGGGACGACGAAA